>DASXTX010000194.1:0-11882 GCA_036505195.1 Actinomycetota bacterium
TACCGCCGCGATGTAGGGGATGTCCTCGATCTCGGAAGCGGTCAGGATGAGTGTCGGCGGGAACTCGACGGCTGTGAGTGCGTGCTCGGCTGCCTTCTCATCGCCCTTCACCCAAAACTCGGTGCTGGCGCCCGGAACGTCGAGCGGGTTCGCGGGAAGAGCCAAGGCCGTGAGGAAGGCCGCTTCGTCGACGACGACGAGGGGTCGGAGCGAGGACATCCCAGGGAAGGCGTCGGTCCGAGCGACGACGTCGACGGGGACCTTCTCGCGGTCGATCAGGATGGAGGTCGGATCGCGATCCGTTCCGCCGGAGAGCACGACCGGCAGACCGCCCCCTTTGGTGTCGGCGAGCCGACCCACGATCGCCTCGAGGGGCTCTTGGGCGAAGTCCCCGTTCCAGTAGGCGGCTTCGTCGAAGGTCGAGCTGTCGATCGCCAGCAGATCGAAGGTCGGTCCGGCGGGTTGCAGGGATCCGGCATTCAGTCGGCGGACCACGCGCGTCATCGGCATCGCGAACGACCGCGGCACGGGGGTCTCGTAGTTCACTCGACCTTGGACATCGCTGCCGACGAACACCTTGGCCTTGGCCTGGACCGTCGTCTCCAAGGAGCTGACCAGCGCCTGCCCCTGGATGAGGATCCCGAGCGAGATCGCCGAACCCGCGACCAGGAGGACCACGAGTCTCGGGGCGGCAGCTAGACGGTGCACCGCGAGGTATGCCCACGACGAGAGTCGTCCGCTTCGAGGACGCAGCCACCTCGCCGCGGCGGGGAGCAGCCTGCTGCCTGCTGCGGCGCACCCCGCGAGGAACAGAACCGGGAACAACAGCAGCAGCGGGCTCGGCCGGCGGACGTCGGTGACGTGGTCCACCACGATCGCCCCACCGGTCTGGAGGCGCCGAAAGATCACCACGGCCAGCGCGATCACCGCGATCTCCCAGGGCAGCCGCGCCAGCGCCCGGAGACGATCTCGGTGGCGTTCCGACCGATGCAGGAAGGAGACCGCGCTCACGAGACCGAGCAGCACCAACGCCCCGACCACCGCGAGCCCCGCCACTTGGAGCCCGGACGCGAGGGCACCCGGCGCGATGGCTCCGTCCGGACCGAGGCCGATCACGAGGGCGAAGGCTAAGCCCAGTCCGGCCGCTGCTCCCACCAAGCCGGGCAGGAACGACTCCAGCGACCCCTTCGCGCCCACGGCGAACGGTCCCGCGCCGCGAACGAACAGGAGCCCAGCGTCGACCTCGCGTGCTGCCAGCGCGAAGGTCCCAGCAGCGCCCACGACCAGAAGGGCCACCACGATGCCGGCCACTCGAAGCAGGATGGCCGGACCCTCGAGCGCAGCGACGCGTCGGTGCACCTCCAAGGTCACCTCGTCGATCGCGGTGCGGAGCGCCGTTAGACGGGGGATGGATCGGGGTCCGAGCACGTGACAACACTCGAAGGCGCGACCAACGTACGTCCGATCGTCGCTGATCTCGGTCTTGAACCGCTCGGCGAACCCTTGGAGCTCGGTCGCCTCCTCAAGCGTGATGTCAATCCCTTCGCGAAGCGGCGCCTGCCAGAGGAAGGTCGCGGACCGGATCCCGAGGGCGTTCGACACGCGGACGAACTGGTCGCGGTCCAGGATCACGAACTGCGGCGGCGGAGGATAGCAGGCGACGAAACCACCGCAGATCTGCTCCGTCCAGCTCAGCCAGTAGCCCGGGAGCGGTTCCGCCGTGTACGTGTACAGCGCCCGATACACGCCATCGATGCCCAGTTCGATGGAGCGACCTCCCCGACCGGTCAAGTGGACACGATCCCCGGCTCCCAGGTGAAGTGCGTCGGCGATCAAGTCGGGCAGCCAGACACCGTCCCCGTCTGTGCCCTCGAGGATGCGGACGTGCTGAAGGGCCTGCTCACCGGCGAACAGCCGGCCCGTCCTCTGTCGGGGTTGGTCCGGCGGGCTCACCGACACCGTCGCTCCCACGATGTTCCCCAACGTCGGGCCCAGGAGGTCGGTTCGGGCGGCCCTCTCCCTGAACATGGCGTCAAGACGCATGTACAGCGGTCCATCCTCGCGACCACGCGGCGCCAGCTTGCGGAACCGCAGATGCTCCCGCTCGTAGGTGACGCCGGCACTGAACCGGGTGACGGTTGGCCGATCGATCTGGGAGCGCACGAGGTCACTGGCCGTTGCGGAGATGAAGAGTGGATAGGCCGCCGCGGCGACGGCTATGAGCAGGCACCCGACGACGATGGCTGCGAACAGGCCCGGGTAGCGGATGAGCGCGAGGGGCGCCTTGCGCCACAGGTGGTTGATGGCGGTTCCGGGGTCTCTGTCCGCTCTCATGCCCTATTCGCGAAGTCACCCCCAGGAACTACTCTGAACCCGACGGGCTCGGAGCCAGAAATCGTATTCCAGCGGAGCTCCGCGCGCCGCCACCCACCAGTCGCGACCTTCAACCGTCTCGACTCCATCGCTCGTCCACCCGTTGATCACGCCAACGGTCGGACCTACGGGCGGGACGAGGAGGCCGAGATGGCAGCCAAGAAAGACCCACGAGAAGCGCGGGCGCGCGAGCTCCTCGCGAAGGGGCGGACCCGGGAAGAGGTCGCCCACGAGCTCGAACTGACGGTCACCCAGGTCTGGGCGATCGCCGTCAAGCCCGGGACCGAGAAGCAGCGGGCCAACCAGCGGAAGGTCCTCGAGCGGATGCGTCGAGAGTTGCCAGCGCTCGCAGTTACTGCGATCGGCCCGAAGCGTCCTCGCAAGTCGAAGTAGGACCCGAAACCCCGCTGGTGACCTTCCCGGCGGGGTTCACGGAGTCTGGACGCCACGCCGAGTAGCATCCGCTACGTGACGGGCAGGGTCTCGCACCGCATTGCCGAAGCTACGAGACAAGCCTCTCCCTGGAGGGACTGGTCATCGCCCTGATCGGAGGCGGGGTCTGGCTAGCCGCATCCGCGATCCTGGCGCAAGTCACCAAGTTCGGAACAGCGGCCTCGGTAGTAGTTGGTGCAGGCATCGGGTTGGTCGTCGTCGCCGGGTTCATCTGGCGTGTTGTGATGCCCAGGCGGGCTCACGAACAGGACCGCACGGATGTTCTCAAGCACTCAGCTTAGACAGACCCGCGGGCAATCCGCCTCAGCTGGCGAGGAGTAACAGCTCCGATGACGCCTTCGCAGGAGCGATCGTGGCGTTCTTAGTCGTCCCGTAAGGCCCTCGCGACTGCCCCGGGACCCAGGACTGCTACTCGTACGGCGCCGGGCCTCGGATGCTTTGGCCTAGATGTTCACCGGGTTCATCGTCATCGGGTTTGCGACCGCAGCGATCGTCAGCTCCGTGAAGGAGCCGTGAGACAACTCAATTCCTGGCACTCACGAAAGTCGGTCCCAAGCAAAGCCGTCGACGCATCCCTCGTACCCTGCCTTGAGTAGCCGCGTGGGATACGACTTGACGACTGCTAGGGCTGCTCGAAACACGGTTCGCTGGGTATGCAGCTGGATGGCGGTGTCACGAAGGCCGATGGTGAAGCACAACCGGAAATTCTGTCGATACGCCTGGGCTTGTGCCCCAGTCCATCGGTCGATCCGGGGAAGTCGCTGTCCCTTGAACACTCCCTTGTCGGTGCTCAGCGTAGCGATCAGAAGTGCTCGTGGGCCTGGGCTGGAACTCGGTGAAGGCCCTGGGCTCGGAGTCGACGATCGCTGTGGTCCGGTCTCAAGACCGGATGACTCGCCATCGGTGTGCCCCGGTGACTCGCCGCCGGTGCACCCTGTCGCGAACATCGCGAGGATGAGACCCAAGGCGAGCCACCTAGGGACTACACGGGTAGGCGCCATGAACCGATCTTAGAACCCGGAACCCGGCTCCTTCGGCCGAAGGCCCTTCATGGTGCGGACAGTCGCTTTGTGACGGAACCGACATCGTGACCCTCCTGATCACGAGGAGTCGTTTGGAACTTCCTTCCTTGACCCGCGGGAACCCTTCCTCGCTCGGCGCGGTCTAGGAGACAGTCGTGTACGCCGGCACCTTGATGGCAACGAACAAGCGCGCTCGTGGGGGCCCAACCGCGGCGTTGGCAGTTGTATTGACCGCCTCGCTCCTTGTTTGCGCGCGTACTCCGAGCGCGAAGTCGTTCCCGGGCAAGAACGGGCTCATCGCGTTGGTGCGGGAGAGTGCGCCGCGCGCGCTCGGCATCTACACGATCGATCCTTCCGACTCCAGCCTGACCAGGCTGACCCGAGCGCCGGATTACCGTCCCCGGTGGTCACCGGACGGGAGTCAGATCGTGTTTCAGAGGTTCTCCGAGGGACTCCGAAGCGACATCTACGTGATGAGCGCGAATGGGTCGGGCGTGCGACGCCTCACCGACCTCGGGTTCGCCTTCCAGCCTGCCTGGTCACCCGACGGGAGCCAGATCGCGTTTGGAAGCGGACTCGGTCGGAGCGCGGAGATCTTCGTGATGAACGCCGACGGAAGCGACCAGACGCGGCTCACGCACGACGGGTTCCGCGACTCTGTTCCCGCGTGGTCGCCCGACAGCACCACGATCGCCTTCGCGAGCCGACGCCACGACAACTGGGACCTCTACCTCATGTCACCGGACGGTTCCCACCAGAGCAGGTTGACGCACGTGAAAGGGAAGGACGCGAACCCGGACTGGTCACCGGACGGGAGCCGGATCGTGTTCCAGAGCAACCGGCGCAACCGGCCCGGGAACTGGGACCTATGGGCGATCCGCGCGGACGGCTCGGGCATCGAGCGGTTAACGAGCAGCCGGGCGACCGAGTGGGCCCCGGCGTGGTCGCCCGATGGTACCCAGATCGCCTTCACGATCGCCAACTACGACCGCGGCCTGGTGGACATCGCGATCCTGAGGCTGGGCAATCCCGTCATTACCCGCTTCGTGATCCCCGACAGCACCGAGTTCGAGCCCAACTGGCAGGCGGTTCGGTAGCACTTTGGCTGAAGGGGTCGGTCGGTCGCCGTGGCGCGTCGCCTTCCATCGGAATGACGGCTGGCCCTGCGACGACGATGCCATGTGCCAGGGTCAAGGCGTACGTCTCGTCTGGGCCGGGGTACTCGCAGCCCCAGCCGATGTCTCCCAGGAACCGTAATCCCTTCCAGTCAGGCGGAGGCCCGCACAGCGGGAATGGAGCGTTGGCAAAGCGCTCCTCCGGCGATCGTTCCGGCGGCACTTGTCCCGGCTTCGCCAAGCGGTTCCCGAGCTGAGGGCGTCCCTAGTTGGTGAAAGGGCAGATAGCCGAACCGGCGGTGATCACTCACGTAGCGGAGTTTGGCACCGGCGCCCCAGAAGGGCGAGACCGAACAGATTCCAGGCGACGTGGGCATTGCTTTCCTCCGGAACCGACATCTGTCGTCTGGAAGCACCAGCATGCGATAGTCCGGCCTCTCGGGGCGAATGGCGACTGCATCATCCTCGATCGCGTGGTCGCCAGAACTGCTCGTTGTGCATCTCGCGCGTGATCGCTTCGGCTCCCTCGCTTGCCCATCCCGCGGGTCGCCTGGTGCCCCGTCGGGCGAGGCCGTCGCGATCATCGGCCTCCACGAGCGCGAGGCAGGTCGCGCACGCTAGCCAGGCCTCCTGAGCGCGGACCTCGGCCGAGCTACGGACAGACGTCTTGAAGGTCGGGCCTTCGAACCACGCCGCCACAGGACGTTGGCCGCAGAAGCTGCAGTTCCCCGGTTCCCATTCCTGCCAGTCCGGCGCCGCCTCGTATCGTTGGATGATGGCGTCGATCGCGGAAAGGGCTGACCGCACGTCGTCGGCACCCTCGACATAGGCGAGCCACATCGCAACGGCACGTCTGCTGTTCTCGACCTCTCGAACGTGTTCGGCCTGCTCCGGGATCGAGGGCATGCGCTTCAACGCCCAGGTGTGGTCCTTCATGCTGCTGTCGCACTGGGCGCGGATCAGCTCCAGCCGTTCCTCGGCCGTCAGATCGCGCCTGCTTGGTCGGAGCATGGCTCCGTCTATCAAGCGCCCCGTATCGTCGAAACCGGTGAGGGTGCAGTCTTGCCGACAACTCGTTGCCACGCCCCAGGCGGCTCGGAACTCCTCATCGAAGGATGCAGGTAGCGGGACGATCCGACCTTCGAAGGCCTCACCTCGTTCGTTCCTGATCTCCACGCGTTCGATCTCCGGTGAGACGGCGCCGAACGCGACTCCCCACGTTTGGTGGATCGAGGCGGTTGCCTCAACGTAGTGCTCGCTGGATCCGGTGTGTAGGCCGATGGCCCCCTCCAGGGCCGCCCCCTTTGGCTTGACTCCGATCCAGACGGTCCCCTTCTCCTGATACGCGACCAGCTGCAAGGCGCCACCCGGAGATTCGGCCTCGTCGAGGACCAGGCCTTCCGGCAATTCTTTCTTCATTGCCGTCAACCTCAATTCAGCCGCTAGATGTCGGTGTTGGCGAACACGCTACTCGGACTCGATGTCGTTTGGTGACGGATGCGCCATCCAATTCACCGCGACTACGATGGCGTTGTGGACTGGCGCACGGCGATTCGCAAGATCGTAAACCGCGAGGAACATCTCGGGGCGCTGCGGCTGGCGCTCTTGCGCGTCATTGATCCTGTCGAGTGGTACATGGCGAAGAACGATGAGGAAAGACGCCGCTCCCGCCGACAACGCCGAACGCCCGCTGCGGGGTGGACCGGATATGCGCGGTTCGAACATGAGCCTTCGCGCGCCCGGGTGGAAGTTCCTTCGATCCGCGTCCCGTTACCAGTGGCGACACGAGAGGACGCCGATCGGCATATCAACGAGTTCTGGAGCAGGCGGGATGCCGTGCGGCGGGAGCACAAGAGCTACTTCGAGGGTCGGGCGAAGGACCTTCTCGCGGGTCAGGAGGCGACCGTCGAGACCACGAAGGGCACGATCCTCGCCTGCCTCGTTCGCTTTCGGAACGGCGCCGTCTTCGAATACCGGAGCTCGTCAGGTTGGGGCAGCGGGCACAGCATGACGCGAATCGAGCGGCTTCACCTTTCCGACCCCATTCGGATGCTTGTGAACTGCTTGGTCGAGGCCGTGCTTCGGCTGGGGCTGGATGCCCAACCGCTCGAGTAACGTCGTACGCACGACGCTGTCGCTTTCCGCCGAAGGCGAACCGCAGCGTCGGACCGCTACCCTCGCCGACATGGGGTCCTTCCCTCCGCCGCCGCCATTCAGGTTCGAGACCAACGTCGAACCGACCGAGTGGCTCGACACCTTATTGCATCCCCATGGCCCGTTCCCGCCACTCGTCGGCTTCATCGTGCCGAGCGGGTACGAGGCGTATGCCCGGCTGCTGCACCCCGCCAAGCGCATCCTCGGTCCCTCCGCTGAGCAGAGCGTCCCTCTGGCGTGGTCGGAGATCGCGACGGCCCGTGGCAAGACGATGCATCCAGAGGTCCTCCAGGCGCTCATCGATAACCCCGACGAGTTCGATTACGACCACTGGACGGCGATCAGCACGGGCGGGGGGGAGTGGTTCCCGCCGTACGAGTGGCTCGAAGAGACGGAGGCTCTCGCGCTCGTCGCGCTGCTTCGCCCGTTCACGACGACGTCCAATGAGGCGTGGTTCATGGTGTGGGACGGATACGGCGACCTGGGTCGAGCGATCGATGATCTTCCAAGGGGAACGATCCACCGCGCTCCCGACCCTCCTGACGTGCCCGCCGAGTCGGTCGGACGCACGTGGGCCTACCGGCACTACCTGGTCTTCCGCGGTCCGATACGCGACCTGCCCACATGGTTCGACTGGCGCATGGAAGGACCGAACTACTTCTGGCCCGACGACCGAGGCTGGATCGTCGCGACGGAGATCGATGGGTTCTCGACCTACGTCGGCGCTCCCAAGGAGGCCATCGATCGCATCCTCGCATCGCCGTTGCTGGAAGCACTGCCGAGCGCGGTCACGCATCGCTTCGACGGGCTCGGTGATCCAATCAACGGTCCATCCCCGTAACCTCGAGGATGTCGTTTTATCGCCGACATCCAGCGGGCTGGCTCCCGCTGAAAGCGACATCAGGGATGGAGACTCCAGACGAATGTGCGGTTGTGCGACACCGCCGCTATCGTCGGACGTCACATGGCGGACGTTCGGGACGCCGTCGTTCCAAAGGATCTTGAGACAGTATGTCGCCTCTGGCTCGACTACCTCACGTGGGGCAATGACGAGCTGAGCGCAAGGCACGGGTTCCGACTCCCGATCCAGGAAGCGGTGGAGCACGACGTGGCCACGATCGCCAAGTTCCAGCCGCCGGTCGGTCGCCTTCTGCTCGCCTTTGACGACGACGCGGCCGTCGGCACGGCCTGCATGCGCCGGATCGCACCCGATACCTGTGAGATCAAGCGCATGTGGGTGAACCCGTCGCATCGCCGGGGTGGCGTGGGTCGCGCCATGCTCGATCGACTGGTCGGGGCGGCACGGGCGGCCGGTTATCAACGTGTCCGGCTCGATAGCCCCGACTTCATGACGGCCGCCCACGCCTTGTATCGCTCCAGAGGATTCATGGACATCGGGCCTTACCCGCAGAGCGAGATCCCCGATGAGTACAAGCCGCACTGGATCTTCATGGAGAAGACTCTCGGCTGATGAAGCGGAAGAGTGTCGCTTCGTAACGGAACGACATCCTGGACGGTTCGACTTCGTCCGGAACGACCTGATGTGCAGCAGGGTCGTACCCTCCCGGGAGAGCCTCCTGGGAGCCGGTAGATGCGCCGCGGGATCGTTGCCATCGTGGTCGTTGCCTTGGTCGGCGCAAGCGCGTTCGGTCTCGGATACCTCCTCGGTCGCCGCGCCCGGCCCGGCTCGAGCGGGACTCCGAGCGCATCGCCCACGGCTGTCTCGGTCCCCAAGGTCCTTCATTTGGCTCTAGCTGGAGCCGTCCAACAGGTCCTGGATGCAAGGCTTGCGGTCGGAAAGGTCGAGACCCGCACGGGTGGCGAGCCGGGCACAATCGTCGCTCAGTTCCCGCCAGCGGGGACGTCCACGCAGCCCGGAAGCCCGGTCGACCTCTTCGTCTCGACAAGCCTCTATCCGAAGGGAGCCTTCGAGCAGTGTCCGGCCGTCGCCGGAACCCTTCCGCTGGGAGCGGATGCCGTTCATGAGGCCGAGCAAGCGGCCTTACGGTTCGCGACGCACTTCCTGCTCGGCGACTGGAAGGAGGTTCACGCTCTCCTTGACGCCTCTACCCTCCCGCTTCGAACGAGCCAGTGGGCGATCGCAGGCAAGCCCAACCGGGTGAAGGTCCTTGGATCCGGTACCAGCAGTGGCACCCCGGTCGGGTACGGGTGCGGTCGCAGAGTGGCCAAGAAGACCATTACCGTGGTGCTCGACGACGGAACGACGAGCGCGAGCGCGGACTTCAACCTGTACCTTGTCCAACGGCCTGATGGTTGGAGGGTCTGGGCCTCGTACTGAGCCGGCGAGCCAACGCGGCCGAGTCCTTCCGCGCGCCTTCATGCAGCCTCGGCTGAACCTCGCGGATGTCACTTTCCATCGGAAACGACATTGGAGCCGCTGCTCATAGGTCCGGCTTCGGTAACTAGACGGACCCTGGCGTAACCAGCCGCTCACACCGAGTTGTGCGCTGGGCGCAAAATAGAGAGGTGGCTCCCAAGATACTCATCACGGCGTTTGCCCTTGCCCTGTCGGTGACCGGTTGTACCACTGGAAACCGTGCCGGGAAGGACCACCCTTCGGCGGGCGACAAAGGCCCAGGGCTGGTCGGCCACGAGATCGCGGTGAGTGCGCTGACGCACCGCGGCGCCGTGAAGTGCACCGCTACCTTCCCGTCCCTGACGATCATGCCGGGCGCGCCAACCGGCGTCCGGTTCACCGTGGAGAACATCTCCGAGCCCGGATTCTCGATCTCTGAAGGAGGCGGTAGCGGTCAGACCGGGTACCTCATCGAGCGGTCCTCGACGGGGACGCTGATCCAGAACACGAGCCACATGGGCGATGGCGTGACCGGCGGCCCGCCGATTCCTTCGCCAATCCCGATCGGCTCTGCGATGAGCATGCCCGCCTCCGACGCCCCGGTTCTCTATCCCGGTGTGATCGTGGTCACGCCCGTGTGTCCTCTCACTCCCAGATCGCTCACGCTGCCACCCGTGCACCTGAACGTGTCCGCGACCGGTCGAGCGCCGGCGGCCGAAGACGCGATCCGGCGTGCCGTCGCCGCAGCTGGCACGGCGTTCTCCGGGTGCGCCCCCACGCAGGACCAGGAGTGGGTGATGGGCACCTCCCGCACCACATCGGGGACGCCGTTCATCGCTAGGTGTGGAGCACTCGTGCTCCACAACCCGGGGTTCGTCGTCGTGCTCCTCGGGATCGTGAGTCCTCCCCGTGCACCGGCGATCGACCTGGATGCGATGGCGAGCCAGCTCAGCCCCATGAAGACCATCGGCGTGCAGAGCGCGGTGGCGGTGTCGGTGTGGAGGTTCGTGGTCACGACCGAGGAGCTGAGGCGGGTGGGTCAGTTCGCCGTGGCCCAGAATTGCGAAGGGAAATGGTACGAGTCTGGTACGGGCGTCGTGAGCTGTCGGTTTCCGACCGAGAAGTAGTAGGAGCCTACTCCGGGCATGCAGTTACTTCCGCCGGAAGCGACTGCCTGACCGGTCCTTCGGGTCCAGCGAGATGCCCTTCGCTGAGCTTCGGCGCGGACGCGTTGACTGTGAGGATCAGCAATCTCGCGTCGCGTTGGAACGACCTGCCCACATCCCGACTTTGCCGAGTACTCTTTCCGTAGGCGCGGGGAGGGAGGTCATCATGGTGTCGGTGGAAGTAGAGGGAGTTCGCTTGGAGCGGGCAGAGCCCACCGAGCCGACGGAGCCCGTATCCGTGGCGCCTCAGGACAGAGCCTATGTGATGCTTAGAAGTCCTGAGCGAAGTCGCGCCCTCCACATCCAGATAGGCTCGGCTGAGGCGTTCGCCATCTCGTCCGCGCTTGACGGCAATCGATGGGACCGTCCAATGACGCATGACTTGCTGGGTGAAGTTATCGCTGCTCTTGGAGCCACACTGCGACAAGTGGTTATCACGGAATACCGTGAGGACGACGTGTACATTGGCGAGATCGAAGTCACGAAGCAGGATGGAACCGCCATCCGCATCTCGGCTCGCCCCTCCGATGCCGTGGCGCTGGCCCTGCGACTGGACGCCCCCATCCTGGTGAACGAAGCGCTGTTCGCCGACGCCGCCTGAGCGACGCAGCACCTCGCTACCAGGTCGGCTGTGAGATTCGCTTCGTGATGGAATCGCTTCTTTCCGCCGATTGGGATTCGTCGTCGCCCAGCTTCAGAGTTCCGCCGTCACGAGCCTGTAGCCGAGGTCAAGCTCATCCAACTCTAAGAGATGACCGAAGCGCTTCCGCCATTCCCCGTTCTCCAGATCTTGAGCGAGCAAGCGTTCACCCCGCCGCCGCTCTTCCTCGCCGATAAGAAGGAAGGTGGAGATACCGTCCTGAACATCGGGATCAAGGTACGCATGAGGTCGCCGCCAGAAGGCACCCAGGAAACCGTCTTGGCAATCTGAGGGTATCGGCACGTGCCTGACCACCGCTGTTCCGCCCAGCTTCGAGCAGATCACGTCGATCGGCGGGAAGTGAGCAGCGTCCCACGCCCCGATGGCCGGGAAGTACCGTTCGGTCAGCCAGAACGATCGCTCGTGATCCGGTGCAATCGAAAGCACAATTGCCCGGTTGCTCGCCACCCGGCGAAGCTCCGCAAGGCCGCGGATCGGATCCGACCAGTGATGCAACGTCAGGACCGCCATGGCCGCATCGAAGGCATCGTCAGGGAAGGGGAGACCCTCGGCAGCAGCCTGCACAGGTGGCGCGGTGCCTGGTGCCCGTTGAGCCAGCATCACCCGGGATGGCTCTACGGC
>DASXTX010000195.1:0-9261 GCA_036505195.1 Actinomycetota bacterium
GCCCGTCGAGGTGCCGAACGTCGAGATCCCGGCCACCCAGCTGGTCGGGCCCGAGGGCGACGGCGCGAACTCGAACGACGAGTCCGTCGACCCCTGGTTCCTGATCGGCTCCTCCTCGGTGTGGAACGGGCTCGCGCTCGGGGCGATCGACATCGCCAAGCGGCACACGACACGGAAGAAGCACGTCGACGTGGGCCTGCGGGTCGCCGACTACCCCACGATCCAGGACTACGTGGGCGAGGCGCTGATGGACACGAACGCCTCTCGCCTGTTCGTGCTCTCGGTCGCCCAGGCGATGGACCGCGAGACCGACGGCAACACCCGGAACCCGGAGCCGGGGGCCCTGGCCCGGGGCAACTACCTGCACTGGGCCTGGCAGATCAAGTTCGAGGCCGCCAAGAACGTCGCGCACGTGGTCGACAAGATGCTGCACGCGTGCGGCGGCTCAGGCTACAAGCGCGACATGGAGCTCGAGCGCTACCTGCGCGACGCGAAGGCCGGCTGGGTCATGGGTCCGACGAACGAGGTGCTCCGGCAGTTCGTGGGCAAGGCCGTCCTCCTGGGGTTCGAGTCTCTCGACTACTGGAACCAGTCGTACAACCGCCGGGCCGTCGAGAACGAGGTGAAGAAGCTCGACGCCGCCGGGAAGCGCGAGCTCGCCGAGCAGCTGATGTCGGAGGCCTCGGAGCAGGAGCCCAAGGAACCGGCGAAGAGGGCCTAGGGTGATGGCGGTCGGCAGCGGCCCGTCGAAGCTCCTCGTGGGGGGGTTCCGGGCGGCCGATCCGTCGTTCGAGCAGTACTGGATCCGCCCCGGCGGCGCGACGGTGCTGGCGATCGCCCCCGAGGACCGGTTCACCGTGATCGACGTGGACGGCGGCCAGGTGGCCGAGCTCACGGTGTTGTCGCCCGACGGCGCGGACGCTGCCGAGGCGATCGGCGCGCGGGGCGACGCGCCCGCGACCGTGGTGCGGGGGCTCGTCTCCTCGATCGTCGACGGCGCCCGGGAGGTGGTGCAGGACCTCGCCGGCCGCGGGCTGGATCCGAGCCATGCGAAGGCGGTCCGGCTGTTCGGCGAGTGGTCGCCGCCAGGCTCCGAACAATCGTTCCGAGCCGATCGGGATGCGGTGCTCATCGTGGCCGCCCCGGCGGGCCGGCTCGTCGACGGTGCTCCGCCGCCGAGCGACCTCGTCGTCGAGGTACACCGGGCGCGGCCGCGGACGACGCAGGAGGTCGAGCTCCCCCCGCCGCTCGCCGAACCCCGCTTGGACTTCCGGATCGACCGATCGACCGCCCGGAGCTACGAGGTGCAGGCCGGCGAGTTCGTCCAGGTGATCGACGTCGAGGGCAAGCAGTGCTCGGACTTCCTGGCGTTCCACCGGCGCAAGCTCGACGACGGGATCGAACGCGGCCTCGACGCGACCGTGACGCGGACGCTGATGGGCAGCGCGTACCCGGCGCCAGGGCTGTTCGGGAAGTTCTACGACGCCGACATGGATCCGCTCGTCGAGGTCGTCCGGGACACGGTGGGCCGGCACGACACGTTCGCGCTCGCCTGCAACGCGAAGTACTACGAGGACATGGGGTACCCGGGCCACGTCAACTGCACGGACAACTTCAACGGGACGCTCACCGTGTACGAGATCGCCAAACGGAAGGGCTGGCCGGCGCTGAACTTCTTCTTCAACACCTCGTTCAACGCCGACAACGTCCTGGTCTCGGACGAGCCGTGGTCGAGGCCCGGCGACTACGTGCTCCTGCGCGCGATGACCGATCTGGTCTGCGCGTCGTCGGCCTGCCCGGACGACATCGACCCTGCGAACGCCTGGAACCCCACCGACGTCCACGTGCGCGTCTACGCGCCCGAGCACCGCTTCAGCGCGGCGATCGCGCACCGCGTCACGCCCGAGGCCCGCCCGGTGCTGACCCAGAAGACGGGGTTCCACCCGAGGACCGAGGCCCTGACGAAGAACCTCGTCGAGTACAACGGGTACTGGCTCCCGTCCCACTTCTCGAACGAGGGTGCGGTGGCCGAGTACTGGGCCTGCCGCGAGCACGCCGCGATCATGGACCTGTCGCCCCTGCGCAAGTTCGAGGTCCTCGGGCCCGACGCCGAGGCGCTGCTCCAGGCGACGATCACGCGGGACGCGCGGCGACTCTCCGTCGGCCAGGTCACCTACACGGCCCTGTGCAACGAGGCCGGCGGGATGATCGACGACGCCACGGTGTTCCGCCTCGGCCAGGACAACTTCCGGTTCGTGGGCGGCGACGACTACGACGGCGTGTGGCTGAAGGAGCACGCGGAGCGGCGCGCGCTACGCGCCTGGGTCAAGCCCTCGACCGACCAGCTGCACAACGTCGCGGTGCAGGGGCCGGCGAGCCGCGAGATCCTGCGCGAGATCGTCTGGACCCCGCCCGCGCAGGGGTCGCTCGACGACCTGGGGTGGTTCCGGTTCCTCGTGGGGCGCGTGCGGGCGTTCGACGGGATCCCGATCGTCGTCTCGCGCACGGGCTACACGGGCGAGCTCGGGTACGAGGTCTGGTGCCATCCCGACGAAGCCGGGGCCGTCTGGGACGCGATCTGGGAGGCCGGCGAGCCGCTCGGGCTCGCGCCGTTCGGCCTGGACGCCCTCGACATCGTTCGGATCGAGGCGGGGTTGATCGTGGCCGGCAACGAGTACGACCAGCAGGTGGACCCGTTCGAGGCGGGGATCGGGTTCGCGGTCGACCTGCGGGGCGACGAGGACTTCGTAGGGCGCGCCGCCCTCGAGGGGCGCAAGGCCCACCCGCAACGGACCCTCGTCGGGCTGGCGGTCGAGGGCAACGAGTCGGCCGGGCACGGCGATCCGGTGTTCGTCGGGCGCCAGGAGATCGGCGTCGTGACCTCGGGGACACGTTCTCCCGTGCTGAAGGAGACGATCGCGCTCGCGCGGGTGGCGGTCGGCTTCGCCGAGCTCGGGACCCGCGTCGAGGTCGGCAAGCTCGACGGCCTGCAGAAGCGGATCCCCGCCACCGTGGTCCGGTTCCCCTTCTACGACCCGGACAAGACCCGCCCGAGGTCCTAGGCGTGGCGACCGACGTCGCCGCCGATCCACTCGAACGCTTCACCGACGAGCAGGTCGCGTCGTTCTGGCGCGACGGGTTCCTGGTCGTGGAGGAGGGCCTGATCGCTCCACGTGCCCTCGAGCGGCTCCGCGAACGCTACCTGCCGCTGTTCGAGGGCGGGTACGAGACCGGGATCCGGCCGGACGAGGTGAACTGGGTCGAGGGCCGAGATCCCGAGGACCGCACCCGGCAGCTCTGCAACGCCTGGAAGTCGGACACGGTGATCGCCGCGCAGGTGCTCTCGGCGCGGATCGGCCGCCTCGCGGCGCAGCTGATGGGGTACGAGGGCGTTCGGATCCTCCAGGACAACGTGCTATGGAAGCCGCCGGGGACCAAGGCGATCGGGTTCCACCAGGACGGCTCGTACGCGGACTACCTCGTGCCGCCAGAGATGGTGACCTGCTGGATGACCCTGCACGAGACGGCCGCCGACGCCGGCCCGATCGCGTACGTCCGAGGCTCGAACCAGTGGGGCGTCTCGCCGCCCTCGAGGGCGCAGTTCCACGCGCCCGAGGACTGGCTGGCCGGCGTTCGGGACGCGCAGCCGTCCGACGTGTCCGAGCTCGAGATCGTCCCGGTTGTCGTGAAGGCCGGCGGCGGCGCGTTCCACCACAACGCGACGTGGCACGGCTCGGAGCCGAACCGGAGCGGCACGGTCGCCAGGATGGGGCTCGTGTCGCACCTGCTCCCCTCGAACGCGCGCTTCCACGAGACGAACGTGGACGTGAACTACTCGCGGTACCGCAGACGAGGCGACCTCTCGATGGACGAGTCGTTCTTCCCGGTGCTCTGGGACCGCGACGGCTACCGGACGCCCTGGCTCTCGGAGCTGCCCGACATCGAGAGCTAACCGCCTTCGCCGAGGCCCCTCGGCACGCCTCAGCCGCGGATCCGGCCGGCGAGCACCTCGAGGACGCGCCAGGCGAGGTCCGGTTCGGCGCGCAGTGCGCGCTGCACGGTGTCCCGCGACAGCGCGATGCACCGGAGACCGGTCTCGGCGATCACGTCGGCGGTCCGTGGCCTCCCGTCGAGCATCGCGACCTCGCCGAAGAACTGGCCGGCGCCCAGCCGCGCGACGTCCCGTCCGTCGCGGACCACCCGGGCAAAGCCGCCGAGGATGACGAACGCGTCCCCGCCCCGCTCCCCCTGGCGGATCACCGTCTCCCCCGCCTCGAACACCTGCTCCTCGCCGTCCGACAGCAGCTTCTCGCGCATGGCCGGTGGGAGCGCCCCGAGGATCGAGCCCTCGGGTGCCGAGAGCGCCTCGTAGTGGCCGCCGTGGAACAGGAGCGGGCTCCCCTGCCCGTAGTGGGCGTACTCCACGAACGCGAGGAACAGGGAGTGGTCGCCGCCCCAGTACGAGCGCGTGACCCTCGAGACCAGGTGCGCGAGCGCGCCCTCGACGAGCGGCGTCTCCCGGACGACGTCGAAGCTCGGCTCGGGCCCGGTGCCGCCGGGTCGCCCGGCGAACCGATCCGAAAGACCCTGCTGGTCCTCCGAGAGCACGCTGATCCCGATCCGCTTGCCCTCGTTCAGCAACGCGTGCATCTTCGCGCGGCCGTCGACCGAGATCAGCACGAGCGGCGGCCGGAGCGAGACCGACATGAACGCGTTGGCCGTCATCCCGTGCACCTGGTCGGCGGACGTCGTCGTGATGACGGTGACGCCCGTCGCGAACATCCCGAGCGTCCGTCGGAACGCGAGGACCGGGTCCTCGCCCTCCTCGCCCTCGATCTGCATCTCGTCGGGCGGGGGCGTCTCCTCCCAGGCCCCCGAGGTGAGCGCGTCGGCGGCCCACGACGGGAACGCGCCGATCGGGAGGTCGAACTCGATGGGGGCGTCGTCCCGCCGGCTCACGCCGCTAGCTCCAGGGGAAGGGTGAGTGGCTCACGGGGTGGAGCTTCCCGTCGGCGTACCGGGAGAAACGGAACGGCTCGAACAGCGCCTGCCGCTCCCCCAGCACCTCCTTGGCGACGAGCGCGCCCACGCCGATCATCTTGTAGCCGTGGTTCGAGTCCGCGATCACGTGGACGTTCTCGCGGAAGGTGTCGAACACCGGGAAGCTGTCGGGGGTGAACGCACCGATCCCGCCCGTCGGGGCCCGGCGGTAGAGCCCCCGCTTGCCCTCGAACCGCTTGTGGCAGTGCGCGAGCGCGGAGGTCCACATCCGCTCGAATGCGTCGCCCACGACGAACTCGGTGCTCTCGGGCCCGTAAGGGTCGACCGCCACGTCGTCGGCCGGCTGGTCGACGACCCACGGCATCGCCCCACCCTGGACGCCGCCGAAGTTGAAGTCCGGCTTGTAATAGATGCCCCAGAGCTCGTCGGTCACGAGCGAGCCGTCGGTGTCGTCGAGCAGCGGGGCGTCGGTGTCGAGGTGCACGACCGGCGGCAGGTTGCCGTCGTTGTCGAGCAGGTAGGAGGGATCGACGCCGAGCGTCCCCTCGACCAGGCACCAGTAGGTCCACATCGGCCGTTCGTGGTCGCGGCCATCCCGGCCCCTGACCGTCACGGTGCCCGGCAGATCGAGCATGTGCCAGACGTCCCGCACCCACGGGCCCGCAGCCACCACGACCTGCTCGCACGCGATGCCGCCCCGGTCGGTGACGACCCTCGAGACCGCGCCCCCGTCGCTCTCGAACCCGGTCACCGTCACGGGCGCGATCAGCTCGACGCCGAGCGCCTCGCCCTTGGCCCGCAGGCCGAGCATCGACGGCATGCTCTCGGCGTAGCCGCCCTTCTTCTCGTGCAGGACCACCGTCACGCTCCTCGCCTGCCAGTCCGAGAAGATCGACTCCATGTAGACGCGGCACTCGTCCTCGCCCTCGATCAGGTCGGAGGTGTAGCCGATGGCGCGCTGCTGCTCGTGGATCGTCGCGACGTCCTCGTGCATCACCTCGGGGGCGACCTGCAGGTAGCCCACCGGGTGGTAGTGGAACGCCTCGGGATCGGACTCCCAGACCTCGACCGAGTGCGCCATCAGCTCGCGCATCGCGGGCTGGAAGTAGTTGTTGCGGATCACCCCGCACGCGAGCCCCGACGGGCCCGCCCCGACGCCGGTCTTGTCGAGCACCACGACGTCCTCGCCCGAACCGAGCCCTCGCGCCTCGAACTCCTTCGCCAGGTGCCAGGACGTCGAGAGCCCGTGCACGCCGGCGCCGATCACGACGATCTTCGCGCTCCGCCGCAACGACACGGACCTACTTCTCCTCGCGGATCGGGCAGACGCAGAAAAGGGTCCCGTGGGGGGCCGCCATCGTCGTCCACCTCGAGCCGCCCCGGTCGGTCTCGTCGACCCGCCACGCGACCCGCGCGCCGAGCCCCTCGAGCCGCGCCACCTCGGCCTCCGGATCGTCGACGCGGATGTCCAGGTGCACGGCGGTCTTGCCGGGCGAGACGACGTCCACCCGCTGGATCAGCAGGAGCGGACGCGTGTCGCCCTCGGGCGGTCCGAGCGCGGTGTACGCGCCACGCTCGTAGAGGCGCTCGTACCCGAGCGCCTCTCTCCAGAAGGCGGCCGCGGCGTCGGAGTCGACGGCATCGACCACGATCTCGATCGACGAGCTCATCCGACCGTGGCCTTCTCTCGGGCGTCGGCGCGCTCGGCCGCGGCCCCGACGAACGCGCGCCAGACACCGAGCGAGCGCTCGTCGTCCTGCCACTCCTCGTGTAGCTCCCACTGGACGCCGAGCAGGAACGCGGTCCCGCCGGGCACCTCGATCGCCTCGACCACCCCATGGGGGGCCCACGCGACCGCCTCGAAGATCCCCCCGAGCCGATCGATCGCCTGGTGGTGGTAGCTGTCGACCACGTACCGCTCGCCGAGATGCGACGCGAGCTTCGACCCGGGCTTGATCTCGATCGGATGGGTCGGATGTGGCGGGCGTTCGCGCCCGTCGAGCGTGGCGGCCACGAGGGCGCGCCACTCCTCCCACCTCGCCCCTGGGTGGTTCGCGCCCTTCCGCGGGAACTCTTCGAGGTCGCCGTAAAGGGTGCCGCCGAACGCCACGTTCAGCACCTGGCACCCGCGGCAGATCGCGAGCAGCGGGAGGCCCGCTTCGACGGACGCCCGCGCGTAGTGCAGCTCGATCTCATCGAGGTGCGGAAGACCGGGCAGGTGCTTCGGGTGGGGCTCGGCGCGGTGGTACCTCCACGCCTCGATGTCGCGGCCACCCGCCAGCACGAGCCCGTCCAGCCGGCCGAGCAGCTCGGCGCGGTCCTCGGCCCGCTCGTAGTACGGCAGCAGCACCGGCAGCGCGCCGGCGGCGAGGAGCGGCCGCCCGTATCCGAACCCGTAGTAGTCGCCGTAGTCGGCGAACCCCTCCGAGATCCCGACGAGGGGCCTGCGTGTCACGTTCGAGCTCCCACGGTCGTGTCGAGCCAGCTCTCGAACATCGTCCGAGCGTGGTCGAGCATCTCGGTCTGGTGACCCGAGACGTCCTCGATCACCCGTGGGAAGGAACCCGGACCCAGCACGCGGTCGAGGTACGCACCGTACGCCGGCACCTCGGCCCACGCCCCGGCCATCGAGACCGAGACCTCGAGGTGGAACTGCACCCCGTACGCGCGCTCGAACCGGAAGGCCTGATTCGGATACGGGTCGGAGCTCGCGAGCAGCACCGCACCCGTGGGTAGCTCGAACGTGTCGCCGTGCCACTGGAGGGTTTCGAACTCCGCGGGAAGCGTCCCGAGCACCGGATCCGCCCGGCCCTGCTCGGTCAGCCGGACCGGTACCACGCCGACCTCGGGCACCGCTCCGCCGTACACCCTGGCGCCGAGCGCCGAGGCGAGGAGCTGAACGCCGAGGCACGCCCCCCAGAACGGGACGCCGCGCTCGGCCGCCTCGCGGATCAGACGCTTCTCCTGCACGAGCCAAGGGTGCTCGGCCTCGTCGTTCACGCTCATGGGCCCGCCCATCGCCACGACCGCGTCGAAGGCGTCGAGCGCCGGCAGCGCCTCGCCGTGTCAAGCTCGACCCGCGTCAACAGGGCTCCGCGATCGAGCAGGACGTCTTCGTAGGCGCCCGGCGGCTCGCAGGCGATGTGTTGGAGGACGAGGACCCGCACGGTCAGTGCCCGGCGGGCTTCTCCCAGCCCTCCAGCGTGGCGGGCTGCCAGTCGGTCCCGACGGTCTCGGAACCTGCCACCCACGGCCCGAGCTCGGGCTGGGGGAACTTCGCATGCCGCACCTTCAGCTGGATGCCGTACGAGTTGCCCTCGGTCAGGTGCTTCATCAGCACCTTGCGCGCCATCTCGTCCTCCCGTCCCTTCGGGATCTCGAAGTAGATCTTCAGGAACGAGTTCGAGTAGCGGTCGAAGACGGCCGGCTTGCCGTCCTCCTCGAGGAGGTGGATGTCCTCGAGCCAGTTGAGGTCCTCGCCGGGCGTGAGCGCGTCCAGGTCGATGTCCTCGACGAGCGAGCGGTCCTCCTGGTACGGGAACCGATGACCCGCGAGCTCCTCGGCGTCGAGCGTCCCCTTGATCGTCAGATGCTGGTCGCTCATCCGGATCACGCCCCCGCGTACTGGCCGGTGTCCGCCAGGTACTTCTGCATCATCGTCTTGAGCTCCTCGAGCGTGGCCTCCTCGGTGACGCCCGGGATGTAGTTGGTGCCCGCGAGGGGAACCTTGGCCATCGCCGCGGCCTCCACCGTGAGCGCGCACAGATCCTCGGGCTCGAGCGAGTGCACGTCGGTCTTGCCGCACGCCCGAGCCAGCATCTGCAGCTCCATCGTCATCGCGGTGAGCAGGTTGTAGACGCGCTCGGCGGCCTCGTCCACCTCGAGGCGCTTGCGGAGCTCGGGGTCCTGGGTCGTGATGCCGACGGGGCACCTGCCCGTGTGGCAGTGGTAGCACTGGCCTGCCGGGACGCCGACCGTGCCCTCGTAATCGGTGACGCCGGGGATCTCCTTGTTGCAGTTCAGCGCCATCAACGCGGTCGTCCCGATCGCGACGGCCTTCGCGCCGAGCGCGAGGCACTTGGCCACGTCGGCGCCGTTGCGGATCCCCCCGGCGACGATCAGGTCGATGTCGTCGGCCAGGCCGACGTCCTCGAGCGCCCGCCGGGCCTCGGGGATCGCGGCCATCAACGGGATGCCGGTCTCCTCGGTCGCGATGTGCGGCCCCGCTCCCGTGGACCCCTCGGCGCCGTCGAGGTAGAT
>DASXTX010000196.1:0-5680 GCA_036505195.1 Actinomycetota bacterium
TCCTCATCGCCGAGGACAACGGCTTGAGCATGAAGCTCTTCCGAGATGTGCTCCAGGTGAGCGGCTACGAGACGCTCGAGGCGACGACCGGCGAACAGGCGGTCGAGCTCGCGACCGGCCAGGCACCCGATCTCGTCCTGATGGACATCCAGCTCTCGGGGATGGATGGTCTCGAAGCCCTTCGTCGGATCCGCGGTGACGAGAGAACGGCGGCCATACCGGTCATCGCGCTGACGGCGCAAGCCATGGCGGGGGACCGTGAACGCTTCTTGGAGGCGGGGTTCAACGGCTACCTATCCAAGCCCGTGAACGTCGTGGAGTTCATCGGGACGGTCGAGCACCATTGCGGGGGCCGAGGGCCGCGGGCTCAGGACTAGCGCCCCTCGACCCGAACGCGCGAGATCGCCGCGGGACCGAGCTCCAGCCGTCGATCCCCTACGACGGCTCCGGCGGGCGTGTCCCGGCGAGGGTTCCACACGCAGACCTCGAGCACACCGTCCCGGCGCCGGATGCTCGAGAGTTCCGCGTCACCCCCGACCTCTAGCAGGGAGTCCACCGAGGGCAGCAGCCCGGCCCCGCGCGCCGTCGCATCGACGATCGGAAGGGCGAAACGCTCCCACGTCCGGAGGAGATCCTCGATCGACGCGCCGGGCCAGATGCCCAGCGCGACGGCAGTCTCGCCGAGCATCTGCGCGTTCGGCGTGGGCGTGGCGGGACCCGCCGGCCACGGCCGCGTCGCCAGGTGCTCGCGGCTGATCGTGCCGACGCAGCGCAGGAGCGTGATCGCGAGCTCGCGACCATCGATCACCTCGTACTCGAACACGCCCTCGTGGACGACCGCGGTGTCGGATGCCATCACAACGTGGCGGGCCGGCCACGTCGGCGACGCCGCCTCGCCCTGGCTGCCCTCGCCGACGAGTGGCCGCTCGACGAGCTCGAACGGCGAACCCGCGACGACGCGATCCGCTGGGTTCGGCAGGCGAACGTGCAGGCGCACGCGGTGGTCGGGTCGCTCGTTGCGGACCGTCACCTCCAGGCGGAGGAACGGCTCGCCCCCGAGCCGCCGCACGAGGGCCGCTACCCGCAGGCCGTCCCAGCTCGCGATGAACCCGTGGGCGTCGATCGACAAGCTCGAGGGCGGCCTCGGCCGCTGATCCTCCTCGGCGGGGCACCAGTTGTAGAGATCGCCCACGTCCGGGTCGTCGAACAGCCGGATCTCGACGCCGTCGGCGGAGACCCCGCCCTCCACCGGCTCGAGCTCGACCGGCGCGAGCTCGGGACGTCGTCGTTCGGGTACGACCTCGTAGCCGACCCCCGGCACACCGTCGCGCTCGAAGGGCGACGGGTTGAACCGGATCACGCCGGGTTCGCGCACCCGCCGACCGAGGGCCTCGAGCGCACGGTCGAGGACGCCGCTCGAGATCGTGCGTGCCTGTTCGAACCGAGCGTCCACGTCGGCAGCCACCTGATCGTGCGAGCACCCGCACGCCGAATCGTGCGCCCCGTTCCACAGCAGGAGCGTCCACGCGTGGCGAAGCTCATCGTCCGGCCACGCGAACCCCGGGACGAGGGCGGCGAGCGGCTCGGCGTAGCGTTCGAGGATCGACTCGACGCGCCCGCGCTCGCGCTTTTGGTGGACGCGGGCGGAGTACGCGTTCGGCAGAAGGTGAGCGCGGGCGCTTGAGCGCAGCTCGCCGCGCCAGACCGGAAGGTCGTCCCGCGGCTCGAGCGCGCCGACGTGGTCGGCAACGCTCCCGATCGTCACCTCGGTACCCGACGAGAGTGACGCGCGTTCGAGCCGTGCCGAGAGCGTCGCGTCGGGGCCGGCGTGGTCGTAGCCGACCATCACGAGGATGCGGTCGCTCGTCGTGAACGGACGCAGCCGCTCGACCTCGCGCTCCAGGATCTCGGCGAGCGCCGCCGGCTCCTCGGCGCGCATCAGCGCCCAGCCGCTCGAGTAGCCGAACGGCAGCGACTCGGTGAGGACCTCGCTCCCGTCCGGCGCCTGCCAGCGGAAGGTGGAGGTCGAGATGGCGCTCGGCACGCCCCGCCAGACGACCGCCCGGTCGATGCCGGCGAGCCGCAGGAGCTGCGGCATCTGCCCAATGTGCCCGAACTGATCGGGCATGTAGCCGACCTCGAGTGCCATCCCCAGCTCTCGGGCGCGTTCGAGTCCCATCTCGACGTTGCGCAGGTGCGACTCGCCCGACGTCAGGAACTCGTCCATCTGCGTGACCCATGGGCCGGCCGAGAGGCGCCCCTCCCGGACGAGCGCGGCGAGCTCGTTCGCGCGTTCGGGACGACGCTCGAGGTAGTCGTCGATCATCGCCGTCTGCCCGTCGAGGTGGAAGTGCGGGAACCCGTCCGCGGCCAGATCCAGCAGCGTGTCCATCATCTGCTCGAGCCGTTCGGAGAAGACCGCGAACGGCTCGTACCACTCACGATCCCAGTGCGTGTGCGGGACGAGCGTCAAGCGCAGGTGTGGCTCGGACGTGGAGTTCATCGTCGCAGAGCGTGACACGACCGGTCGATCGGCGTCCGGCAAACCTCGGGCGGCTCGCCCCCCGGGGCTGAGTTGGACCACGGTTTTCCGGGTGCCCACCGATACCGTTTCCGGTATCGCTCCGTTCGGGACACGCGGGGCCGAGTTCAGGATGCAGTGTCGGACCCTGGGATGTGCCACGCCATCCCCAAGGGTCGACCTCATCGTGCTTCGGGTCCTACGTGATCGCGCAGCCCTCCGGCTGTGGCTGGTCGACCCGAGGGCTCCCGCCGATCGGCACGCCGAAGAAGACGACGCCGAGCTCGACGGTGCCGGCGGTCTCGTTCCGACCGACGTGGACCGTCGAGGGCAGCTCGACGAACGCGTCCCCCGGTCCGTAGACGCTGGGTGCGCAGTCCCGGGCGTGATACACGGTGAAGGTTCCCGACTTCACCGTCACGAGCGTCTTGCCCGGATGCGTGTGCCAGCCGGTCGACGAGTTCGGGCCGAACGTGAAGTCCGCGACGATGGTGTTCGTGCCCGGCGTGGCGGCGAAGCCGGTGCCGTTCGGCATCGACCCCGCGCCGAT
Source organism: Actinomycetota bacterium (assembly GCA_036505195.1). GTDB lineage: Bacteria > Actinomycetota > UBA4738 > UBA4738 > HRBIN12 > DASSJM01. The sequence continues at coordinate 3,072 of DASXTX010000196.1, forward strand.
CACCTCGGCCACCACCGAGCCGGTCGGCCCGGTCGCGACCGCGACCCCGGTGAGGGCCATCGCGAGGATGCCCGAGCCGGACGAGGACTTCATCGTGCTCGCAGATCCCGAGGGCAACCTGTTCTGCGTCATCCAGAAGGACGGCTGAACCCAGCCGCGCGCCCCCCGGCCGTTCGGCCTACAGTCCTCCGTCAGGGGAGGGGACCGTGGCCGAACAGCGACACACGGGTCGATGGCTGGCCTGGATCACCATCGGGCTGATCATCGGCGCCGTCGAGGCGATCTTCGCGATGGCGTTCGCCGCCCTCGTGTTCGGCGGCCGCATCGAGGACTTCATCGCCGAAGGCATCAGCCTGTACCTGGGCGCGGCGGCGCTGACGCTCGGGATCTTCGCCTGGCTCGCGGGCTCCCGGGGGGTGGTCGGGGGACTGCAACCGGCCACGGCGGTCGTGCTCGCGACCGTCTCGGCGACGGTCGCGGTCACCGCGTACGGGAGCATCGAGCGGGCCTTCGTCACCGTCGTCGCCGCCAGCCTGGTCGTGACGGTCCTGTGCGGAGTCGCCTTCGTGGTGCTCGGAACCTCCCGGCGCGCGAACCTCATCCGGTTCGTCCCGTACCCGGTCGTCGGCGGCTTCCTGGCCGGGGTCGGGTGGCTGCTCGTGAAGAGCGCCATCTACGTGTCCGCGGACGTGTTGCCGTCCCTCACGCCGATCGGCGACCTCCTTCAGGCCCCCGTTCTGCAGCTCTGGGGCCCGGCCTTCGCGTTCGGGGTGATCCTGCTCGTCGCGACGCGCCTGGTGAGGCGGCCGATCGTGATCCCCGTGGTGCTCGGGATCGGCCTGGTGCTGTTCGCGATCGGGATGCTCGTCACCGGGTCCTCCATCGCGAGCGCCCGATCGGGTCACTGGCTGCTGCTCGGACCGTTCGACTCGTTCCAGTCGTGGCAACCGTGGACCCTGCGCTCGATCACGGGCGCCGACTGGTCGGCGGTGGCCGGCCAGTGGGCCGGGATTCTGACGGCCGTGTTGGTGGCAACGATCGTGATCCTGTTCAACATCTCCGGGACCGAGATCGTGCTGCGCCGGGACCTGGACACCAACCGGGAGCTCCGTGACGCCGGGGTGCTGAACGTGATCTCCGGCGCGCTGGGGGGGATCCCCGGCTACCACGCCCTGAGCCTGACCGCCCTTGCCGAGCACATGAACGTGGACGCCAGGGTGGCCGGCCTGATCGCGGCGGCGGTGCCCCTCGCCGGCGTGATCTTCGGCGCCTCGGTGATCGAGCTGTTCCCGCGGATGATCGTGGGCGGCGTGCTGGTGTTCCTCGGCCTGTCGTTCATGGTCGAGTGGGTGTGGGACAAGCGCAAGGTCCTTCCCCCGCTCGAGTACGGGGTGGTCCTGGTGATCCTGGCGGCGATCATCGCCCGCGGGTTCCTCCCCGGGGTGGTGGTCGGCCTGGTGCTCGCGGTCGTGCTGTTCGCGGTCAACTACGGACGGACCGAGCTGGTGCGTGAGGTCGCCTTCGGCGAGACCTACCACTCCAACGTGGACCGCCCGCCCGCCGAGCGGGCGCTGCTGCGCACGATGGGCGAGCGCGTGCAGATCCTGCGGGTCAACGGGTTCGTGTTCTTCGGCTCGGCCAACGGCCTGCTCGAGCGGATCCGAAAGCGCGTGGAGGCCGGCCCATTGCGCTTCCTGGTGATCGACCTTCGCCGCGTCACCGGCGTGGACTCCTCGGCGGTGGTCGCCTTCGTCAAGGTGATGCACCTCGCCGAGGCCTCCGGGTTCGAGCTGGTGTTCACCGGCGCCTCCGAGGCCGTGCGCCGTCAGCTGGCGCGCGGGGGCATCGTCGCCTCCGAGGTCGTGCGGTTCGAGCCGGACCTGGACCGCGGCCTGCAGCGGTGCGAGGAGGGGCTGCTCCGGGACGAAGCGCTGGCCGCTCCCGGCGCGACCGACGGGCAGGACGGCCTGGACGGGCGAACGGCCGGGATGCCGGCGGGTCTGGGGCGGTACACCGAACGCGAATCGCTGTCCGACGGCGCCGTGCTGATCCGCCAGGGCCAATCGCCCGACGACTTCTATGTGCTGGAGTCCGGGCGGCTCCGGGTGGAGATGCAGACGCCGGACGGCACGCGGATGCGGGTGCGTTCGATCAGCCCCGGCGTGGTCGTCGGCGAGGTCGCGATGTACTCGGGGGACCCGCGCACCGCCGACGTGGTGGCCGAGGGACCGAGCGTGGTCCTGCGGCTCGATCGTGCCTCGATCGCTCGAATCGAGGCGGAGGACCCGGCGCTCGCATCCGCGATGCACCGGTGGCTGGCGGGCGTGCTGTCGGAACGGCTGAGCGACACCCTGCGCGAGTTCGACGCCTTGCTCGACTAGACGGGAGGGACGGTGTCCGAGGAGCGACGGTCCCAGGGCGGGTTGGCGCAGCTCGCCGCGGGGCTGATCATCGGCGGCGTCGAAGTGGTCCTCGCGGTCGCGTTCGCGGCCCTCGTGTTCGCCGGCGCGACTCCCTCCCGCCTGGGCGACGGCATCGGCCTGTACCTCGTCGCGGCCGCGCTCACGCTCGGGTTCCTGGCGTGGCGCGCCGGCGAGCGCGGCGTCGTG
>DASXTX010000197.1:0-7374 GCA_036505195.1 Actinomycetota bacterium
GTCGGCCTTGGCGACGACTCCTGACAGCGGGCACCGGTCCATGTGGAGGTACTGGACGCACTCTCCGTCGGTCAGCGATCTGGTGACGTTCTGCCGGGCAATCTCGAGGAGGTCATCGATGTCGAGCCCCCAGATACGAACGACGCCGTCGCAGCCGCTCGCGGAGGCGAGCCTCGAGCCATCTGCGCTGAACGCCACATCCGAGACTTCGCACGCATTGCCCGAGAGAACCAGACGATGTTCACCCGTGGACGCCTCGAACAGGCGTACTGTCCCACCCGAGCGCCCGGTCGCCACCAGCGATCCGTCGGGGCTGAAGGCCAGTGCGGAGATGTCGCCCGATGTCCCGGCGAGCCTGGCGATCCGCTCGCCGCTCTCCAAGTCCTGTATCTCCGCACGTCCTGCCAAAACGACAGCCAACCTGGGACCGCTGGGGTCCAATTCCAGGCGCGAGGCACCCTCGATCGTGCGGACGATGGTGCCGTTCTCCCAGTCCCAGATGTTCACGTGGGGCTCCCGGCCTTCGAAGCCCCTCGAGACCGCAATGGCGAGGAGTCGGCCGTCGGAGCTGAAGTCGACGTCGTCGATCTTGAACCGTTCCTCCAGGACCCGGATCACGTCCCCCTCGCGATCCACGATCTTCGCCCGCCTGCTCCACCCCGCACTAACCATGTGCTGCCCGTCCGGGCTGAAGGCAACGGCGTTGACATCGAGGTGATGCCGGACCGGGAACAGCTGCTGCCCCGTCGCCGCGTCCCAGACCCCGACCACATCGCCGCCAAAGTCTCGAGGACCGGTCGGGTAGGCGCCGCCAGCAGCGATCTCTCGGCCGTCCGGGCTCACGTCCAATCCACCGATTCCGCCGAAGGCTCGAGGCGTGATCGTCCGAAGTTCCTGCCTCCGCTCGATGTCCCAGACCGTCAGACCACCCCGGCTCGTCGTCACGATGCGCCCGTCGCGCAAGAACTCGGCCAACGTGCCGTCGTCGAAGCCGAAGGCCGGCAGGTTCGCCCACTCGGCGTCGCCGTTCAGACGTAGATCCCAGGTCTTCACGGCAGTGAGGTCGGCGGCTCCCGCCATCACCCGGTTTCCATTGGGAGAGAAAGCGACGCCCGCGACCCCGCTGCTCATCTCCGAGGCTGACAGCGACCGCACCTCGGTGCCCTCCCCGTGCCTATCGACATCCCACACCTTCACCTCAGGTCCCCCAGTAACTAGGGAAGAGGAATCCCGGCTCCAGGCGACGCTGCTTACGAGTCCGGTGTGGCCCGTGAGCGTGGACCGGAGCTCCCGCGTTTCCGCGTCCCAGATCCGTGGCGGCGCTATGCTGCTCGTCGTGGCGATGAACCGGCCGTCCGGGCTCCATGCCACCTGCAGATCGCCGTCCTCAGTCGGTAGTTGGAATGCTCGATCGCCGGTCATGAGATCGAACACCGCGAGGTTACCCGAGTTGACGACGGCGAGGCGCTTCCCGTCGCGGCTGAATGCGGTATCAGTCGGGGCGCCCATGATGTCGTCGTGCGTCCACACCACGCGGTCCGTCGCCAGATCGAGAACCCGTATCGTCGAAAGCGGCAGCCGTATGGGTGGCGTGGACGGCACCACCCCCGATCCTTCTCTCCATCCGGCCGCGACCTGTGAGCCATCAGCGCTGAAGGAGGGTCCTGACGCGGGCCCCCTTCCCCGAAGAGAGGCGAGAAGATCGCCGGTGGAGGTGTTCCAGACCTTGAGCATGCCGTCGTCGCCCGTCGTCGCGAGCCTCGAGCCGTCGCGGCTGAAGGCGACGCCCGTGACCTTGCCGTCATGTCCGTGAAACGACAAGACGCTCGTTCCCTTCGCGTCCCTGATGTCGATCATCCCTTCGGGGTCCTCGGTCACGAAGACGCCTCTGCGGCTCCAATCGAGGTGTCCGCCCAGCCCGGGGGCCGTCATCACTACCCTTGAAGCCGTCACCGCCCGGTGAAGCGCCTCCTCGGCCTGGGGGACCACGGACCCGTCGACGGAACGGGTCTCGTCCACCGCCTCCATCGCCAGCAGGATGCTGCGCTCGGGGTCCACTTCAAGGTTCGCCACGGCCGCCGAGGCTAGCTCCCTGGCCCGCGCGATCGTGGCTTCGCGGGTGGCGCGTTCGCGCAGGTTCATCGCGACGAGGGTGAGCGATCCCGCAACGAGTGCGGCGACGGCGAACACGGCAACGAGAGCCCGGAGCCGCGTTCGCGAGCGCCGCTCGAGGTGCGTCTCGCGCCGGCGTCGCTCGTCTTCCTCCGCCCGCTCCCTGTCGCGCTCATCCAGGCTCGCCTTCAGGAAGGCTCGCTCGCGTTCCCCGAGCGCGAGGTCCGTGGTCTTCTGCCACGAGGCGACCTGCTCCAGCCGGACGCCGCGCATCAGGAAGCTCCGATCCCTATCGGAGGCCCGCCACTCGGCGGCCCCCCGAGCCAGTCGCCGCTCCTGACGCAGGTCCTCCCGCATCTCGTCGATCCAGCCCCGCAGCCGGCCCCACGCGGTGAGCAGCGCCTCGTGCGCGATCTCCACCGTCGCCTCCCGAGTGGACGGGTCTCGATCGAAGGTCAGCAGCCGGTGTCGCCCGAACCCGTCGAGCACGCCGTCGATCGCGTCCCGCTTCACGTCGAGCGCATCGAGCTCGCTCCGGACGACCCTGCGCCTCGTGTCCTGCGTCCCCTCTCCCAGGGTGACCAGCCGCAGGAACACCTGCTTGATCGCGCGACGCCCCTCCGCGTCCGTCGCATCGAGGATGCGGTCGGCCCGGGCGGACAGGGCGCCCGCCACCCCGCCGATCTGCTGATTGGCCCGCAGGGTCAGCCGGTCGTCATCGCGGCGTTCGAACAGTTCGGTGAGCGCGTACTGCAAGAGCGGCAGCGCCCCCGGCTGATGCGCGACCTCGGCGATCATCTCGGCGACCAGCCCCGGCTCGGGCGAGACGCCCACCTGCTGGGCCGGCATTCGGATCGCCTGTTCCAGCTCGTCCGGGGTGAGCGGCGGGACCGCCTCCGTAGTCGCGGCGAGCAACTCCGCGAAACGGGGGTAGGTCAACGGTCGGTCGTAGAAGTCCGCCCGGAGGGTCACCACGACCCGCAGGCGGCTGTCCGGATCGGCGGTGGCGACGCGCAGCGACTCCAGGAACTGCTCCCGCTCCCGCTCGTCCGGGCAGAGCGTGAAGACCTCCTCGAACTGATCGACGACGAGCACGACCTCGGCCTCGACGGGCGCGAGCAGATCAACCGCCTGGAGGAGACCGCGAGAACCGGCCTCGAGCATCTCGTGCAGCCGGGTCGCAGGTCGGACCGCGATCCGAACCAGCGCGGACTCGAGCTCGTCGATCGGGTGCGCACCGGGGCTCATCTCGGCGACGAAGCGACCCTGCGGGTCGCCCAACGTCCCACGCCGGATCGCGGGAACGAGACCCGCCCGGACCACCGAGGACTTGCCGCCGCCGCTCGGTCCGACGACGGCGAGGAATCTGGACCCGACCTCCTCCCCACGCAGTCTGGCGACGAGGCGCTGGATGAGCTCGCCTCGTCCGAAGAAGTCGCGGGCGTCGGCCTCGGTGAACGGACGCAGGCCCTTGTACGGGTTCCGTACGTCCTCCCGCCGTGGAGCTTGGACGATCGCGCGTGGTTCGACTGCCTCGCGAGCAGCGCGCGCGAACGCCTCCGCTCCCGGCGGCTCCTTCCCGAGATCGGCCTCCTCGACGAGCGCGTGGAGCGGCTCCGGCATGCCGTCGGCCAGGAGATACCTGGCGAGTCGAGCGAGCTGCCTCATGTCGGAGTTGGGGTCGGGAACGGGGCCAACCCCTACGAGGAAGTCGCCGAGGTACGCGTTGCCTTCGCCGTCGAACAGGACATTGGACGACCCCACGCGCCCATGGGCGACACCCTGGCCGTGTGCGAACGCGAGCGCCGAGGCGACCTGCTCAACGACGCTGAGCGCTCGATCGGGCTCGAGGGACTGCCCTCGCTCCTCGAGCGCCCGAACGCTCGCCCCGCGGAGGTACCGAGACACGATGTACGCACGACCCGGCTCCCGCCAGTAGTCGTAGATGGGAACGATGTGCGGATGCTCGAGGCCAGCGACCGCCTGGGCCTCCTGTTCGAACCGGCGGACGAACGAGGCGTCTGTGGCGATCGCTTCGTGAAAGATCTTGACGGCCACGTCCCGTTCGACGCGAGGCTGGATCGCGCGGAAGACGACACCCCTCGGTCCCTCGGACACCTTCTCGAGCAGCCGGTACGCACGGAGCGCCTGTCCTCGGAGATCCAGCCCCTGATCCTGCCGCAACATCCGCTCGTGCAGCCTGACCAGCTCCGGTGAGGGGTCGATCCCGAGCTCGTTGGCCAAGGTCTTCCTCGCGCGCCGATACGCCGCGAGCGCGTCCGCCTGGCGCCCTTTCCGGTAGAGGGCCAGCATCAGCCCGGCCCACAGACTTTCCCTCAGCGGGTGCTGGGCGAGCAGGACCTCGAGGTCAGCGATCGCTCGAGCGTGCGCGCCGGTCGCCAGCAGACCGTCGACCCGCGCCTCTTGCGCTTCGAGACGAAGGTCCTCGAGTCTGGTCGCCTCGGCGAGCAACGACGGCTGGTCTGCCAGACCGGCAAGGGCGGGGCCTCGCCACAGCGACAGGGCTTCCTCCAGCACGCCGATCGCGACGCTGGGCTCCACCGGGAGCGCCTTCTTCGCGTCCCGCAGCAGGCCATCGAATCGGGCGGCGTCGAGTTCCGACGGGTCGACCCTCAAGACGTAGCCGGGTGCCCGCCACTCGATACGCTCGCGGCCGAGCGCCTTCCTCAGGTGCGAAACGTACGCCTGGATCGTGTTCCGCGCGTTCTCGGGTGGTTCCTCTCCCCAGAGCTCATCGACCAGGGTCTCCGCCGGGACGAGCTCGTTCGCCCGCATGATCAGGTGCGCGAGGACCGCCCGCTGCTTCGGTCCACCCAGGGGGATCGGTTCGCCCCCCGAGTCCACCTCGACCGGCCCGAGGATCCGAAACTGCAGAGGTCCTCTGAACGTTTGACGCGGCCGTTGCGCGGGTGCGAGCTCGCTCATGCCCCCGGGGACGTCCCACTCGGGTGCGATCTCCAGCACCCGGACCGTGTCCGAGAGGTCCCTCAGATGACGCTCGCCTCGATCGAGATACCGGATGCCTTCGATCGACCGAGCGACACGCACCACACTCTGGCTCGCAAGGACCTCGCCCGGAGTCGCGTCCGAGCAGAGCAGCGCGGCCAGGGTCGGCGCTGCGCCCCGGTACCCACCCTCGACAACGACGGGCTCGCCGGCGTCCAGGCCGATCGCGACAGGAAGGGGTAGATCCGGTCGGGCCGCCGTCTCCTCACGGAACCGCGCCTGTAGCTCCACCGCCGCTCTGATGGCGGGGCGAGGGGATCGGAAGACCACTTGGGCCTCGTCCCCGCGGAGCTCGATCACGGATCCGTCCCGATCGTCTACTTGCTCCCGAACGATGGCCGCGAACCTGGCCGAAAGCCGGCCGGCGACCTCATCGCCGTGCTCCTTGGTGAACCCCGTGTATCCGTGGATGACCGCGACGAGGAGCGTCGTGAGCGCATCGCCGCTGGCAGGATCCGCGGCTTGCCTCGGCTCCCGGGGATCCGGCCGGTTGGAGCTTCGGGAAGCTTCCAAGGCCTCACGCATGCCGCCGAGTATCGGGCGTCCGGCGGCGAAGCGATAGGTGGGATCTCCGTCGGGCGTCTCGTTCACGACGAGAGCCTCGATCCGCCCGCTTGAGAGCCGCTGAAAGCAGCGCTTCCAGTCGTTCGCAAGCGCCGGGGTCTACGGTCGGCGCCCCGGAAGGCGAGAGGAGGCGAAACGGAAAATGCCTGACGCCAGGGATCAAGCGCCCGCGTCTCACCGCGACCTCGCCCGGGACGCGGCGGGCCTCACGAGCGCGCGAAGGGACATCTCGTGGCGTGAGAGGAAAGCGATTGTGAACCAGATAGGTGTGGCCCGGGATCCGCGCCACCAAAGGGGGGAAGATCCATGATGCGTACAAGGACACACGCTCGTCGCATCGCGGCGATCGTCGCTGTGACGTTCGCCCTCACCGCGTCGGTGGGCATGACCGGTGAGGCATCCGCTGCGCTGCCGCCGGGCAACACGGTCGCACAGTGGAACAAGATCGCGGAGGACGCTGTCGTCGGTTCGGGCGTGGTCGCGACGGAGCCCTTCCTGTACATGGCCTACGTCTCGGCCGCCGTCTATGACGCCGTGGTCGCGATCGATGGCGGCTACGAACCCTACGGCCCTGCAATCGCGGCGCCCGCGGGGGCCTCGGGGGATGCGGCGGTCATCGAGGCCGCCTACCGAACGCTGTGGGCGTACTTCCCGCCGGAGTCGTGCAACCCGGCCTCGCCGGCATACGCGTTCTGCCTCGGGATCCGTCCGCGCCTGGACGCATCGTACGCGGAGGCGCTCGCCGCGATCCCGCCCGGGGCAGCCAGGACAGACGGACAGGCCGTGGGACTGCAGGCCGCGAACAACATCATCGCCCTTCGCACCGGAGACGGACGGATGACCCCGATCGCTGTCAGCACGCCCTTCCCGACGCTGCCGCCGGGTCCGGGCGTGTGGCGGCTGACGCCGCCGTTCGGCCGGCCGTTGGTTCCGTGGGTGGGGAACGTGCGCCCGTTCGTGCTGCAAAGCGTCGACCGGTTCCTGCCCGATCCGCCGCCATCGCTGCGCAGCGACACGTGGGTCGAGGCCTTCAACGAGGTCAAGGCCTACGGCGCAGCAACCGACAGCGTGCGCACCGAGGAAGAGACCGCGGTCGCGAGGTTCTGGTCGGCCAACGTGATCCGTCAGTACAACGGGGTTGCGCGCGAGCTCACCGGGTCCGGCCGGGATCTGGTCCGCGCCGCACGGCTCATGGCGATGATCAACGTCGTCGGGGCCGATATGGGGATATCCGTCATCCATGCCAAGTACCACTACCTGTTCTGGCGGCCGGTCACCGCGATCGACCCCACCGCCGTCGTCGCAGACGGGTTCGGCCCGATCCCGGGCTACGACGACGGCAACCCGGCGACGGCCGAGCAGACCGGCTGGCGGCCCCTTCTCACCACGCCCGGCCACCCCGAATACCCCGCTGCGCACGGGGTGGACGCGTCGGCGATGGCCGAGGTGTTCAGCACGTTCCTCGGCACGAACCTGATCGACCTGGATATCCACGGGTTCGACGCGGCGGGGCCGGTCGGGAACCTGGACGCGGTGCGGCACTTCGACACCACAAACGAGCTCCGCAACGAGATCATCGACGCCCGCGTCTGGGGAGGGCTCCACTACCGCTTCTCGGGCGTCGCCGGCGTCGTCCTCGGCCGCAAGGTCGCGAAATACGACCTCGGCCAC
>DASXTX010000198.1:0-3925 GCA_036505195.1 Actinomycetota bacterium
AACCGCCTCGTCGTAACGCCCGGCGAGCTCGAACGCCCGGCCGCGACTCGGGAACAGACGGAGCTGCTCCTCCGAACGCCCGAGCCGCCGAGCGGCGTCCATCGCGTTCGTGTAATGGGTCACGGCGTCGGCATTGGCGTAGAGCTTGGCGGCGTGATCGCCCGCGAGGGTGGCGTAGCGGAGCGTCCGGTTGTCGTCGCCGGCCTCCTGGAAGTGGCGAGCGAGCAGGGGCGTGAACTCCTCGATCCGGTCGCTGTATAGGTCCTCGAAGACCTCGCCCACCTGCCGGTGAAGGGCTCGTCGGGTGCGAAGCAGGATTGTGCCATACGTCGATTCCTGCGTGAGGCTGTGGTGGAAGGCGTACTCGCGCTTGGGAATCCGCGCGGTCTCGGTGATGAGCCCGGCCCGCTCGAGGGTTCGTAAATGCTGCTCGAGGTCGTCGCCGGCGGCGACGGCGCGCAGAACGGGTTCGGGGAATGAACGCCCGATGACCGAGGCGAGCTGCAGGGTTCGTCGGGTAGCCTCGTCGAGCGTGTCGAGCCGCGCGGTGATCAACGCCTGCAAGGTGGTTGGGACCGTGAGATCGTTCGCGGAATCGGGTCCCTGTTCGGTGACGGCGGCCGCCAGTTCCTCGAGGAACAGTGGGTTGCCTTCCGTCCGCTCGATGATCTGGGTTCGAACGGAGTCGGAATGGTGGTGTTCGGGCAGCAGCTCGTCGAGCAGCGCGCCGGTTTCCTCGTCGGTGAGCGGAGACAGCACGATGTCGGCGGAGCGATGAGGGTACGCGGTCTCGAGCCACTGCTTCAGTCGCCACGACGGCGCACGCCGGTCGGGTCGGAACGACATCAGGAACAGGCAGGGCAGCTCGTCGACGAGCCTGGTGGTCTCGATGAGGAGGCCCATGTCGGCCTCGTCACACCAGTGCAGGTCCTCGAACACCAGCAATCGCGGTTCGGAGCCGAAGTACCGGGTGGATCCGACCACCAGGTCCGTGATGGCGCGCTTGAACTCCTCGCCCTCGAGGAGGTCCTCCCCGGGCTCCCCAACTCCGAAGAGCGATCGCCAGACGAGCATGTGCGGTTCCAGCCAGTCGGCCGAGTCCTGGATGATCCGCGCGAGCTTGGTCTGGACGACGTCCGGAGAGTCCGTGTCGTTCACGCCCGCGATCCTCGCCACGTTGCGTCGATACTGTGCGTACGGTCTGGCGGCCTCGTACGAGACGCACTGCCAGTGCTGCCACATGCGACTGAGGGACGGCGAGTCGTCGAGGGTCTGGGGCCGATGCCGATCCCAATGTTCCTGGACCTCTTCGATCAACCGGCTCTTGCCCAGACCAGCCTCCGCGATCAGGGATACCACCTTGCCTCGTCCGTCGAGCGTCTCGTCGATGGCCCGCCGGAGCTCCGTCATCTCTCGCTCGCGCCCGACGAGCGCCGCCATGCGCCCGCGGACCTTCGGCCTCACCCCTTCGTTCCTGGCCACGACGCGGTACGCCGAGACCGGTTGGGCCTTGCCCTTCACTTCGACGGCGCCACGCGACTCGACCTCGAAATAGGGGGCGACGAGGCGCTGCGTCTCGGCGGTGATCTGCACGGTGCCGGGCTCGGCCGTCTGCTCCATGCGGGCCGCGACGTTGACCGCGTCGCCCATGGCCGTGTACTCGAGTCGAAGGTCCGAGCCGACCTCGCCCACGACGACGGGGCCGGTGTTGATCCCGACCCGGACGTCAAGGTCCAGATCGCGATGGGCCTTCATCGTCTCGCGGTACGCGCGGATCCCCTCGACGATCTCCAGGCCGGCGGCCACCGCCCGCTGCGGGTCGTCCTCGTGGGCGATCGGCGCTCCGAAGAACGCGAAGATCGCATCGCCCATCAGCCGGGCCAGCGTGCCCTCGTAGCGATAGACCGGGGCGATGAGGTTCTCGAACGCCCCGTTCATGACCTCGGTCCATTCCTCCGGGTCGAGCTCCTCGGCCATGGCCGTCGAGCCCGCCACGTCGCAGAACAGCATGGTCACGATCCGGCGCTCGCCTTGCATCGACCGGCCGGCGCGCGCGGTCTCGAGCTTCGCGAGCATGCCCTTGGGAAGGTAGGGCTCGAGTCGCGTCTGGCGCCCCACCGAGGAGGCTCGCTCGAGCGGCGCTCCGCAGCTCGAACAGAAGCGAGCTCCGTCCGGGGTCGGCGTCGCGCACTGAGGGCAGACCATCGGCCAACCATAGCTTCGACCCCCGGACCCGTGCCCGCCACGGAAAGGGCCGTGGAGGTGCACTCGCCCGCGCCGAGCCGGCCCCGGCTGCTGACCGGTGCCGATCCCCGTAGATACCTATACCCTGGAGGGGTAGAATCCCGACCGGACGCCGAAGAGGACGGAGGCAACCGTTGGCACCTCAAACACGCGGGTACACCGCGACCAAGGATCAGCTGATGGACCGCCTGGCCAAGATCGAGGGTCAGGTCCGGGGCGTGGCGAAGATGGTCGAGCAGGATCGCTACTGCATCGACGTCGTGACCCAGATCAACGCCGTCACAGCGGCATTGGAGAAGGTCGGCTTGGGGCTCTTGGATGGCCACGTCCGCCACTGCCTGATCGGCGGTCACGGAGGCCCGAGCGACCCAGAAGAACAGGCGCAGGAGCTCATGGGAGCCGTCGGTCGGATGGTCTCGCGCTAGATCGCATGGCTCCCCGACGACGGGCGATCGATCACGGCGGCGCCATCTATGTATCGCCCGCCGAGATCGGCTCGCACATTCGGGATATTCAGGCAGGACCTTGAGGCGGACCCTCGCCCTGCTCGCGTCCATCAGCGTGTTCGGAGCGCTAGCCCATGCGCTGAACATCGCGTTCGGGATGACGTGGGAGATCCTCTGGGCCCTTGTGCTCGGGTTCGCCCTCTCCGCAGCCGTGCAAGCGGTGGTGTCGAAGTCTGAGATGACTCGCCTGCTGCCCGACGATTCAGCGCGAACGATCGCCATCGCGTGTGGGCTGGGAGCCGCGTCGTCCTCATGCTCCTACGCAGCGGTGGCGCTGGCGCGTTCGATCTTTCGAAAAGGAGCGAACTTCACGGCGGCCATGGCGTTTCAGTTCGCCTCGACGAACCTCGTGATCGAGCTGGGCATCATCCTCGCCCTGCTGATGGGGTGGCAGTTCATGCTTGCGGAGTTCGTCGGTGGTCCGATCATGATCGCCCTCCTCGCGTTCGCGTTCCGCCTCACGCTCTCGCCCCAGCGGGTCGAGGAAGCACGTGTGCAGGCCGACCGTGGCCTCGTGGGAGCGATGGAAGGGCACGCCGCCATGGACATGTCCGTGGCGGGCGGGTCGATCCTCGAGCGCCTCACCTCACCCCGCGGCTTCACGGCGATCAGCCACTACTACGTCATGGACTGGGCCTCCGTCTGGAAGGACATCGCCGGCGGACTCCTGATCGCCGGAGCGCTCGCGGCGTGGGTACCGAACAGCTTCTGGCAGTCGTTCTTTCTCGTCGATCACCCGGTGCTCGCGAAGCTGTGGGGCCCGCTGGTCGGGCCACTCGTCGCGATGCTCTCGTTCGTGTGCTCGATCGGGAACGTGCCCCTCGCGGCCGTGCTGTGGAACGGCGGGATCAGCTTCGGCGGTGTGGTGGCGTTCATCTTCGCCGACCTGATCGTGCTGCCCATCCTGAACATCTACCGGAAGTACTACGGCCCTCGCGTGAGCCTCTATCTGCTCGCGACGTTCTACGCGACGATGGTGGTCGCGGGGCTCGCTGTGGAGACGCTCTTCGGGATCCTGGGGCTGATCCCCGATCAGCGGAATGCGAAGGTCGTCGAGGCCACCGTCACCTGGAACTACACGAGCATCCTGAACGTCGCCTTCCTGGTGCTTTCGGCCGTGCTCGTCGTGCGATTCCTGAGGACCGGAGGTCCCGCGATGCTCCGCACGATGAGTG
>DASXTX010000199.1:0-5990 GCA_036505195.1 Actinomycetota bacterium
TCGATGGTCCAGCTCCGCGACGACGTCGTCGGCCTGGAGGCCGCGATCATCATGTCCCCGAGGGTCTGGGAGGCCAGCGGTCACGTGGCGGGGTTCCACGACCCGCTCGTGGAGTGCCTGAACTGCCACCAGCGGTTCCGCGAGGACCACTTGGGCGACGACCCCACCTGTCCGAACTGCGGCCAGAAGCGCTTCACCGAGCCCCGACAGTTCAACCTGATGTTTAAGACCCACATGGGCCCCGTCGAGGACGAGTCGAGCGTGGCCTACCTCCGCCCCGAGACGGCTCAGGGGATGTTCGTCGACCTCGCGCTCGTCCAGCAAACCTCGCGGAAGAAGATCCCGTTCGGCATCGCGCAGATCGGCAAGTCGTTCCGCAACGAGATCACACCGGGGAACTTCATCTTCCGCACGCGCGAGTTCGAGCAGATGGAGATGGAGTATTTCGTCGAGCCCGGCACCGACGACGAGTGGTTCGAGTACTGGGTGAACGAGCGGATGCAGTGGTACGTCGACCTCGGGATCCGCAAGGAGAAGCTGCGCCTGCGTCCGCACGAGCCCGACGAGCTCGCGCACTACGCGAAAGCCGCCTCCGACGTGGAGTACGAGTTCCCGTTCGGGTGGCAGGAGGTCGAGGGCATCGCGAACCGCACCGACTTCGACCTCAAGGCGCATCAGGAGGCGAGCGGCGAAGACCTGACCTATTTCGACCAGGAGCGGGATCGACGCTACCTTCCCTACGTGGTCGAACCCGCCGCCGGCGTCGATCGCATCGTGCTCACCGCGCTCGTGGACGCGTTCCGGGAGGAGGAGGCGCCCACGGCCAAGGGTGGCACCGAGAAACGCACGTACCTCGCCCTGCACCGGGATCTGGCGCCCACCAAGGTCGCCGTGCTGCCGCTCTCGCGCAACGAACAGCTCGCGCCCGATGCGAGGGGGGTGTTCGATCTCGTGAAGCAGGCATGGATGTGCGACTTCGACGATGCGGGCTCGATCGGTCGCCGGTACCGCCGCCAGGACGAAGTGGGCACGCCGTTCTGCGTCACCGTGGACTTCGACACGCTCGAGGACCGCCAGGTCACCGTCCGCGAGCGAGACTCGATGACCCAGGACCGGATCCCGGTCGAGAACCTCGTGGGCTATCTCGCCGAACGCCTCTAGACGATGGACGAGCCGGGGGGTACGGGGTCTCAAGGAGGGAGCGCGGACGCGCAAGCGTCAGCAACCCCGAGGAAGGGCTGGGTGAGCCTGTATGCGGCCGCCTTCGCGCTGATGCTCGTGGCTGCGATCGCGCTCATGGCCTCATCGCTCGGCTCCTTGCGGTCGATAGGACTCCTGTGGATATCGAGCGCCCTCTCGCTCCTCGCTGCCGGCCTGGCCCTCGCGAGCGTCCTGGCGCCGAGGCGCGGATGAGCCTCCGCGCCGCCGCCCTGGCGGCCGTCCTCGGGCTCACGCTCGGGGCCTGTACCGGCGGAACCGACGTACCCGGCGACCCGGCGTCCGCCCCCGCGACCTCCGTCGAGCCGGTGCCGGCTTCCCCCGAGGTCCCCTCGCCGGCGCCCGGCGGACCGGATTCGGCCGCCGCCGCCGAGAAGCGTCTCTGCGAGGTGCCCGAACCCAAGCCCGGCGCCGGATCGGACGTCCCCGCGGAGGGGCCGACGCCCGCGGTGATCGCGCAGGTGATGCGGCAGGTGGCGCAGATCCGCGGGTTCGACTACTCGCAGCGGGTCGTAGCCGAGCCGGTGTCGCAGGCGGAGATCGGCCGTGACTTCGTGAGGTTCTCGAACATCACCTACCCGGAGGGGCAGTACGCGCGACGGAGCATCGCGTGGGACACGATCGGTGTGATCCCCGACGGCACCAGCCTCCGCGACGCCTACGAGAGCTACGGCTCGAGCCAGGTGATCGGCTACTACGACACGGTGACGGGGGAGCTGAAGTTCACGGGAAGTGAGTCGCCGACGCCGCTCGAACGCATCACGCTCGCGCACGAGCTCACGCACGCGATCGACGACCAGCGCTTCGGGCTCGAGCGCTTGGACGTGCTGGGCGCGGCGTGCAAGGACGAGGACGCGTCGGCCGCGATCGCGCTGGTCGAGGGCAACGCGACGTTCTTCATGCTGCGTTGGGCGCGGACGTTCCTCACGGTGGCCGAACAGGTGCAGGTGGGGGTCGAGGCCGCGGCGCAGGACACGTCGACCGAGGGCGTGCCGCCGTTCGTGGCTCGGCTCCAGGCATGGCCGTACGACCAGGGGATGCGGTTCATCGGCGCGCTCGAGGCACGAGGCGGTCTCGATGCGGTCGACGAGGCGTTCGTCGACCTCCCCACCTCGACCGAGCAGATCATCCACCCCGAGCGCTACCCGAACGACGCGCCCACTCCGGTCGACGTGCCGGATCTGTCGGCGGAGCTGGGGCCCGGATGGAAGGACCTCGACGTGATGTCGATCGGCGAGGCGTGGCTGCAGGTCGCGCTCGGCCTGCGGCTCGACGGTTCGGAGGCCGACGCCGCGGCCGCGGGATGGGACGGCGGCACCTACCGGGCGTGGTCGAACGGCACCGACACGGCCGTCGAGCTGTCGACGGTCTGGGATACGGCTCGTGACGCGGAGGAGTTCGCCGCCTCGATGACCGAATGGATCGACCAGGGGGACGGCCCCGCCACAGTCCTCGAGCCCGAGGGCAATGCCGTGACGGTGCTGTTCGCCAGCGATCCGACCACGCTCGATGAGCTTGGGTCGGCCGCGGCCTGAAAGGCTCCGGCCCGCCATGTGCCTGATCGCGCGCCGAACGTCCTAGGCCTTTCGGCCCCATTTCGGGTCACCCGGCCGATGGCGCAAACGCCGGGCGGGGGACGACACTAGGCTCCGCCCATGGACGGCATCCTCCTCCAGACCACGCGAAGCATCCGGGCCCTCATCGGCATCGCCACCGAGGGCGCCCCGGCCGAGGACGTCGACGTGGCGTACCGGGCGCTGCTCGATCAATGCGCCGCGGCCGAGCGCGAAGCGCTCCGATCCCCGCCCGACCCGATCGCTCGGTTCGATGCCAGGGCCGCCGCGGTCCTCAGCGTGGCCTACCGGCCGGTGCTGGACGTCCTGTGCTCGAGGCGTTCGCTCCGCTCGGAGGACGTCGAGCTCGCGCAGAAGAGCTCCGGATGGCTCAACCTGGCCTACGAGGCGCTCCTGGACGGCGACCACGACACCGTCGAGCGCTGCCTGCACATGGCGTCCTCGTTCGTCGGCTCGGGCGAGGACTCCCACGACGCCGCTCCGCCCGCCTAGCCCGATCCCGCTCGCAGCGCGGATCTCTCCATCACGTCCGTAGACTGGTCCGGTCCGAACCCATCTCGCGGCGGAGGCATCGCTGATGACGAAGTACGTCTACGACTTCTCCGAAGGCAACCGGGACATGAAGGACCTCCTCGGCGGCAAGGGGGCCAACCTCGCCGAGATGACCAACATGGGCCTTCCGGTCCCACCCGGCTTCACGATCACCACCGAGGCGTGCCTGACGTTCCTCGCGCAGGGGGGTGCTCCGCCCGAGATGCTCGAGGAGGCGGGGGAGCACCTGCGCGATCTCCAGGACGCCATGGGCAAGTTGCTCGGCGACCCCGGCGACCCGCTCCTGGTCTCGGTGCGGTCGGGCGCGAAGTTCTCGATGCCCGGGATGATGGACACCGTCCTGAACCTCGGCCTGAACGACCGCTCCGTCGAAGGGCTCGCGAAGCAGACGGATGGCGACATCCGCTTCGCTCGGGACGCCTACCGCCGGTTCATCCAGATGTTCGGCAAGATCGTGATGGACGTGCCGGCCGACGCGTTCGAGCACGTGCTCGACCAGGCCAAGGCGGCGAAGGGCCCGAACGCGCAGGATACCGACCTGGACGCCGACGACCTGAGCGCGCTGATCGAACGCTTCCGCGCGATCTACCGGGAGCACACCGGCGGAGACTTCCCGCAGGACCCGAAGGACCAGCTGCGACTGGCGATCGACGCGGTCTTCCGATCGTGGAACGGCAAGCGCGCGATCGACTACCGGCGTCAGAACAAGATCAGCGACGATCTCGGAACGGCTGTGAACGTGGTCGCGATGGTGTTCGGCAACCGTGGGGAGGACTCGGGGACCGGGGTGGCGTTCACGCGCGACCCCGCGACGGGGGAGAAGGTCCCGTACGGGGACTACCTCGAGAACGCGCAGGGCGAGGACGTGGTCGCCGGGATCCGCAACACCAAGCGGATCGCCGAGCTCGAGCCCATCGACCCGGAGTCGTACCACGGGCTGATAGACGTGATGGCCACGCTCGAAGGCCACTACCACGACATGTGCGACATCGAGTTCACGATCGAGAAGGGCAAGCTCTGGATCCTGCAGACCCGCATCGGCAAGCGGACCGCCTTCGCCGAGTGGGTGATGGCCTACGACATGCTCGACGAGGGCCTGATCGACGAGGACGAGGCGCTGCTCCGCGTCGACGCGAACCGGCTCGAGGAGCTGTTCAAGCGTCGCGTGAAGGCCGACGGCGCCCGGCCGATCGCGAAGGGCCTCAACGCGAGCCCCGGCGCCGCCACCGGCGCAGTGGTGTTCACGGCCGACGACGCCCAGGAGCGGGCGAACGCCGGCGACAAGGTGGTCCTGGTTCGACGCGAGACAACCCCGGACGACTACCACGGCATGATCGCCTCGCAGGGGATCCTGACGAGCGCGGGAGGGACGAACTCGCACGCGGCGGTCGTCGCGCGCGGCGAGGGTATCCCGGCGGTATGCGGAGCCGACGCGATCAAGCTCGACCCGGCGGCCAAGACCTTCACCGCGAACGGCACGACCGTGAAGGAGGGTGAGGTCGTCACGATCGACGGCTTCACGGGCAACGTGTACGTGGGGGAGCTACCGCTCGAGGAGTCCGTGCTCGAGAAGGCTCGGTCGGGCGACGCGACGGCCCGCGGGGAGAAGATCTGGAGGGCCTTCGAGCGCCTGATGGGCATCGCCGACGCCCGCCGGCGTCTGCGCGTCCGCGCGAACGCCGATACGCCCGACCAATCGAGCAACGCTCGGGACCGCGGAGCCGAGGGCATCGGGTTGTGCCGGACCGAGCACATGTTCCTCGGCGAGGAGCGGGTCGGCGCGGTGCGCCAGATGATCTTCGCGGAGACCGAGGCGGAGGAGCAGAAGGCGTACGACGCGCTGCTTCCGCTCCAGCGCGAGGACTTCGTCGGGATCTTCCGGGCGATGGACGGCCTGCCGGTCACGGTCCGGCTGCTCGACCCGCCGTTGCACGAGTTCCTCCCGAACCAGGTCGAGCTCGCGGTCGGCGTGGCCAGGGCGGAGGAGCGCGGCGAGGACGAGGTCCGGCTGCGCGACGAGCGGGTGCCGCTCGAGGAAGCCCGGGTCATCCTCGGCAAGGTCGATCAGCTCCACGAGGCGAACCCGATGCTCGGTCTGCGCGGAGTGCGGCTCGGGATCGTCAAGCCGGGGCTCTACGCCATGCAGGTGCGGGCGATCTGCGAGGCGGCGGCGCGGGTCAAGCAGGAG
Organism: Actinomycetota bacterium; assembly: GCA_036505195.1. GTDB lineage: Bacteria > Actinomycetota > UBA4738 > UBA4738 > HRBIN12 > DASSJM01. The sequence goes on from DASXTX010000199.1 coordinate 5,533, forward strand.
GGCCGCGACCCGAAGGTCGAGATCATGATCCCGCTCGTCGCGACCAAGCCCGAGCTCGAGCAGATGCGGGCCGAGCTCGAACCGGTTGCGGCGGAGGTGCTTCGGGCCGAGGGCGTTCAGCTCGACCACCTCGAGTGGGGCACGATGATCGAGCTGCCGCGCGCCTCGGTGACCGCGGCCGAGATCGCGGAAGCGGCCGAGTTCTTCTCGTTCGGGACCAACGACCTCACGCAGACGGCCTTCGGCTTCAGCCGCGACGACATCGGCAAGTTCGTCGGGATGTACGAAGAACGCAAGCTCGTGCCCTCGAACCCCTTCGTCACGATCGACCAGCCGGGCGTCGGTCGCCTCATGCGCATCGCGGTGGAGGAGGGACGTGCCGCGAACGCGAGCCTGCACATCGGGATCTGCGGCGAGCACGGCGGCGACCCGGCATCGGTCGCGTTCTGCGACGAGCT
>DASXTX010000200.1:0-15839 GCA_036505195.1 Actinomycetota bacterium
CCGAGCAGATCCGCCGACGGGAGTTCGTGACGATCAGGCGTGGGTACGACCCCGACCAGGTCCGGGCGTACCTCGTGCAGCTCGCCGATCAGATCGAGCTCATGCGCGTGCTGCTCCGCGACGCGCAGGCCGAGGCCCAGAGCGCGCGCCGAACGACCGCACAGCCCCGCCAGGATCCCTACCAGCAGCTCGGGGAACGGGTCGCGAGCGTGATCCGCGAGGCCGATCACGTCGCCGAGGCGATCACGGGCGAGGCGCATCGTGACGCGGAACGGGTGACCCGCGTGGCGCGCGCGGACGCGGACAGGATCCGGACCGACGCGCAGGCCAAGGCCGAGGAGGCCCGATCGCGTGCGGAGACCGCGGTGCGCACCGCGCGCCAGGAGGCGGACCGAACGATCGCCGGCCTGTCCACCCGCCGCGACGCGCTCGTGGATCAGATCGCCTCGATGCAGGAGCGGCTGATCGGCGTCGCCCGTGATCTCGAGAGCGCGATGGATGTTCAGTTCACGATCCCGGACATCCCGGCGATCAAGGATCTCCTCGACGAGCCCGCCGATGGAACAGCGGCGGACGAGAAGGCCTCCTCGAAGGAGATCGCACCGTCGGCCGAGGCCTGGGGTGACGCCGCCGACCCGATCGAGGTGGAGGCATCCGCCGCTCGCGAACCGATGATCATGGTGGCCGGCGACGACGACCCGGGCATCCTCGACCCGTCCTACGAGGAGCTGTGGGAGGGGACCGGCGCGATGAAGCTCGACATCCCCGTGCTCGATCTGGATTGGGGCGATATCGACGACGAGGGCGACGACGACCCTCCGTACGCCTGAGGACCCGGTCGAGCCGTCGTAGCCCGCGACGCAATGCCTGGATAATCCAGGCGTGGATCTCTCCGACCGACTCGCGGACCTCGAGCAGCGCTACGAGCGCCTCCAGGGCGAGATGGCGTCGCCCGACGTGGCGAAGGACCCCGATCGTCTGCGCAGGCTGGGCAAGGACCTGTCCGAGCTCGGCGAGATCGTCGCGCCGTTCCGGGAGTACCGCGCGGCCCTCCGGCAGGCCGAGGAGGCGACCACCATGGCCAAGGAGGAGCCGGACCCGGAGATGGCGGCGTTCCTGCGGGGTGAGGCCGAGACCGCCGGGAGCCGGGCCGCCGAGCTCAGCACCCGCCTGGAAGCGCTCCTCGTCCCCAAGGATCCCAACGACGGCAAGGACGTCGTGGTCGAGATCCGCGCGGGGGCGGGCGGCGACGAGGCGGCGCTGTGGGCCGGGACGCTGTATGAGATGTACCAGCACCAGGCGGAGCGTCAGCGCTGGAAGACCGAGGTGCTCTCCGCCTCGCCCTCGGACCTCGGCGGGTTCAAGGAGATCGTGCTCGAGGTCAAGGGCAGGGACGCGTACTCGCGGCTGAAGCACGAGTCCGGCGTCCACCGTGTCCAGCGCGTGCCCGTGACGGAGTCCTCCGGGCGCATCCACACCTCGACGGCGACCGTGGCGGTGCTGCCGGCGGCCGAGGACGTCGAGGTCGACATCCGGCCGGAGGACCTGAAGATCGACGTGTTCCGTTCGGCCGGCCCCGGGGGGCAGTCCGTGAACACGACCGATTCGGCCGTCAGGATCACGCACAAGCCGACCGGCATCGTGGTCGGGAGCCAGGAGGAACGGTCGCAGCTGCAGAACCGTGAGAAGGCCATGCGGTACCTGCGGGCCCGCCTGCTCCATCGGGCGCAGGAGGAGGCCGCCGCCAAGGAGGCCGCGGCTCGACGCTCCCAGGTCGGGACCGGCGAGCGCGCCGAGAAGATCCGCACGTACAACTTCCCCGAGAACCGCGTGACCGATCACCGCGTCAAGCTGACCGTCCACCGCCTGCCCGACGTGCTGGCGGGGGACCTGGACGCGTTCGTCGACGCGCTGCACGCCGCCGAGCGCGCGGACCAGCTTGCCCGCGGCGACGACGAGAGCGACGAGGAACGGGATCGTTGACCGTGCGTCCCGCCGAGGTTCTACGGCGCGCCAGCGGCTACCTGGATCGGCAAGGGGTCCAGAGCCCCGACGCGACGGCCGAGATCCTGTTGATGCACGTGCTCGGCACCGATCGCGCGGGGCTCTACGCGCGTTCGGCGGGGCTCGACACGCGTGAGGCCCGGATGTTCGGCCGCGCGATCTGTCAGCGATGCGCCGGCACGCCGGTGCAACACCTGACGGGAGATGAACAGTTCCGAGGGATCACGCTCGAGGTCCGGCCCGGCGTGTTCGTCCCCCGGCCCGAGACCGAGCTCCTCGTCGAGCACGCGCTCTCGGAGGTCGGGGACCGCGAGGACCCCGTGGTCGTCGACGTGGGAACGGGCACCGGCGCGATCGCGCTCGCCGTCAAGGATGAGCGACCCGATGCTACGGTGTTCGCGACGGACCTGTCCGCCGAGGCCGTCGAGCTCGCCCGGGCGAACGCCGCACGGCTGGGGCTCGCCGTGACCGTCCTGGAGGGCGACCTTCTCGAACCTCTGCCCGTCGACCTGCGGGGATGGGTCGACGTCGTCGTGAGTAACCCGCCGTACGTACCGGCGGAGGACCTCGAGGACCTGCCGGCCGAGGTGCGGGCCGATCCCGTCCTCGCGCTGGTCGGGGGGATCGACGTCTACGAGCGGTTGGGTGGGCAAGCCTCCCGATGGTTGCGCGCCGGCGGCGTCCTGGCGGTCGAGATCGACGCCAGGCTCGGCGACCCCGTGGTACGTGCGCTCTCGACCGCGTTCGCGGAGGTCCGCGTCGAGCGCGATCTCACCGGCCGCGACCGGGTGGTCCTCGCCCGGGCGCCGTGACCTCCACGCTCGACCCCATCGAGGCGGCTGCGCGGGCGGCGCTCGACGGCTCGCTCATCGTCCTGCCGACGGACACGGTCTACGGCATCGGAGCTCGGCCCGACGATCCCTCGGCCACCGCGCTGCTGTTCGAGGCGAAGGGACGCCCGCGCGAGCTCGAGCTGCCGGTGCTCGTGCCCTCGATGGAGGCCGCCCGGCGGATCGCGATCTTCGACGAGCGCGCCGAGGCGCTCGCCCTCCGGTTCTGGGCCGGCCAGCTCACGATCGTGCTGCCGCGCACCGAGGTCGCCCGGGTGTGGGACCTGGGCGGCGACCCGACGACGATCGGGCTCCGGATCCCGCACGAGCCGCTCGCCCTCGCGGTGCTCGCGCGCACCGGCCCGCTCGCGGTCACGAGCGCGAACCGCAGCGGAGCGCCCACGCCCACGACGTGTGAAGGGGTCGAGGCGACGTTCGCCGACGCCGTCGAGGTCTACCTCTGCGCACCGGAGCCGCTCACGGCCTCGGCCTCGACGGTGGTCGACCTCGCGCACGGCGAGCCGTCCGTCGTGCGCGCCGGCGCGGTGTCGGAACGAGCCATCGCGGAGGCGTTGCGCGATCTCCGACCGCCCGGGAGCTCTCAGGGCCCGGTGTAGACTCGCGGCCCCATGACGAGGGTCCTGGTGGTGTGCACGGGCAACGTGTGTCGGTCGCCGATCGCCGAGGGGCTCCTGCGCGCCGCGTTCGCGGAGCGGATGGGGTCCGACGCGCCCGAGGTCGCATCGGCGGGGACGATGGGATGGACCGGCTCTGGCGCGGATCCGAGCTCGATCCGTGCGGCCGCCGAACGCGGGGTCGACATCTCGAGTCATCGCGCGCGCGAGGTCTCCGACGAGGACGTCGCTCGAGCGGACGTGGTTATCGCGATGGCCCCCGAGCACGCCCGAGCGTTCGCCCGCGAGGCGGGCTCGCGCACCTTCACGCTCAAGGAGCTCGTTCGGCTCCTCGAGGCCCTGCCCGAGACGGAGGGCGCGTCGTTCGGACTCCCGTCCGAGCGCATCACCGAGGCCGACCGGCTCCGTCGGGGAGGCTTCGAGGGCGACCCGCGGGACGAGGGGATCGATGACCCGCTCGGCATGCCCCTGGACAGGTTCCGGGCCGTCGCCGCCGAGCTCGACGCGTGGTGCTCGCGGCTGGCCGACGGGCTCGTCGGCCACACGGACGTACGCAGGGCCACCGGATCGACGAGATCCTAGACGTGCGGATCTCGATGGGATGCGACCATGCGGGGTATCCGCTCAAGGAGGCGCTGAAGGCCTACCTGACCGAGCGGGGGCACGAGGTGCTCGACGTCGGGACCGACTCCGAGGAGATGGTGGACTACCCGGACTTCTGCGCGGCCGCCGCGCGCGCGGTCGTCGACGGGCGCGCCGACCGCGGGATCGTGCTCGGCGGGTCGGGACAGGGGGAACAGCTCGCGGCCAACAAGGTCAAGGGTGCCCGGGCTGCGCTCTGCAACGACCTGCACCTCGCGGAGCTGTCCCGCCGCCACAACGACGCGAACGTGCTCGCGTTGGGGGGCCGCATCGTGGCTGTGCAGCTCGCACGGGAGATCCTCCAGCTGTGGCTCGATACGCCGTTCGAGGGCGGACGTCACGAGCGACGGCTCCAGCAGGTCGCCGAGATCGAACGAGGAGAGCGCTGAGATGCCGGAACATCGAGAGACCGGCGACGGGTTCGTCGCGGATTGGGATGCGTTGCGCGCGATCGATCCCGAGGTCGCGGACGCGATCTCGGGCGAGCTCGGGCGCGAACGGAGCACGCTGCGGCTGATCGCGTCGGAGAACTACGCCAGCCCCGCGGTGCTCGCCGCGCAGGCGTCGACGATGAACAACAAGTACGCGGAGGGATACCCGGGCCATCGCTACTACGGCGGCTGCCGGTTCGTCGACGTCACGGAGCAACTGGCGATCGACCGCGCCAAGGAGCTGTTCGGCGCCGACCACGCCAACGTGCAGCCACACGCAGGCGCGCAGGCCAACATGGCGGTGTTCGGCGCGTTCCTGGAGCCGCGGTCCGAGGACAAGGTGCTCGGGCTTGTGCTCGCGCACGGCGGTCACCTCACGCACGGGTCCCCGGTCAACGTGTCCGGCAAGTGGTTCACGTTCATCGGCTACGAGGTCGATCGCGAGACCGAGCAGCTCGACTACGACCGGATCCGCGAGCTGGCCAGGGAGCATCGACCCAAGGTCGTGCTCGCGGGCTTCACCGCGTACCCCAGGGTGATCGACTGGGTCGCGTTCCGGAGCATCGCGGACGAGGTCGGCGCGATCCTGTGGGTCGATGCGTCGCACTTCATCGGGTTGTGCGCCGGCGGTGCGTACCCGAGCCCGGTGCCGTTCGCCGACGTCGTGACCTTCACGACCCACAAGACCCTGCGCGGCCCGCGAGGCGCGATCATCCTTGCTCGCGAGGAGTACGCGAAGGCGATCGACAAGGCGGTCTTCCCGATGATGCAGGGCGGGCCGCTCGAACACGTGATCGCGGCCAAGGCCGTCTGCCTGAAGGAGGCGATGGACCCGTCGTTCGCCGAGTACGCGGCGCGCGTCGTGCGCAGCTCCCGGGCGCTCGCGCAGGGCCTCGCGGACGAGGGCGTTCGGATCGTCTCGGGCGGGACGGACTCGCACCTGGCCTTGTGCGATCTGCGACCGCTCGGGATCGGCGGCAAGCAGGCCGAGACCGTCTGCGACGAGATCGGAATCGCGATCAACAAGAACGGGATCCCGTTCGACCCACAGCCGCCGCTCGACCCCTCGGGCATCCGGGTCGGCACCCCGGGGCCCGCGACCCTCGGGATGGACGAGCCCGAGATGAAAGAGGTCTCCAGCATCATCGGGGAGGCGCTCCGCAACCCCGGCGACGAGCGGGTCGCTGCCGCGAGCCGCGCGCGTGTGGGGGAGCTGGTGGCTCGGTTCCCCGCCTACCCGCGCTGACCCCGCCGATCCGCGCCGTCGAGGGGCGCTCGCCAAGGGGTAGCATCGCCACACAGCGTGCGTCCGTATCTCCTGGTGTTCGCGGTCAGTGCCGGTGTGACCTTCGCGGTCACGCCCGCCGTGCGTCGGCTCGCGTTGCGGCTCGGGTGGATCGACCACCCCTCCGACCGCAAGGTCCATCCGACGCCGACGCCCACCGCGGGAGGGCTCGCGATGTACCTCGGCGTCGCAGCCGGGCTCCTCGCGGCGCGTGTGATCCCGTTCCTCTCCGGCCTGCACCAGACGTCCTCCGAGCTCGACGCGGCGTTCGTGGCCGCGACCGTGGTCGTCGTGCTCGGGATGGTGGACGACACGCGCGGCGTCTCCGCGATCGGGAAGCTCGCGGGCCAGGTGCTCGCCGCCGGGATCGTCGTGCTCCTGGGCGTCCAGCTCCTCTATTTCTACTTCCCCGGTCAGGACGTGATCGCACTCTCGCCGGACCTCGCCGTCCCGCTCACCGTGCTGTGGATCGTGGCGCTCATGAACGCCGTCAACCTCGTCGACGGGCTCGACGGCCTCGCGGCCGGCATGGTCGCGATCGCGGCGATCGCGTTCTTCGCCTACTTCCGAACCCCGGACGGCGGCGACGGGGCCAGCGTCGCCGCGCTCATGTCGACGATCGTCGCGGGGGTGGCCCTCGGCTTCCTCCCGTGGAACTTCCACCCGGCGAGGATCTTCATGGGGGACTCGGGCGCGCTCCTGCTGGGGCTGCTTATGGCGGTGGCCACGATCTCGGGGGTGGGTCAGAACCTCGAGGGCCCGAGCGGCGGCGACCTCGCCGCCATCGCGATCCCGATCGCCGTCCCGTTGCTCGTTCTCGCGGTCCCGCTGCTCGACGTCCTGCTCGCGATCGTCCGACGGATGCGGAAGGGGATCGGGATCGCGCACGCCGACAAGGAACACATCCACCATCGGCTGATGGACATCGGTCACTCCCACCGCCAGGCCGTCCTGCTGATGTACCTGTGGGGCGCGTTGATCGCGGGTGCCGCGCTGGTGGCCGCCTACGTGAACGGGCGGATCCTCGTCGCCGTGATCCTGGTCTCGGCGGTGCTCGTCGCGACCGTCCTGCCTCGCCTGATCCGGGACCGGACCCCGCGAGGGAGCGATCGGCGACCGGTCGCGGTCCACGCCGACCGTCGGGCCGGAAGGCATCGGCGGCGGGCGGCATCGGACGGCCGCGGGCGCGAAGCTGCCCGGGTCCCGACCGCGAGCAAGCCTGCGCCGGCTGACGCCGACGGTGTGCCGTTGCGTTCGGAGTCGACGCCCCCGGTGTCGGATACCCCCGCGACGTCGAGGACGCGTGACACGGCCTGACGTCGCCCGCTCGCCCGGATGGCCCGCTCGGGCCCGCTTGAGGCATAATCCCGGCTTCGAAGGCGCGTCAGGGGCATCGACTCGTACTCCTCGTTGAGACAGGAGGCTGCTTGCCGGATATCGACGTTCGCCTCGAACGCGTGACGAAGACGTTCGGTGACGCGCTGGCCGTCGACGATCTCTCGCTCGACATCGCCGAAGGGGAGTTCTTCAGCATGCTCGGTCCTTCAGGATGCGGGAAGACGACGACGCTCCGGATGATCGGCGGGTTCGAGGAGCCCTCCCGCGGGACCGTGTACCTGGGTGGCCGGGACGTGACCGACCTCCCCCCCTACAGGCGCGACGTGAACACCGTGTTCCAGTCCTACGCGCTGTTCCCGCACCTGAACGTTTTCGAGAACGTGGCGTTCGGTTTGCGGCGGAGGAAGGTGGCCAAGGGCGACGTCAAGGCCCGCGTCGACGACGCGCTCCGGCTCGTGGAGATGTCCGGCTTCGAGAAACGCAAGCCCGGGCAGATGTCCGGCGGTCAGCAGCAGCGCGTGGCGCTCGCGCGCGCCCTGGTGAACCACCCCAAGGTCCTGCTCCTGGACGAGCCGCTCGGCGCCCTCGACCTCAAGCTCCGCAAGCAGATGCAGCTGGAGCTGAAGCGCATCCAGCAGGAAGTGGGTATCACGTTCATCTACGTTACCCACGATCAAGAGGAGGCCATGACGATGTCGAATCGGCTGGCCGTGATGCGTGCCGGTCGGGCAGAGCAGATCGGACCTCCCGAGGAGGTCTACGAGAAGCCTCAGACGCAATTCGTGGCGGCCTTCCTCGGCGCGTCGAACCTGCTCGAGGGGGAACTCAAGGAGCAGACGGACGGGACATCGACCGTGCTCCTCGCGGGCGGGGACGTCGTGCACCTGCCGAACGACCGGGCGCCGTTCCGGGTCGGAGAGAGCGTGCTCGTCGGCGTCCGTCCGGAGAAGATCACGATCCGGAGCGATGGAGCCAAGAGCGAGGAGGGGGGCTCCGCCGATCGGGGGTGGAACTCGGTCTCGGGTCTGCTGCGCATGGCGACCTACATCGGTGTCAGCCACCAATACAAGGTCGAGGGCCCGGGTGGCCACGAGTTCACGGTCTGGGTGCAGAACCTCGGCTCCGAACCAGCGCCGGCTCCGGGTGAGCGGGTGAAACTGTCATGGCGATGGGAGCACACGTTCGCGGTGCTGCCGCAAGAGGGGATCACGTTGGAGGAGGAGGAGTGATGGACGACGACCGATCGCTGCTGGACCCTGTCGCGATGCGGAGGGCGCTGCGGTACCGCCTGACGCGGCGAAGCCTGCTGAGGAACACCGGTATCGGTGTCGCGGGGTTCAGCCTCGCGTCGCTCCTGGCCGCCTGCGGCTCCGACGAAGGTGGGACCACCGGGCAGTCAGCCGCACCCCAGGACGTCTTCAGCGGCGAGCCCGGGGACACGCTCAACTTCGCCAACTGGCCGGCCTACATGGACCAGGCCAAGGACAAGGACGGGAACGTCTACCACCCCTCGCTCCGTGCCTTCCAGCAGCGAACGGGCATCGAGGTCAACTACCAGGACGTGATCAACGACAACGCCGAGTTCTTCGGCAAGATCCAGCCGCTGCTCGCCGGCGGTGACGACCCAGGCTGGGACGTGATCGTGATCACCAACGGCCGATACTTCACGACACTGACGCAGAACGGATGGGTGTACGAGCTCGACCCATCGAAGCGCCCGAACTTCGACGCGAACGCGGCCAGTTGGGCCAAGGACCCCTTCTACGATCCCGGGAACAAGTTCGGGATGGCGTGGCAGTCCGGCATCACCGGGATCGGTTTCAACACCAAACAGGTGAACGGGGAGATCACGAAGATGGACGACCTCGCGAATCCCGCCAAGGTCGGCACGAGCAGCGTGGGGATGCTCGAAGGAGACATGCCCGACTGGGTGATGATCAACCTCGGGATCGATCCGGTGACATCCGGCCCCGATGCGTGGAAGGAAGCGGCCGCCTGGCTGAAGATGCAGCAGGAATCGGGGACCGTTCGCGCGTACTACGGCAACGACTACCTGCCCGACCTCCAGGAGGGAAACCTGAACGCGGCGATGGCGTGGTCGGGTGACGTCCTGTACTCGGCGATCTGGCTGGGGCTCGACATGCAATACGTCTTTCCCGAGGGTGGGGCGCTGTTGTGGATCGACAACATGCTGGTCCCTACGGGCGCTCAGAACCCGGTGGGCGCGGCCGAGATCATGGACTTCTACTACAACCCGGATATCGCAACGATGCTGACCGAGTGGATCCTCTACATGTCGCCGGTTCCCGCGACCCAGGAGCTGATCAAAAAGGACGCGGAGAAGAACTTCGATCAGGGATACAAGGGGTACGCGAACAAGCTCCAGGCGACGGCCGAGAATGAGTTCCTGTACCCGAGCGAGGAGTTCCTCGGGCGGACGACGTTCGGATTCGGTGACTGGACGGACGAGTCGGCGGAGGAGTGGGACGCCATCTTCCTCCCGATCTCGCAGGGCTGATCCGCCGACGTGACCACGGTCGACGAGGTCCTCGTCGAGGCTCCGCCACCGGGTGGGTCGGACGGTCCTCGTCGGAGCATCGGCGCACGCCGTCGACTGGTTCCGTACTACCTCTTGGCGCCGGGAGCCCTGTTCCTGCTCGTGTTCTTCCTGATCCCACTCGGCCTGATGCTCTACACCTCGCTCGAGAGCGGCGGCCTTCTCTCGGGAGGGTTCCGCTTCTCGTGGGCCTTCGAAAACTACACGGACGTCCTCGGCCAGTACCAGGTGCAGTTCGTCCGCTCCATCGTGTACTCGATCATCGTCACGATCGCCGCCCTGCTCCTCGCGTACCCGATGACCTACTGGATCGCGTTCTACGGGGGCAAGTGGAAGTCGTCGCTGCTGTTGCTCATCCTGGTTCCATTCTTCGTCTCCTTCGTGATCCGAACGATCCAGTGGAAGTTCATCCTCGGCGACCACGGTCCGATCCTCGGCCCGCTGAAGGACATCGGGCTCCTGCCACAGGGCTTCCGCGTGCTGGCCACGCCGTTCGCCGTGGTGGCCGGGATCACCTACAACTTCCTGCCCTTCACCGCGCTGCCTCTGTACGTTGCACTCGAGCGGATCGACAAGCGCCTGGTGGAGGCCGCGAAGGATCTGTACGCGAGCCGGTGGGAGGCGTTCCGCAAGGTGGTCTGGCCGCTCTCCCTGCCGGGCGTCTTCGCAGCGTTCTTGCTCACCTTCGTGCCAGCGACGGGTGACTACGTGAACGCCACGCTCCTGGGCGGCCCCGGCACGACGATGATCGGCAACATCATCCAGGAGAAGTTCCTCGTCGAGCTCGACTATCCGGAGGCTGCGGCGCTCTCGGTCATCCTGATGATCGTGATGCTGGTCCTGGCCACCGTCTATGCCCGTATCCTCGGGACCGAGGACGTGCAGCGCGCGGCGGGCGCCAGCGCATGAGTACCGTCGTCGCGCCGCCGAAGTCGCTCCCGGAGCTCGGTCCGGCGCCGCTGAATCGATCTCGGAAACGATGGACCCGCTTCATCCTGCCGACGTACACGATCGCCATGATCGTCTACCTGGCGAGCCCGATCTTCGTGATGATCCTGTACGGGTTCAACGACGTCCCGTTCGATCGCCAGACCGCGAAGTTCTGGGGCTTCACCCTCGACTGGTGGAAGAACGTCTTCAACGTCCCCGGCCTGTACCCGGCCTTCAAGAACTCGCTCAAGATCGCACCGATCGCCGCGGCGTTCTCGACGATGATCGGAACGTTGTTCGGGCTGGCCCTGGGCCGATACCGGTTCCGCGGCCTGACGCCCGTAGACTTCATCATCTTCCTGGCGATCGCGGTCCCCGAGATCGTCCTGGGTGCGTCGCTGCTGTCGATGTACGTCCTGGTGGGGGTGTCTACGGGGTATGCGACCATCATCCTGTCCCACATCGGCTTCTCGATCGCCTTCGTCGCGGTCACGGTGCGGGCCCGTGTCCAGGGACTGGATCGCAACCTGGAGGATGCCGCACAAGACCTGTTCGCGAGCCCCGTCTCCGCGTTCTTCAAGGTGACGTTGCCTCTGATCGCGCCCGCGATCTTGGCCGGGTTCCTCCTCGCGTTCGTCCTGTCCCTCGACGACTTCGTGATCACCAACTTCGTCGCAGGTCCGGTCCTCACCTTCCCGCTGTGGGTGTACGGAGCGCAGAGGATCGGGGTGCCTCCCCAGGTGAACGTGATGGGGACGCTCCTGTTCGCCGCCGGCATCCTCGCCGCCGTCGCGAGCGTGCTTGCGCAACGCCGGCGACGCCGGGCATAAGACCCTAGGAGGCGGGCGCTCGTCGCGGACGTGGCAGCCGGACTTCGTGAATCCTTTCACAAGCTCGTGAAAAAGGGCCATCTACCTGCGGAAACAGCACGTCTGAGGTTTGACGGCTCGAACGCCCCCCGGATATACTTCCCCGCCCATGGCGGGTTCCGGACGCGACGGCGCTTGGGCCGGCATGGGGATCGGTTGGGCGGTCACCGCCACGCTCGTCGGAGGGATCCTCGTGTGGGGGAGCGTCGGCTACCTGGCCGACCGGCTGCTAGGGCTCAACCACCGGATCTTCACCGCGGTGGGGATCGTGCTCGGGGCTGGTGGAGCGATCTACCTCGTATATCTGCGATTCGGCAAAGGGGAAGGGAACCGCGGTGGCGCCTGAGCGAGAGATGATCCGGCGCATCTCGCCGTTCGCGCTCCCCGTCGCGGTCGCCGCGTTCGCCCTGGGGACTCTGGTGGACGGCACCGATGCCGGGTGGTCCGCGGCCATCGCCATCGTCGTCGTCTACGTGAACTTCGTCGCGCACGGCTCCTCGCTGGCGCTCGCAGCCACGATCTCGCCGTCCGTGCTCTACGCGGTCGGGCTCGGAGGGTTCCTCGTGCGCCTGGGCGTCATCGTCCTGGTCATCGCGTTGCTCCAGCAGACGGAGTGGTTCTCGATCGTCGCCTTCATCGCCGCCCTGATCCCGGCCACGATCGCGTTGCTCGTGGTCGAGATGAAGCTGCTCTCCGGACGGATGCAGGCGGACCTATGGACAGACGCGAGCGACAAGCGAGGGGTGGCGCCGTGATCGCGACGATCGGCTCGGTCCTCGCCGCGTTCGAACCCCCGTCGACCAAGGACTTCGTGTGGGGCTGCTGGGGACCTTCCCTGCGGGCGGGCGGGCTCGATCTGTGCCTCAACTTCATCACGTTCCTCGTCCTGCTCGGCTTCCTGCTGATGATCGGCTTCTTCTACTTCGCGCTCCGCAAGCCGCGGGTCGTCCCGGGCAAGCTGCAGAGCACCGCCGAGCTGGGCATCCAGTTCGTGCGCGAGAACATCGCCCTGCAGATGATCGGGCCCGAGGGGGACCGGTTCATGCCTCTGCTCGCGACCCTGTTTTTCGCGATCTTCTTCTGGAACATCTTCGAGGTCGCCCCCGGGATCAACTTCTCCTCCAACAGCCGGATCGCCTTCCCCTTGGTGATGGCGATCATCGCGTGGATCACCTACAACGCGGTCGGCATCACCACGCACGGGTTCGGGGGGTACATGAAGCACGTCCTGTTCCCGCCCGGAGCCCCGGTGTGGCTGTACCCGCTCCTGGTGCCGATCGAGTTCATCACCCAGATCATCGTCCGGCCGATCACCCTGTCCGTCCGACTCTGGGCCAACTTCCTCGCGGGGCACTTCCTGCTCGCGGTGTTCTTCCTCGGCACGATCGCGATGCTCGAGTCCGGGGGGATCCTCTACGCGATCGCGCCGCTGTCGTTCGCGATCGGGGTCGCGCTGGTCGGTTTCGAGATCTTCGTATCGCTCCTACAAGCGTTCATCTTCACCATCCTCACCGCCTCCTACATCGGCGGTGCGATGGCCGAAGAGCATTAGCAAGGGAGGCTGCTGTGTTCGGACTGCTGGCACAAACGACGGGAGACGTCGGGACGGGTCTCGAGACGATCGGCCGGGGGCTCGTCATCGGGCTCGCCGCGATCGGTCCCGGGATCGGGCTCGGTGTGTTGATCGGCCACGCGGTCGAGGCGATGGCCCGTCAGCCCGAGTACGCAGGACAGGTGCGGGCGACGATGTTCATCGGCATCGGGCTGATCGAGGCGCTTGCCCTGTTCGGCATCGCGTTCTCGTTCATCATCTAAGGAGGGGCCGACGTGGTCGCATCGATCATCTGGTTCCTGGCCCAGGCCGAGGGCGAGGCCGAGCCCGTCAATGACCCGAAGGACCTGTACCCGCATTGGGAGGAGCTCCTCGTCGGCGCGCTCGCGTTCGCGGTCCTGTTCTTCTTCGTGTGGAAGTGGGTGCTCCCTCGGGTGAGCGCCCTGCTGGAGGAGCGGCGCGCGAAGATCCAGGGCGACCTCGAGCGCGCCGAACAGACCCGCACGCAGGCCGAACGAGAGCTCGCCGAGTACCGAGAGCAGCTCGCGAAGGCCCGCCAGGAGTCGAGCGGCATCATCGAGGAGGCGAGGAAGACGGCGGAGCAGCTTCGCGCCGAGATCCAGGCGCGGGCCGAGCGCGACGCCGCCGCCACCGTCGCGAAGGCTCAGGAGGAGATCCGGGCCGAGCGGGACCGGGTCTTCCAGGAGCTCCGGGGCGAGATCGGCGAGATCGCGGTCGAGCTCGCGGCGCGCGTCGTCGGCGCATCGTTGGATGCCAAGGCGCATCAGCGGCTGATCGACGAGTACATCGACCAGGTGTCCGAGGGCGCCGCGGCGAACGGGAAGCACTGACGTGGCGGACAAGGACGCGCTCGTTCGCAGCTACGCGGAGGCGCTGTTCAGCGTTGCGGACGCCGAGGGCGAGCTCGACGCGGTCGAGCGGCGCCTCTTCGCCTTCGCCGAGCTGCTCGAACGGGAGACGCGCGTCCGGGACGCGCTCCTGGACCCCTCCCTGCCGATCGAGAACAAGCGGCAGCTGATCGCGGACACGCTCCGCGAGCGTGCCAACCCGCTCGCGGTCAACCTGCTCGGGTTCCTCGTCGAACAGGGGCGAGCCCGGGAGATCGGCAGGATCATCGAGGTGCTCGCCGAGGTCGTCGCGGCGACCCGCGAGCGGGCGGTCGCCGAGGTCCGCTCGGCGGTCCCGCTCGGCGACGCCCGAGCCAAGAAGCTGGCCGACGCGCTCTCCAGGGCCACGGGACGCCCGATCGAGGTCAGGGTGATCGTCGACCCGAGCGTGCTGGGCGGCGTGGTGGCCAAGGTCGGCGACGAGATCTTCGACGGGTCCGTGCGCTCGCGCCTGATCGGGGCCCGTGAGCAGCTGACCGGAACGACAAGGAGCGGGTGAAACCCATGGCAGTGGACGAGCTGAACTTCGATCCGAAGGACATCGCCGAGGCCCTCCGCAAGAACGTGGAGAGCTTCACCCCCTCGGTCGAGCGCGAAGAGGTCGGTCGCGTGGTCGAGGCCGGGGACGGCATCGCGCGCGTGAAGGGGCTCCCCGGCGCGATGGCCAACGAGCTGCTCGAGTTCCCCGGCGGGGTCATCGGGCTCGCGTTCAACCTCGACGAGGACGAGATCGGCTGCATCATCCTGGGCGAGTCCGCGCAGATCGAGGAGGGCGACCTCGTCAAGCAGACCGGGAGGATCCTTTCGATCCCGGTGGGCGACGGCTTCCTGGGCCGGGTGATCGATCCCCTGGGCGTCCCCCTGGACGGGAAGGGTCCGATCCGGGCCGAGGACACGCGGGTGCTCGAGATCCAGGCCGCCAACGTCGTCGACCGTCAGCCGGTGAAGGAGCCGCTGCAGACCGGCATCACCGCGATCGACGCGATGACGCCGATCGGGCGCGGTCAACGCGAGCTGATCATCGGCGACCGACAGACGGGCAAGACCGCCGTGGCGATCGACGCGATCATCGCCCAGCGCGACAACTGGGCCAGCGGCGACCCCAAGCAGCAGGTCCGATGCATCTACGTCGCGGTCGGCCAGAAGGCCTCCACCGTCGCCGAGGTCGTCGAGACGCTGAGCGACAACGGTGCCCTCGACTACACGGTGGTCGTGAACGCGTCGGCGTCGGACCCGACCCCGTTCCAGTACATCGCCCCGTACTCGGGCGCCGCCCTGGGCGCGTACTGGATGTACGAGGGCAGGCACGCGCTCGCCGTCTACGACGACCTGTCCAAGCAGGCGACCGCCTACCGGACGCTCTCCCTGCTGCTCCGACGGCCGCCGGGTCGCGAGGCGTACCCCGGCGACGTCTTCTATCTCCATTCCCGGTTGCTCGAACGCGCGGCCAAGCTCTCGGACCGGCTGGGCGCCGGGTCGCTCACGGCCCTGCCGATCATCGAGACCAAGGGCAACGACATCTCCGCCTACATCCCGACGAACGTGATCTCGATCACCGACGGGCAGATCTTCCTCGAGCCGGACCTGTTCTTCGCTGGCGTGCGCCCGGCGATCAACATCGGCATCTCGGTCTCGCGCGTGGGAGGGAGCGCGCAGGTCAAGGCGATGAAGAAGGTCGCCGGCCGCCTGCGGCTCGACCTCTCGCAGTACCGCGAGCTCGAGGCGTTCGCGCAGTTCGGCTCCGAGCTCGACCAGGCGACGCAGCAGGCGCTCGCGCGAGGGGAGCGCATGGTCGCCACGCTCAATCAGCCCCAGTACGACCCGTGGCGGATGGAGGAGCAGGTAACTGCGCTCTACG
>DASXTX010000201.1:0-1546 GCA_036505195.1 Actinomycetota bacterium
GCCGTACGTGAGGCCGATCAGGGTGATCCCCTGACGCTCGATCATCGGGAGGGCCGAGGCGAGCAACCCTCTGGCCACGGCGAGGATCGTGGGGGTGTGCGCGGTCGCCTCCGGTAGCGTGTGCGAACGCGTCGCCCGCGAGAAGTCGTCGAATCGCAGCCGGAGCGTGACCGTGCGGCACACGCGGTGAGCCTTCCGCAGCCTGCGCGTGAGCCGGTCGACCAGCGCGACGAGGTCCGTGTCGAGTTGCTCGGGTGACCTCCGCCTGCGGCCGAGGGCCCGCTGCGTGCCGATCGACCGGCGGCGACGCCCGACCTGGACCGGCCGGGGATCTCGGTTGTGGGCGAGGGCGTGCAGGTGGCGGCCCGTCGCCCGGCCGAGCATGCGAACCAACTCCGATTCGCCGAGCGCCGCGACCTGCGCCACGGTCTCGATGGACCGTTCGCGGAGCTTGGTCGCGGTGACCGGTCCGACGCCCCAAAGGCGCTCGACCGGGAGGGGGTGCAGGAACGCCAGCTCGCCGTCGGTGGGGACCACCAGCAGTCCGTCGGGCTTCGCGACCCCGCTCGCGACCTTGGCGAGGAACTTCGTCCGGGCCACACCCACCGTGACGGGCAGCCCCACCTTCTCGAGGACCTCCCGCCGGAGCCGGACGGCGATCTCGGTGGGCGTTCCCGAGATCCGGCGCAGCCCGCCGACGTCGAGGAAGGCCTCGTCGATCGACAGCCCCTCGACGAACGGCGTCGTGTCGTCGAACACCTCGAAGAGCGCCTTGCTGGCTTCGCTGTACGCGT
This sequence comes from Actinomycetota bacterium, assembly GCA_036505195.1. GTDB lineage: Bacteria > Actinomycetota > UBA4738 > UBA4738 > HRBIN12 > DASSJM01. The sequence goes on from DASXTX010000201.1 coordinate 795, forward strand.
CCATGCGCGGGCGAACGACGACGGCCTGCGGGCAGAGCCCGCGCGCGAGCGCGCCACCCATCGGCGTTCGGACGCCGAACGCCTTCGCCTCGTAGCTCGCCGCGAGCACGACCCCGGCACCGACGATGACCGGGCGGCCCCGCAGGGAGGGGTCGTCCCGCTGCTCGACCGAGGCGTAGAAGGAGTCGGCGTCCGCGTGCAGGATCGTCGCCTCGTCGGCCACGTTCGGATGCTCGCATCCCGTGGTGACGCTCCGGCAGCATCCGGGCATGCGGCTGCACCACCTGGCGCTCGCGGTGCGCGATCGGGAATGGTCCATCGTGTTCCACGCGCGGTCTTCGGTTCGATTCCGTGGGCTTAGCGCCTCGGGGGAGGGATGCGGTTCGTCGGGCCGCGCACCGGGTAGGAGGGAGCGACGCGTCCGAGGAGTAGATGTGTTCGGCACGGACCAAGAGCGACAGCAAGGGGTCGACGGGGTCTTCTCGGCGTTCGCGAGCTCGGTCGCGAAGTGGACCGGGAGCCATTGGGCCTTCGTCGTTGCCGCGGTCCTCGTGATCGTGAGAGTGCTGACGACGGATGTCGAGGAAACGAACCTCGCCATCTCGATCGTGACCCTGCTCATGGTCCTCGTGCTGCAGAACACGCAGAACCGCGACTCCGCCGCGCTCCACCTCAAGCTCGACGAGGTGGTTCGAGCCGAGCCGGAAGCACGGGACGAGATCCGAGGGGCGGAGTCCAGGTCCGCCCGGGAG
>DASXTX010000202.1:0-4597 GCA_036505195.1 Actinomycetota bacterium
GTTGTACAGGTCGGTGCGGACCAGGTTCTCCTCGGTGACCTCGTAACCGAGGTCGCGTGCGAGCGCGATGACGGTCTCGCGCGTGATGCCGTCCAGGCATCCGGCGGAGATCGGCGGCGTGGTGAGCCTGCGTTCGCGCACGATGAACAGGTTCTCCCCAGAACCGTCGGTGATGAATCCTTGTTCGTTCAGCATCACGGCCTCGTCGTATCCGGCCTTGAGGCTCTCGATCTTGGCCAGCACGCCGTTGATGTACTGGCCGGTCGCCTTCGCGGAGGACGGGAGCGCGTTCTGCGAGTTCCGGCGCCAGGACGCGATCTTGATCCGCACGCCGTTCTCCAGCGCGTCCTCGCCCAGGTACGCGCCCCAGGGCCACACCGCGATGAACACGTTCACCGGCGCGTTCAGCGGGTTGACGCCCATCTCGCCGTACCCACGCAGCACGAGCGGCCGGATGTAGCAGGCGGTCAGCCCGTTGGCGCGGATCACGTCCTTGATCCCGTCCGTGATCGCCTCGATCGAGAACGGGATGTCCATGTGGTACAGCTTCGCCGAGCGGAACAGGCGCTTCAGGTGCTCGTCGAGGTACCAGACCGCGGGCCCCCGAGCGGTCTCGTACGCCCGGATCCCCTCGAACACCCCGCTGCCGTAGTGCACGGCGTGGGAGAGCACGTGGACGTTCGCGTCGGCCCAGTCGACGAGCTCGCCGTCCTTCCAGATCTTCTCGACCTCGGTGATCGGCATCTCGGAGCCTCCTCGGAGCGGGTCGTGGTCGGGGCGGCGCCCCGGTCCCGACAGGATAGCGGCTGGTCAGCAGCAGAGCTCGAGAACGGCCTGCTATGTAAGGACGCCTCCCTCGCCGATCAGCCCTAGGGTAAGCAGGACCATGAGTCCAACTAGCATCACCGCCACCGAAATGGTCGCGCGACGGGCCGGCACGTGATTCACATCGGCGACGACGAGCTGGGTCGCGACGATGACCACCGCCGCTATCACGGTGGGCACGACCAAGCCGAATATGGCGAACGCACAGCCGATCAACCAGGGCAGGAGACAAAGAAGGGAACCCCAACGGAAGGCGGGATAGAGCCACGCAGGAGTGCGCTGCCCACGTAGCTCCCTCGCCTTGACCCGTGAGCTCCAGGCTCGCACCGAATCGCCTTGCTTCCCGGCTATCGCCGAATCCAGATCCCAAAGACCAGGCCATGGCGGAAACCCGCGCCTTCTCAAACCCTCCAACGCTTCTGCTGCTGTCTGCCAATCGCGCAACTCCCAATAGCCGGTTGCGAGACTGACCACCGCGACGGAACTATCTGGATCTTCGTCGAACTCCTCGCTGGCGGCCTGGACGAGTCGACGGTTGGCAAACTCGTGCTCCACGGATCCGTGCCTCGTCCCCAGTGCTGCGGTCACTGCCGCGATGCGCCGGGTTCTATGGGGATCCGGTGTGGATCCGGCTCAATCCCACCAACGGTTCGCGACGTCGATCCTTTCTCTCCTCCCCTCGCGGACCTGCGCGCGGACGCACTCAAGCTCCACGTGCACCATCACGTCATCTGGCACCAGCCTTGCGGCACCTTCCAGAAGACGCAGTCCCTCGGAGGGCCGCTGAACGGAGGCGAGTGCCCAGGATCTCAGCAGAAGGTCTCCGGCCGTCCCGGGATCCTCCAGTTGGTCCAACAGCTCAAGGGGCGAGGTGCTGCGATAGCGTTCGCGCACCTGCGCCCAGTCGATCGCACGATTACCTGTCACCGATCACCCATGGGCAGGTCGTAGGCACGCCACACGGTCTCGATCGAATAGCGCTCGACGCGGTCGAGCGGCCCGTAGCGCTCCTCCGCCCATGGCCTGAGCTCGCGGACGGCGTCCAGGCGCGCGTCCTCGGGGACGTGCCACGTCCAAGACCAGCGCCCCTCCTCGAGCGCGTCCAGGAACGTCCCGAGCGGTTCCTCTCCTTCGTCGCGGATCGCGGGCAGGAGGCGGAGCCGGGCGCCCAGCCCTTCGAGCTCGGCGTCGAGCGAGTCGTGCTCGCCCCACATCAGGCCGACGGGGTCGGTGGACATGCCCGTGATCTCGGAGAACCGAGCCCGGATCGCGGTGCCCACCTCGTCGAACGCCCCCAGCGATGCGAGCAGGACGCCCCCCGGACGCACCACCCGCGCCATCTCGGCGAGCGCGGCGCGCCAGCCGGGGATCAGGTGCAACACCCAGCGCAGGTACGCCGCTCCGAACGCCCGATCGGCGAAGGGCATCGTCGTGGCGTCGCCGACCACGAGCGGGAACGGCGGCGCGCCGTCCGCCTTCTCGACGAGCTTCGCGAGCATCGGGGCCGACAGGTCCAGGCCCGAGACCCGGATGCCGGCCTCGTGCAGCCGCAGGGCGAGCAGGCCTGTCCCGACCCCGACCTCGAGGACCCTGCCGCGGTCCCGTAGCTCGGACGACAACAGGGAGATCGTGCGGTCCATCGCCTCGTCCGAGACGGCCCGGGTCTTGTCGTAGTGGTCCGCCGCGGTGTCGAACCTGATCGAGTCGCTCACGTCGCCCGAGGCTACGACTTCGGGATGTCCTTGGTCGGGTCGACGAACGGCAGGCTCGCCACCGTCACCGGTACGCGCCCCCGCGGGGTCTCGGCCTCGAACGTCGAGCCGGGCGCCTCCCATCGGATCGGCACCCACGCGTACCCGATATTGCGCTCGAGCCGGGGCGACCACGCGCCCGCCGTCACCCTCCCGAGCTTCGCGTCGCCCTTGACCAGCGGCCAGAAGTCGTTCAGCGCGCCCTCGTCCCGCATTGGGTCGCCGCCGATGTCGATGCCGACGAGCTTTCGGTCGACCAGGTCGCCGTCGCGGATCTCCTCCAGCCGCGCGCGCCCGAGGAAGTCCGCCTCCTGGTCCCACTCGACGAACCTCTCGAGCCCGCTCACATGCAGCGGCGTGTCCTCGACCCGGATGTCCGAGCCGTAGTTGATGATCCCCGCCTCGATCCGCCGCGCCTCGCTGGGCGCGATCACGCGGATCCCGTGCGGTTCGCCGGCCTGGAACACGCGCTCGAAGAGCTCCTCGCCGCGGCTGGTGTCCTGCAGGTAGAGCTCGTAGCCGACCTCGCCGGTCCAGCCGGTCCGGCTGATCACGACCGGGATGCCGTCGACCTCGGCCTCGGCGCAGAAGTAGTACCGGAGGTCGGCCACCGCGTCGCCGAACAGATCGCGTATCACGTGCTTCGAGCGCGGTCCCTGGATCTGCATCGGCGCCACGTCCGCCTCGAAGATCGAGACGTCCATCCCGCGCGCGCCGGCGACGCCGGCAAGGTACAGGAGCGCGTCCGAGTCGGCGAGCGCCAGCCAGAACCGGTTCCGGTCCAGGCGCAGGAGCACGGGGTCGTTCACGATGCCGCCCCACGGAGCGATGACCAGCACGTACCGCGCCTGCATCGGCCCGACCTTCGTGAGGTCGCGACAGGTAACGAGGTTCACGAGGTCGAACGCATCGGGGCCGCGGACCTCGACGCACCGCTCGACCGCGACGTCCCAGAGCGTGACGTCGTGCCGGAGCGCCTCGTACTCGGTGACCGGGTCGTCGTACAGCGTCGGCAGCAGCATGTGGTTGTACAGGCCCCAGCTCTTGCAGCCGTGGCGCTTGGTCGCCTCGAAATAGGGCGACTTCCGGTACCACGGCTGGATGTAGAACGTGAACGTCTCGGACGCCATCGATCCTCCTGCATTCTTTGGCCGCTCGGCGGATGGGCCGCTCGGCGGATGAGGCGCGAGCCTAGCCGCTAGTTGAGGTCGGGGTCGAACGGCATCGTCGACATCAACCGATACTCCGGACCCTTGCGGCGCAGGACGTCCGCCCACAGCGCATCGGGATCCTCGGTGAAGACGTCGCTCGCGAGCGCACGCTCGGTGATCCACGAGCCCTCGTCCAGCTCGGCCTCGAGCTGGCCGGCGCGCCACCCCGCGTACCCGGCGAACACCCGGGCGCGCCGAAGGCCCCCGATCGACGCCGGGTCGGCCTCCTCGGGCAGGAATCCGACCGAGTCGAACGCGACCACATCCGCCACCTCCGGGTGCTCGAAATCAGCCACGACCACCGCCGACTGGGATGAGACCGGTCCGCCGATGAACAGCCGGTCGCCCGGCTCCACCAGCCCGGCGAGCGGCGGCACCGCCACGGCGACCTCGACCTCGCTCGCGCGGTTGAGCACGACCCCGACCGCGCCCTCGCCGTCGTGGTGGCCGATCAGCACCACCGCGCGACGGAAGTTCGCGTCGAGCAGGGACGTGCCGGCGATCAACAGGTGTCCGCTCAGCGGTTCCACGGCCCCCATCATCTCGCTCGGTCAACCTTTGGGGATGTCCTTGTTGGGATCCAGGAACGGGAGCGAAGCCGTAACCGCGGCGACCGGCCCGTCGGGTGATAGGACCTCGAGCTCGTTCCTGGGCGCGGCGAGCTCGATCGGGACCCACGCGTAGCCGATGTTCTCCTTCCGGCGGAAGGAATGCGAGGCGCTCACGAGACGGCCGACCTCCTGCCCGTCCTTGCGGACGACCCAGAAGTCCTCGAGCCACATCCGGAAGGGCTCGCCGCCGAGCGTCACG
>DASXTX010000203.1:0-2741 GCA_036505195.1 Actinomycetota bacterium
GAGGAGATCCACTACTGCCATCAGCAGGCCGCGGAGCTCCTCGGTATGGGATCGGAGGCCGTTCGACTGGTTCCCGTCGACGAGGGGTACCGGATGCGCGTGGATGTCCTTGCCAGGATGATCGAAGAGGACCGGGAGCGCGGGAACCGTCCCATCGCGATCGTGGCGACGGCGGGGACGGTCGGAACGGGGGCCATCGACCCGATCCCCGAGCTCCTCCGCGTCGCTCGCTCCGAGCAGATCTGGCTGCACGTCGACGGGGCATACGGGGCATTCGCCGTGGTCGCGCCGAGTGCGCCCGAGGCACTTCGGGCAATGGCGGACGCCGACTCGATCGCGTGCGACCCGCACAAGTGGCTCTACGCACCCGTCGACGCCGGTGTGGTGCTTGTTCGAGCGCCTGGGCTTCTCGCCGGCTCGTTCGCCTTCCACGCTTCGTACCTGCACGCGCGGGCGGACTCGGACGGCCGCGTCGATCTGGCGGAGCTGGGCCCGGAGAACAGCCGGCGTGCTCGAGGGATCAAGGTGTGGATGGCGCTGCAAGCCTATGGGCTCGCCGGGTACCGCGACATGATCGAGCGCAACATCCGGCTCGCGGCCTACCTCGAGCAGCTCGTGGAGGCCGCACCCGATCTGGTTCTGGCGGCGCCGAGGGAACTGTCGATCGTGTGCTGGCGGGTGAAGCCCGACGGCGTGCCCGACGATCGGCTGGACGCGCTCCAGGTCGAGGTGATCGAGGAGCTCGAACGGCGGGGCGTCGCGATCGTTTCGAACGCGCGGCTGCGCGATGGCGGGACCGCGCTGCGGGCATGCATCGTCAATTTCCGGACCGGCCCCGGGGACGTGGAAGCGGTGGTGCGGGCGAGCGCGGAGATCGGCCGGGAGCTCGCCCGCCGATAGCATCGGGCACGCGCTTCGAACTGCCCACGACCAACTCCCCCGGCGATCCCGCGGGACGGTCCAACGGTGTAGGCCGAGCCGATGATCGCGGCCGATGTCCCGACGGATTCATTAGTACGTACGAATAGTCCTTAGGGCTGATACGCGTGACCTGTGCACCCGCCGATACTCAGCGTCGGACCAAACAATTTGGGGGGAACAATGTTCGGACACGGTTCCGGGCGTCAGCACCGGTCGCGATGGGCGATCCTTTCGTTCCTGTTCGCGCTGGCTTTCGTCTGGTCGTACACCGTCATGGGGGACCAGAGCGGCGGGAGCTGGACCCTCCTTCGAGTGGGATTGGCTGTCGGATTGGGCATCTGCCTGCTGCGCCTCATGGTCATGTTCGTCTCGTCCAGACGTCTCCGCCATGCGGAAGAGGGCGATGCATGGCAGCCCGAGGCCGCCACACGGGAGGCCGAAGGGCCACAGGCGGAGGACCCCACCGACAAGCGCTCCACCTATGAAGAGGTCTTCGGGGTCAACCTCAACATCGACGAGGACAGCATCGCCATCGCGGCCGAAGACGAGGAGATGGAGGCCGAAGCCGAACCCTCTGTCGAGGAGTTCCCCGTCGAGGAGCCGGCGACGACCGTCGACGAGGACGTCCAGCCCGATTTCGATGGAACGGTCGAGCACGTCGATGCCGACGTCGAGCCGGTCGAGGCCTCCTCCGTCGACGGCGATACCCAGGACGCCCTGCAGAAGATGCGCGAGGAGTTCGCGGCCAGGGCCAAGGAGGCCGAGCTCCGGGTCAAGCAGCGGGAGGGCGAGCCCGACGAGGCCGCCTCCGCCCCGAAATCAAAGCCCTAGGGCGAGGTGAGGACAGGCGACATGGTGGCGATGGAGGCCGGCCGTCAGACGGCTGCACGGGTAGCCGCCGGTGCCGACTCGCGGGCCGCCGAGGAGCCGGAAGGAGCGATCACCTCGGGGGGAACGCTGTTCGGATCGGTTCGTGAGCGACGGTCGCTGTGGACGATCCTTTCCATCCTGTTCTTCCTGGGGTTCGTCGTGTCCACGCTCGTGGTGCGCTCCGAGCGGAACCGGGCACTCGACGGTGTGGCCAAGCTGGCCCGGGATGACGCGCAACTTCTGACGGCCACCCTCACCAAAGAGCAATTCACCAAACCTGTCACGGGCTCGAGCTACGACGTGCTCGCAAAGAAGATCGGGAAGACCCTCACGAAGGGATCCATCGTCGGCGTGACCGTCTGGTCCTCCCAAGGGCAGATCCTCTTTTCTCTGAACGAGTCGCTGGTGGGAACGACTCCGCCGGACATGCAGCCGCTCATCGTTGGTATCGCACAAGGATCGGGCGGAACGCGCGTCCTGGACGACACCGTGCAGACGTTTCTGCCGGTCTCCAAGACGTCCGGCGGGCCAGTAGCGGTGGTGGAGCTCGACCAACCGTACGCCTTCGTGGAGGCGCGGATCGGCAGTTTCTGGAGCATGGTCCGGGTGGCGTTCGCGTTCGGACTGGTCATCTCGCTGCTGCTCCTCGGCCTCGCGTTCCTCTCATCCAGACGTCTCTCGCGCGGGGCAGAAGACGATGACCGCCTCCCGGAGGGAGACGAGGTGGCGGCCATGGTGGCGGCAGAGCAACTGGAGGAGCCGCTCGCAGAGGAACCCGCTCCCACCTTTGAGGAAGACCTCCGGGTTCGGCAACCCGATCTGGACGAGGCGGCCGATCAAGAAGTCGATCAAGACAACGATCTGCCGGCCGATATCGAGTTACAGGAGTTGGTACGGCGACGCGAGGAGTTCGCGGCCAGGGCCAAGGAGGCAAAGCGCCGGGTCAAGAA
>DASXTX010000204.1:0-13639 GCA_036505195.1 Actinomycetota bacterium
GTTGTACACGGTCGGCAGCGCCGTTCCGGTCGGCCACCCGAAAGCCCCGGCGGTGACCGTGATCGTCACCCCGTCGGACGTGCCGTCATACGCAACGAGAGTGCAATCATCGTCAGTCGTGATCGCCCCGTCTCCGGCAGCGTCGCCGTCGTTCGCGGTTGCCCACGCATCGCAATCGAGCTTCCCGTCGATGATGTCGGTGTCGCGGAAGAAGTCTTGCGAGTCATCCCGACCAGTCACCGCACCATCGCCGTTCAGGTCGGCCCCGCCGCCGAAGATCTTCGGCGAGAAGCCTCCCGTGAACACCGCGGCCGCGGCCGTCTGGGCACCCACAAGCCCGATCGCTTGGAACGCAACGAGCGCCCCCGTGAAGACGGCCACGGCGAGCCGTGGATGGCGCCTGTCCCTGCGAAGACGGGTCATATCCCTCTCCTTTCCCCGCTTGTCCCCCCCGAGGCCGCATGCGAAGGATCGATGGGGGGAGCCGGACCGGCATGGATCGCGCCGACGCCCTTCGAGTCAACAGAGCCTCCAGGCGCCCGCGCCGGGCGTCCTCCCTCTCGGAGATCGGACAGAACGCTCCAAGGCCTGCTGAGTCGCAATGGATCCTCCTGACATTCATAACGGTCGTCGCGGGGGAAGGTTGCCAAGGGCCTTCGTTCGTACGGCGCGAACCGTTCGTGAAGTCGCCTCGTGCCCGGGGCCGGGCAATGTCTATCTAGGACGCACCTTCGAATCGCCCGAGCTGGTGTTCGTTCGATCACTGGAGGTGGACGCCTGATCCGCTTTGGTTTGTGCGCACCGGCCGACCGGCTATGGCCCGTCAACCCGTCTAGGTCTCTCCGATTTCTCCTCAACACCTCAGCGGGCCTCCCCCATCGCTCCCCGACCGTGGGGAACCTCGTTCCGGTCTTCAATGGCCAGATCTGTCTTGTGAGCAGGGCGTTTTCGTTGGCATGTAACCTCGCCGTTTCGCGTCGTTTCCCGGTCGTTGACGGGACCCCGACGGGACCCCTTCTGCTCTTCGGCTGACGACTGGGCCCCGCCGTACGACGGGTCATTCGTCCAGTTCGAGCTCGTCACGCCACAGGATCGAGCCGTCGCCCGCGAGTAGCTCGATGGTGGCCCGCGATCCCGCCGTGGGCTCCGAAGTCACGAACAGCACGACTCCTCCACCGATGTCGTCGACGAGCACGCTGTCTCGGATCGACAGTCGTGCAGACGCTGCCCGCTCGGCTCCCGTTCCGGTGACCCGACCTCCGAGCGCGAGACCGTCCTCGCCCCAACAGCCGGTGTAGTTGATCCACGGGTAGGGACGCTGAAGGTCGCCTCGCGCGCCGCCGCCCCCGCCACACACGCGCCATGAGCCGCTGTCATCCTCGATCAGTCTGACGATCCAGAACCACGCACCTCCCGCGGCATCCTCGTACACCAGCGCCTGGACCTGGTGGCCTGGAGCCCCACGACGCTTGCGTACCTCCATCGAGGAGAGGACCGGAGGGAACGCCGGGTGCGCGAGCCGGGCGCTATCCGTGACCTGGTCCGCCCATGTCGCCGTAGCGACCTCGCCCATCTTGCGCAGCCAGTCCCGAACCGCTTGGTCTGGCGTCACGAGGCTGCCGCCCTCCGCCATTCTGGTTCCCCAGTCGTACTCGTCGCAGCAAGCAGGCCGACCATCCACTCTAAAGGGAGGAATGGGAACCCATGGGCTGGCGTCCCTGTCCTCTGGGTATGCGGAAAGCGCGGCCGAGGGCGGACATGGAACCGCCCGGCGAACTCGAACACGGTGCCCGGCGACATCCGGGGCCGAGCGCTGCCCGCCGGGTGCTCGTCGCGACCATCGCGCTCGTGATCGGCGCCGCTGGGATCGCGTTCGCCGCGCGCGCCCTACGACCGGGGAGCAACCCAGAGACCAAGAGTGGATCCGGTAGGCCCGCCGCCGCCCCGAGTACCAGCGAGGCCGCGCCGGTCCTCGACTTCGAACCGCACCCCGGCTGGCACGTCGTAACGACCGACCCGTCGCTCGTCGACAGCCTGGGTGCTCAGGCCTGGGCGTCGAACGTCCCGTTCGCCGAGGGCGAGGAGTCGGTGGGAATGATCAACTCGATAGATGGGTGGCCGGACAAGACCGATGAGGCGCTTCCTCCGGACGGGATCATCCTCGTGGCCAACTACTCGATCGACACCCGGAACCCGCTGCCGCCCGGGCGGAACTTCCCTGAACGCGCGCTTCCGCTCACGATCGAGGACCGCCCGAGCACGGCGTACGAGGGCCAGCCGCCCGACAGAGCCCTGGCGGCGGTCAACGCGACCGTGAACGGTCGCTACGTGAGTGTGCGGATCGTCTTCGGGACCGGGGACCCGAGCCCCGAGCTGGTCGACAAGGCCCAGGAGGAGGTCGGCCGGCTCATGGTCGCCCCACCGCCTGAGACCACCGCGGCGCTCGATGACTTCGGACTCCGGATGCAACTTCCCGACACATGGCAGGGCATCCTGTTCCGCTGGCCCGTCGGCGAGCCAACGCTCCACGCCGCCACCGTGCCCATCACCGACCTCTACGACGGCTCATCGGCACGTGACGTGCTCGGTCCGGACGATTTATTCCTCGTGCTGTCCCAGAACTACGCCAGCGCCGTCCGCTACGAGCCGGTGTCGCTTCCGGTCACGATCCGACCTGAGGACGCCTGCCCGACGTGCGAGATCCTCGACAACGGCACCTCGCCGCCGCCTGGTCACGCGCTCTTCTATCGGTCCTTCGCGGTCACCGGCCGGCAGTTCGACCTGTTCGTCGAGTTCGGGACCCCGACGCCCACCGCCGAGCAACTCGCCGGCGCGAACCAGGTCCTCGGAACGCTCGAGATCGACCCACCCGGCACGTCACCTCCGTCTATCGACTCCAAGGCCGTCCCGGAGAGCCCAGTCTCGGTCGACCTCCCGGCGGGGTGGATCGGCAAGGACGACCCGGTGCCGAGCTCATCGGCTCCCCGGGTGGTGGCCGCCTACGGCACCTGGGACTTCCCGACGGGCGGCGAGTGCGGGCCCGAGGCGGCGCTCGGGGATCTGCCCACGGACGGCGCCTTGGTTTGGGTGGTCGAGTACGGAGATCCCCGCTACTCGGGCGACTTCTACTCCTCCCCGGGCCCCGGGTTCTCGATCGATCTTCAGACCCCTCCCGCGCGGTGGGAGTGCGCCGCCGCCGCGCCGTCGCGGATGTACCCGTTCCGTGTGACCGGCCGCTTCTTCGAGATACATGTGGCCTTCGGCCCAGACGCGAGCGCAGAGACGATCGGGCAGGCAAACGGCGTCATCACGAGCCTTGGGGCCGAGCCGGCGGCGTGATTCACCCGACGTCCGCCGAGGCGAGGCGGGCATCGAGCACCATCACCCGGCCACCATCGAGACCGAACGTGGCGCGGAACTGCGGCGGGGCTCCCGGCGACGGGCGCTCAATTCGATGCTGTCACCGACCCCGGTGTGATCGACGGCGTTCTCGATCAATGCATCCAAGGCGGTGGTGAGGCGCTCCCCGTCTCCTTGCACCGTGGCGTCTTCGAGCACGCCGAGCGACCATCGCCGCGGCAGGTGGCTCCATCGGCCGAAGCAGTCAAGCACGAGCTCGCTCACCTCTAGGGTAGTGACCTGCAGGAAGTCCGGGTTCTCGGCGGAGGCGAGCAGCAACGGCCGGTTTGCGAGTCCACGCAGTCGGAGCAGCTCATCAACGGCGACGTGTGCATCCTCGGCGATGCCGGGATCGGTGGCGGTGCGCTCGATGAGTTCGGTGTGGCCGAGGGCCACGGTGATCGGCGTGCGGAGCTCGTGGGAAGCGTCTTGGAGGAACCGCCGCTGCTCATCCAACAAGCGTGCGTTGTGATCGGAGACGCGCTTGACCTCTTCCATCGCCGCCAGCCGCCTGCGAGCGTGCCAGACCATGACCACGAACATCAGCGCGAGCAGGGGCACCTCCGCCAGATACTCGGCATCCTCCTGCCCTTTCAGGACCTGCACGCCGATCAACCCGGCGGTGGCGAGGGTGACCGCGGCGACCATCAACACGGTCGACCCCATCCGCCAGAGCCGAAAGCCGTAGATCGCGGTCAGGCTCACCCAGATGGCCAAGAACGGGACGGTCTGCCACTCGGCGACGAGCCGCATGGCGATCAGGTTCAGCCCAACGAAGACCACCCACACGACGTCAAGCCATGAATCGCGGATCGACTCGAGCACCTGATCACGCCGCATCCACGCGTTTCCCACACGCGCGCTGGACCACCGCTTCCCGTTGATGACGAGCCTTCGTATCCCGCCTTGAATCTTACGGGAGTGCCGGCCGACAAGGGCAGACCGGCGGGCTCGGGCACGGTCTTGATGGGGCTCTGAACCGCTCCCGCACTTCGCCCGTAGACCCCTAGGGACCTAGGTAGAAATCGAAAGGACGATGACATTCGCATAGGCGCATCCTGCTTGCGGGGACCATGGCCGCGGTCCTGATCGGGGCACCCGCCGGGGCGGCATCGGGCCACGTTCACAGGAACACCCCGCTCCTCGTGTGCGGCAACACCGCGATCGACCGCGCCAACCGTACCGACTCGACCACGCGTCGGCGGCGAACGATGGTCCCATCGTCGGGCTGATCCCCCGAGATGTGGGGAGCGCGCCGATCACCGTGGGCGACGGTGGGTTCACCGCGGCGGCCGTCGATCACTGCCAAAGCTGAGCCCCTGGGAAATCCGGCTCGTCCAGGACATTGGCCCTGACCGCGCGAGCGTCAACCACGCTGGCAGGCCCGTTTCGGGCAGAAGGACACATACGATGGAAGCGAACCCTGCTCGGCATCACGATCCAGCGGTCGCGGGTCGACGTCCCCGAACGAAAGCACCAACCCGCTCGTCTCAGGGACCTCTGGTGGCGATCGGCGAAGCCGGCCTACCGCCGGGACTCTTGGCGCTCTGGGTGATCTCCGCGGTCCTCGGAGGCTTGGCCACCTGGTACGGGTTTCTGGAGGCCGAGGATGGACATCCCCTGCTGAAGCTCGGCGGTGCGATGCTACTGGCGGGCGGCGGGGTCGCCGCTCTTCTTATGGCTCGCCCGACCTGGCCGCGCTCGCATCAAGACCACGCCCATTCCTCGGTCGTCCTGCTCCATCCGACTCTCCTCGGCGCGGCGTGGTTGTCGATGGCGGCCGCCCTGATCCACTTCGCGGTGATCAAGCAGCATCTCGACGAGTACCAGCTGTATGGCTTGTTCTTCGTGGCCGTGGCCATCGCCCAGCTCGCCTGGGCGGTCCTCGCCGTGACGCGCCCCTCCAAGCCTTTGCTGGTCGCAGGCGCCGTCGGCAACGCCCTCGTGGCTGGCACCTGGGTGCTCACCCGGACCTACGGCTCGCTGATCGGTCCCGACGCGACGCATCCGGCCTCGGCCGGCTTCGGAGACATCGTGTCCACGATCTTCGAGGCCGTGCTCGTCATAGCAACGGTGATCCTTCTTCGCTCGGGTCTGGAGCAGCACCATCCGGTCACGCCGCGCACGGAGGTGCTGAACTTCGTGCTCGGGCTCGGGATCACCCTGCTCACGGTCCTCGCCCTCTACTCGGCCGTCGCTGGAACCCCGTTCGTGTCAAAGGTCGGTTGAACATGTCCATCCGCAACCCGCGTGGAGCGAACCCGTCGAAAACGGACGGTTCGCTCGCGGGAGGAAGGAGGAGCACGATGAGGAGATGGATCATCTCGGGTACCGTGGCGCTGGCCATGGTCCTCCCGTGGGCGAATCCCGCTCAAGCAGAGGTGTCGCCGACGCAACACCTCTCGCCGGCCGCCTGCAACGAGGGCACGATGAACGCGCACGAGAACATCCCGGAGGCCACCGGCACGGGGACGACCACACCGGGCCACTTTGCCGTTCCAGGAACGGGGAACGTCACCCCGTGCGGGCACGGTGGCTGATCGTTCCGACCCGTGCACCTGAGAGGAGGGCCGTCGCTCGCCGGAGGGGCGGCCCTCCTCGTGTTCCCACCTCGAGGCGAGGGCGTGGACAGCTCACCCCAGCGAGAGCCAAGTAACGTCCGCGCACGTGGTGTATGAAGGACCGCCTGAGGGTCGTTGAACGAGAAAACCACCGCGAGAAGAACTCGAGGCGTCCGTCGAGCACCACGCCCACGGCCAACCGACGGCAGGGTGACGGTTCAGGATCCCGCCGATCCTGCTCTTCTGCCGAGCTCATCGATCTGGTGGAACCCGTGATCCGAGGGCGCGCGAGCTTCGGCTCGGCGAGTGACACGGCGACCAAGCAGCAGCTGACGGAGCGTTTGGCCAAGATCGAGGGTCACGTCCGAGGGGTCGCGAAGATGGTCGAGGAACGGGGTGGCATCCTCAATCCGCGACAGCGACGAGAGGAAAGATGAGGAGCGACCGGTCGGCCGCTCCTCAGCGTTCCTCCTTGCTTCGCTAGGGCGTGATCCTCGAGACGAAGACGTCGGAATTGCCGAACTGCGATCCGCAGGCGTTCTGCGGCGCCGGCTTCGGCGCCGACGGCCCGCTCCCGTCGACCGAGTGCTGGAAGACATCGACCGCGGCACACCCGACTCCGTTCCGCGAGTCGGTGTAGATGAACCACGCGTTCGCGTTCAGAGAGACGAGCGTGTTGTAGTCGCCCCAGAACTGCCGCTCCAGGTTGTTCTGCGCCGAGGCGGCCGGATCGGACGAGACTGACGAGACCTTCGTCGACGGGCTCCAACTCACGCCGTTCGTCGTCGTGGTATAGAAACTGTCCACGGTCGCGTTGCCGGTCCCGTACGTCGCCGGATTCACCGCCTTCAGGGCCTGGTACGCGAGGTCGACCCGCCCGTTTGGCGCGACGTCGAGCGCCTGGAAGAAGGCGTAGCCGTCTGCCGCGCTCGACGCGACGACCGGTGCGGACCAATGCAGCCCGCCATCCGTGCTCTTCGAAACGACGATCCTTCCGGTCGTCCCGCCCTGCTTGTCGGCCCAAGCGACGTAGAGTGTGCGCATGCCGACACGCGGGTCGACACCGAGGCTCGGGTAGCTCCCGTCGCGGAAGTTCGCCCCGGGAACCGGGTCGTCGATCCCGTCGAGCGGCGCAACCTTGATCGGTTTCGAGAAGGAGACACCGCCGTCGTGCGAGATCGCGACGACCTGCTTGTTGCCGCCGATGTCGCCGTCGTCCCAGGCGACGTAGACGGTGCCGTCGGGGCCGGTGCGGACCGTCGAGTCTTGGCGACCGCCGACGGTGTTGTTGTTGTGCGCCGGCGAGATCTGGGTCGGATTCGACCAGGTCCTACCGCCGTCGTCGGAGAAGATGACCCTGATCGGCTCCGCGAAGAACGTGAAGACGCTCCCGCGGAAGTGCGTATAGGAGACGTAGACGCGCCCGAAGAAGGGCGAGGCCGGGTTGTTGTCCGCCCACATGTCCTCGTGGTCGTTGAACAGGAAGCCATGGCCGCCCGCGGCCATGACCGGATCCGACCACGTCAGGCCGTTCGTGTCCGACGTGGAAACGGCGATCAACTCAGGCGCCTGATTGCCCTGCGCCGCTGACCTCGCGAAGCTCGCGATGCCCCCGTAGTACGCGCGCGTGCCGTTTACGAATGCGTGCTGCGTGCGCGCCGTGGCGTAGCTGCCGCTCGCATCTGGGCGGGGGCCGTACACGATGCGCGGGTCACCATCGGAGACGAATGTGCCCGGCTGGCCCGGGAACTCCGAATAGCCGGGCAGGAGGCCGCGGTTGACCCAGCTCGTTCCGCCGTTCGAGCTCGTATATACGCCGTCCGTGCCGACGCCGGGGAAGAACGAGCAGTCGTTTGCCGGCACGTTCCCCCGGACGGGACCCGGCCCGCACGCCGGCTGGAGCTGCTCGTCGTTCGCCCCCGCGACGAGGAAGTCCGCGTTCGTCGGGTTCACAGCGATCGCCGGCTCGTTCTGCTTGTTCGTCGGAAACAGCGCCGTCGTGTTGCTCGACGGATCGCCTGCGACTTGCGGGTTGTTTGCCTGCGTGTCCGTGAACGTCGCGGCCGCTGCGGTCGCGGCAGCGACAAGGGTAACCGCGGCCGTCAGAGCGGCCGCGAGCTTCTGCTTTCTCATGGCTCTCCTCCTCGCGGTTGAGCCCCGTATCGGTCAGACTACGGGCACTGCACAGGAGCCGTGAATCCTCCGTCCTGCACGTCAAGGGGTGAGCTGCCGATGTCGCGCGGGATCAGGCCCGTGATTGGTCCGCCGTTCGCGGCGGCCGCCGGCGTCGAGTCCGTCTGATTGGCACCCGCGTTCGCCGGGACGACGCTGCACTGCAGCAGGGGCGTAATACCGTGAACGTGAGCGGAGGCCGGACCAGGGAGGACGACGAGTGATCCGGTCACCATGGCGCCGAGCAGGAGTCGTCGCACAGGTATCCTCATCGGGATTCTCCTTTCCACGGAGGACTCGAGTATTCGGCGCAGCACCCTGGAGGGTTCGCCCAGAGTGGAGCTCAATTCTTGTCGAAGCAGACGATCCCGTACCCTCCACAGCATCGCCCGTGGCTTTGGTTCGGGTTCGTTCCCCTATCGGCCTGCTCGGCGAGGAGGCAACAAAACGCCGCTATCGCGCTCTCGTCCCACCGGCGGTTCGCGCGCCGGGCTGAGATGGAACTCATGGCGCGAAGTGATGCGATCGTTGCAGGATTCCGCGATGGGCTGTCGCTGACGCAAGCTGCTGCGATAGCGGCGTTACCGGATCCCGTGACCCCGTGCCACGGGTCGACTCAGGTTCCAGAGCCAGGTGCTTCCCCTGTCGCTCGGACTGACGCCATATTCTGGCTCAGATCGGCGGAAAGAAAGATCTACTCGGGCGGCCATATCCCGCCAGATCTTGCACGCGTTTGTACCGTCAGCGCCGTCGTCCGGATGGTGCCTCGCTACCACGATGCATCCACGCCACGGGGTAGTTGCCATGTCGCGGACTATGGTCGGACGTAGGCAGTCTTCACCTGGGTGAAGAACTCCACCGCGGCGCGTCCTTGCGCGCGGCTTCCCTGGCTCGAGCCCTTCTCCCCCCGAGCGACACCGGCCGTCGGAAGGTTCACCGTGACGATCCCCGCGCGGCCGCCTGGTCTCCGAACGGCGAGCAGATCCTGTTCAACGACGCCGGATTGGCCTCGGCCGGATGAACCCTGGACGCAGACCTAGGTCGACGATGTTGCACTGGTGACCGTTGTGCTCGCCGCACGGGGCATCCAGCCCACAAGGGTTCAGGCAGAACGGCAACAGGCAGCTCCCGAGATCGGGCCGCTCATCAATGCAGGCTTCCAGACGGTGCGCATGCGCGCGCCTGAATTCGACGCCCCCTATTGATGGACGGGGGGTATTCGACGGATTTCCGTTGCGGAAGGAGCCAAAGGATGACGGCGCCGAGGATTACCCGAAAGGTAGGGCTGGGAATCGAAGCTATCCCGACGATCCAATCCACGAACGCAGTGAAATCAACCAGCGAACTCACGAACATGTAGACCGCGAGTCCGACCAAGATGCCCGGCTGGTCGAGAGAAGTGCTCCTTCTTCGAGCCGCCCATGCGCGTGGGCCAGCGCCAACCAGGCACCAGCGAGCGTCCGCACGAGGAAGTCCGTCGTCGGGGGGTTTTCTACGCTAACGATGTTGAGCATCGTTGAGGGAGCGCGCAAATAGCCGAGCGCCGACGCAACAAGCGCAACGACAGCCAGCCCGATCACCACAACCTGCACACTCGTCTTCGAGCGGAGCGTAGGCGGACGTCACCGCTCACCGGAACTTCGACCCGCCCGCGTCCGAACTTTCAAAAGGCAAATGCGGGAATCGTTCCCGGACTCGTGGCATCCGTACTGATAGGCCACATCAGCGTCGTAGGAAGGAGGTTGCATGGATACGACACACTCGATGACGAGGCAGGTCGCGGTGCCCTGGCGCTATGCGGGGATCGGAGCGCTCATCGGTGCAGGAGCGGCGATCGTGATGGCGATGTTTGCGATGATCGCGGCGGCCACGTACCAGGGCACGGGCTTCTTCACCCCCCTGTACCACATCGCGTCCTCGGTGCTCGATCCATCAGCGATGATGCGGTCGATGCAGGCTGCCGGGAGCGGCGACACGTTCACCTTCTCGGCCGGACCGGCGGTCGTGGGGTTCGCCCTTCACATGCTCACCGGCGCCTTCTGGGGCGCGATCTTCGGCCTGATCGTCGCAACGGGCCGATTGCGCGGTTTCGTCGGACTGCTCGCTGGCATCGTGTATGGGTTGCTCGTGATGGTGGTCATGGCCCTCATCGGCCTTCCAATCGTTGCCGCCATCTTCGGTGGCGGAGATCCGATCTCGGACATGCCGAAGCTCGCGGGCTGGGGCACGTTCACGATCGAGCACGCGATCTACGGCGCCGTCCTCGGCCTTTGGCCCCTGCTCAGGGGCTCGAGCCAGGTCGCGACGAGGCGTTCGACCCAGCCGGCGGCGGCCTAGAGGCACGGATATGCCGGTTCAGTTGGGAGGAGGCGTCAATGGAACGGCAGGAGCAGACCCCAGGCGGAGGATACGTCTGCGGGAAGTGCGGAGCATCGTTCGAGACGCAGGAGGAGCTCGACCGTCACGTCCAGTCGGAGCACGCTGAAGGCGATGAGGGGGAGACGGCGAGCGAGTAAGAACGTTCGGTTCGTGCGGTTGCGGCGATGTCGGAAGTTCCGGGTGCGGTGATCAGCGTGCGCACCGACCACGAGGAGTTCTTGCGCACCACGATGGGCGCAATCGACCTCGTCTACAACCTCGCTTGCCGCTTCGCCGAGCGGCGCGAGGACGCGGAGGACCTCGTGCAGGAGACCTACCTCGCCGCTTATCGGGCATGGACGCAGGGTCAGCGGCCACGACGCGTGGAGCCGTGGATCGCGACGATCTGCCTGAACGTCGGCCGGGCCCGGTACCGGACCCGCGCTCGCCGTCCGATCGAGGTCTCGATCGAGGACCGCGACTTCCGTGCGCCCGCGACCTCGGACCCCGAGCGAGCCGCCGAGGCGGCTATCGACCGAGAGGCGCTGCACGAGGCGATGGCTCGGTTGCCGGAGGAGCAGCGCGTGGCGATCACCCTCGTCGACCTGGCGGGCTCAGCACCGCCGAGGCCGCCCGGGCGATGGGGACGCCGCGCGGCACGGTGCTCTCGCGGGTCCATCGGGGCCGGCGAGGGCTGGCCGCGCTGCTGTGGGACGAGGTACGCGTCGAGGAGGAACGATGAAGGACTGGCTGCGGAAGCGGCGTCACGATCCCGAGCGCAACGCGGCCGAGTACGTCTCGGGCGAGCTGTCTAGCCGTGCCCGTCGGTGGTTCGAGCGCCATCTCCTTGATTGCGATGATTGCTGGCGTGAGGTGCTGCTCGGCCGGTTCGGCCGCCGCGTCGCCGAGGACGCTCGCGAGGCCGTCCCCGTCGGGCTGCGCGACGGCGTTCGCGCGGCCGTGTTGCTCGCTTCGACCGAGGCCCCACCGCCGAGCGCGTCGCCAGGGTAGGCACAAGAACCCACTGGAGCGGGATCATCGGAAGGAGGTGCGTATGCCCCACGAGATCCACGACCGGCGCCAGGTGCAGTCGCTCATGGAGCGGGGTGCGCAGGTGGTCGAGGTCTTGTCCCGAGAGGAGTACGAGGAGGACCACCTGCCTGGGGCCATCCACCTTCCGCTTCGAAAGATCGAGACGGAAGCGACGCAGCGGCTCGATCCCGGAAGGCCGGTCATCGTGTACTGCTGGGACTCCGCCTGAGACCTTAGCCCACGAGCCGCGTGGCGGCTCGAAGCTCTCGGGTTCACCGAGGTCTACGACTACGTCGACGGGAAGCTCGACTGGCTCGCGGCCGGCCTCCCCACCGAGGACACGAATGCCGAGCGACCGCGCGCGGCCGACATCGCTCGAGCGGACGTGCCGACATGTGCGGTCGACGTGCCGATCGACGAAGTTCGCGAGCGTGTTCACGCCGCCGGATGGAACGCCTGCGTGGTCGTGAACGAGGAGCGGGTCGTGTTTGGCTTGCTCCAAGAGGCCGAACTCCAGGCCGAGGGCGACGGCCGGGTCGAGGAGGTGATGCGACCGGGACCGAGCACGTTCCGCCCCCACGTCCCGATCGAGGAGATGGCCGCCTTCATGCGGCAACACGACCTTGCGAGCTCCCCCATCACGACGTCGGATGGCCGGCTCGTCGGCCTGTTGAGAAGGGAGGACGCGATCCGCGTCGCTCACGAGCAGCACGAGCACAACGCCCGGTCGAGCGATGAGGAAGCCAACCGATGACGCAGCCGACCGAATCCCCCACCGTCCTTGCCTGCACGAGCTGCGGGGTGGTTCTCGAGGTCTGCGCCTTCTGTGAGCGGGAGCGATGCCCAGAGGCGATCTGCTACCGGTGCCTCCGGAACGCGCTTGGCGAGTCCTTGGCCGAACCGCACACGCACGCGGGTGATGCCACGGCTCCGGGGCAGCGATACCCAGACGGTCGCTACCAGGCGTCGGACCGCGAACGAACCGGGGCTGGTGAACGGTCCGTATGGAACCGGCGGTCAGAGAGGACGCTCCCCCCGTGGTCAGACGGATCTTCGAGTCGATCGAGATGGGGGGAGGGAGCGTCTCGAACCTCCTTCGCATGTTGGCCCACAAGCCCTACGTGCTTCGTGCCTGCACCTGCTGTCCGGCGCGATCTGGGCCGAGGGAGCGCTTCAGGCCGGCACCAAGGAACGGCGGCGAGTACTGAACGCGCGCACATGCCTGAGGGGTGCACTTATCCGTGTCATGCCGCTTCCCGGTAGTACTCGTGGATCAACCCGCCGAGAGCATCACGACGACGCACGGCGCCGTTGGTCTCCGCCTTGGCCACCGAAGGCTCCGGCACGGCCAGGGCGAGACCACGGTGCGGCCGGTTCCCGTTGTAGTGAGGCGCGTACTCTCGCAGGACCTGCTTCAGATGGCGGTGGCTCAGGATCAGCAGGTGGTCGAGACACTCCCGCCGCACCGTCCTTACCCATCGCTCGGCGAACGCGTTCGCCTTGGGTGCTTGGATCGGAGTGCGGATGACTCGGACGCCTTCGGTTCGGAACACCTCGTCGAACGGACCGGAGAACTTGGCGTCTCGGTCACGGACCACGAACCGGATGTCTCGAAGCCGCTCCCCCACCGCGAGGTTTCGGGCCTGCTGCGACACCCACGCCGAATCTGGGTTCTCGGTGACGCCGAGAACGTGCACCCGTCTGGACCCGAGCTCGATGGCGAAGAGGACGTACAGCGTGCGGAGCCACGCCGTCTCCACGGTGAAGAAGTCGAGGGCCAGGATTGCGTGAGCCTGCGACCGGAGGAACTCGCTCCACGAGGGACCCATCCGGCGAGGGGCAGGGCCAAGACGGTGCCGACGAAGGACCGTGCGGATCGACGTGGCTGAGACCGTGATGCCGAGCTTCAGCAGCTCACCGCGGATCCTCAGGTAGCCCCACCTCGGGTTCTCCCTCGCCAAGCGAGTGATGAGCTTCACCGTCTCCGGATCGAGTCCTGGCCGGCCAGGCCCCCGACGGCGATACGTCCACTTGCGCCGGACCAGCTCCCGGTGCCACCGAAGGAGCGTGCGAGGGCTTACCACGAACGCCTTCCACCGGCTCCTCGGGAGGACGCG
>DASXTX010000205.1:0-3267 GCA_036505195.1 Actinomycetota bacterium
GAGGCGAGCAACGATCCGTCCGGGCTGAAGGCGACGTCGTTCACGTCCCCATCGTGTCCCTGGAACGAAAGGACGCGCTCGCCCGTCTCGGAGTCCCTGATGTCGATCAGGCCCGAGTCCTCGGGCCCCTCCGTCACGAAGGCCCCTCGTGGGCTCCAGACGAGGAGGCCCCCCAACCCTGGAACCCCCAACTCGAGCCGGGACGCCGTCACCGCGCGATGGAGCGCTTCTTCCGCTTCCGGAAGGGGCGACCCGTCCGCCGAACGCGTCGTCTGGACGGCCTCGATGGCGAGCAGGATGCTGAGCTCGGGGTCGACCTCCAGGTTCGCCACCGCGGCCGCGGCGAGCTCTCGAGCGGTCGCGACCCGGGCCCCTCGCTCTGCCCTGCGACGCTGGTTCGTTGCCACGACGGTGAGCGACGCGGCGATCAGGGCGGCGGCCGCGAAGACCGCGACCAGCGCACGCAGCCGGCGTGCCGATCTCCGCTCGAGTGCCGCCTCCCTCGCTCTCCGGGTTTCCTCATCGGCGAGCTCGGTGGCTCGCTGGGCGAGACTCGCGTCGAGGTAAGCGCGTTCGTCGCCAGTGAAGGCCAGTCCCGAGGACGAGGTCCACGCCTCGTACCTGTCCAGCTGGCTTCCGCGGACCACGAAGCTCGGGTCCCGGCCGGAGTCGGTCCACTCGCGAGCGGCGGCGGACAGCCGTCGGTGGACGCGGAGGTCCTCGCGCGCACCCTCGACCCACCCGCGCAGGCGATCCCACTCGCGCAGGAGTGCCTCGTGCGCCACCTCGACGGTCGGCCCTCGCGTGACGGGGTCGTGATCGAACGAGAGCAGCCGCCGCGCGCCGAACGTCTCGATGACGGCTCCCATCGCTTCGGCATCGACATCGAGGAGGGAAGTGAGCTCGGATCGGAGGACGCGCCGCCGCGTGTCCTCGGATCCGTCGGTGCCGAGCGTGATGAGCCGCAGGAAGAGCTGGCGTGCCGCCGCTTGACCCGCCTGGTTCATCCTCCGGTACAGGTCCTCGGCCCGACGAGGCAGGGCCGCCGACGCGCCGCCGATCTCTCGATACCCCTCGGATGTGAGGGACGAGCCGTCACGACGCTCGAACATCTCGGTGAGGGCGTACTGGAGGAGTGGAAGGGCTCCCGGCTGCGCCGCCACCTCAGCGACGATGTCGGCGACGACAGCTGGTTCGATCCGGACGCCGACGCCTTCGGCCGGCCCCGCCACCGCGCGCTCGATCTCCTCTGGGACGAGCGGGGTCACGATGACGCTCCGCGCCTTCATCAGCTCGGCTAGGCCGGCGTAGGTGAGTGGGCGATCGTAGAAGTCGGCACGGAGCGTGACGAGGACGCGGAGCCGAGACCCAGGATCGCTTGCCGCTCTGCTGAGCGCCGCGACGAACCGGGTCCGCGCGCCCTCGTCGTCGAGGAGCGTGAACAGCTCCTCGAACTGGTCGATCACTAGCACGAGCTCGGTCCCGGGCGGCAGCAGCGAGCTCGTCGTCATCCCCAACCCGTCCTCGCCCCGTTCCAGGAGGTCGACCAGGTCGACCGGGGGGTTCACCGCGATCCTGGTCAGGGCCGACGCCAGCTCCTCGAACGGGTGAGCGCCCGGATGCATGTCGGCGATGAACCAGCGCTCCGAGCCGGGGAGGGCTCCGCGGCGCATGGCCGGCAGCAGCCCCGCGCGGACCAGCGAGGACTTCCCGCTCCCGGACGGCCCGACCACTGCGAGGAACCTCGAGCCCTCGGTCCGATCCGAGAGTCGAGCGAGGATCTCGGCCAGGATCGCCTCTCTGCCGAAGAAGTCGGGGGCGTCGGATTCCAGGAAGGGTCGGAGGCCCTTGTACGGGTTGCGGGTCTCGATGCCGACCAGCTCGGGGCGTCGGGCCACCGGGGCGAGTGCGGCGCGGAACGCCGAGGCCAGGGCGATCGCGCCGGGGAAGCGCTCGGTCGGGTCCTTGGCGGTGGCCTGTGCGATGACGTCGTCGATCGCGCTCGGCACGCCGGGGTGCGATCGGCTGACGGGGGGAAGGGGCGACCTGAGGTGTCTGGCGACGACCTCGTCGGGCGCGGTATCCGCGAAGGGGTGGCGCCCGGCGAGCATCTCGAACAGGACCACGCCCAGGCTGTAGATGTCGGTCCGGGGTGTGACGGTCTCGCCGCCGATCTCCTCGGGCGAGAGGTAGTAGGCGAGCGGGCTCGGTGTCGAGTCCCTCGAGGTGGCGTCCGCGACCTCCAGGTCCCTGGCGATGCCGAAGTCGGTGAGGTACGCGTTGTCGTCCTCGTCGAACAGGATGTTGGCGGGCTTCACGTCGCGGTGAACGACCCCCTGGCGGTGGGCCGCCTCGAGCGCGAGGGAGACCTGATCCAGGAGGCGAGCGGCGTCGTCGGGGGAGAAGATGCCGTGCGCGAGCCGCTCTCTCAGGCTCCCGCCTCGCAGGTACCGCATCACCAGGTACGCGCCCGAGGGCTCGCGCCAGAAGTCGTACATCGGCACGACGTGGGGGTGTTCGAGCCGAGCGATCAGCTGAGCCTCGGCCTCGAACCGGCGGATGAACTCGGGGTCATTGGCGAACCGGGCATGGATCGTCTTGATCGCGACCTCGCGGCCGATCTGGGGCTGGAACGCCCGGTGCACCGCTCCGAAGGAGCCGGCGCCCACCTGCTCGAGCAGCCGGTACCCGCGGAGCGGTTCCCCCCCGGCGTCGAGCGACGGGTCCTGGCGGAGGATCCGCTCGTGAAGGGATCGAAGCTCGGGCGAGGGATCGATCCCGAGCTCCTCGGCCAGGAGGTCACGGCCGCGATGGAACGCCGCGAGCGCGTCCGCCTGGCGTCCCGAGCGGTACAGCGCGGTCATGAGGTTGGCCCAGAGGCGTTCGCGGTACGGATGCGACGCGACGAGAGTCTCCAGCTCCGGGATCAGCTCGCGATGGCGCCCGAGGTCGAGCTCGGCTCCGAGCCGCTCCTCGGTTGCGGCGAGCCGGAGCTCCTCGAGGCGGGCGATCTCGGGCCGGAGCGATGGCTGGTCGGCCAGGTCGTCGAGCGCCGGGCCACGCCACAGCTGCAGGGCGCTCGAGAACCCGCGTGCGGCGGAGGCCGGATCGTCCACGGCCACGGCCCGCGCCTCCGCCACCAGGGCGTCGAACCGCAGCGCGTCGATCGAGGCGGGATCGGCGTGAAGGATGTATCCGCCCGACCGGTGGTCGAGCCGCCCGGGCTCGAGGGCCTTGCGCAGATGCGACAGGTAGCCCCGCAGGGTG
>DASXTX010000206.1:0-23472 GCA_036505195.1 Actinomycetota bacterium
TCCCCCGCCGCGTGGCCGAGCGAGTCGTTGATGGTCTTGAAGTCGTCCAGGTCCATGAACAGGATCGAGACGGGGAGGTTGTCGCGCGCCTGCCGCTCGATCATGTGCTCGACGCGGTCCTTGAACAGCGCCCGGTTCGCGAGCCCCGTGACCGCGTCGTGGAACGCCTGGTGCTGCAGCTGCTCCTCGAACGCCTTGCGTTCGGAGACGTCGCGGGTGTTCAGGACGATGCCCTTGACGTTCACGTCGTGCATCAGGTTCGTCCGCAAGGTTTCGACGTGCAGCCAGAAGTCGTCCCGGTGTTTCATCCGGAACTCGGTGAGGCCGGGATGCGCATCTTCCTCGCCGCCCGAGGTGAGGAACTGCAGCACGCCGGCTCGGTCGTCGGGGTGGATCAGGACGGTGAGCTTCGTGCCCTCGAGCTTGCCCGGCGCGTGCCCGAGCACGCGCTCGACGGATGGGCTCATGTACCGGATCGTGGAGTCGGCCTCGACGACCATGACCACGTCGGACGAGTTCTGGACCAGCGAGGAGAAGCGCGCCTCGCTCTGGCGGATCAACAGGATCTCGGTCGTCAGGGCGCTGTCGAGCGCCAGGGCGACCTGGGAGGAGAGTGCCTCGATCGAGTCGCGGATCGCCCGGGGGACGCTCGAGGATCCGGCGACCACGAGCACCCCCTGGAGCTCCTCCTTCATGAACAGAGGGGCGTTCAAGAAGAAGGTCGCGTTCGCCGGCATGCCGAGCGAGTTCGCGAGCTCGGCTTCCTCGCTGGGGACCTCGTACGAGCGGTGGGACTGGAGCCGGTCGCGCTTCCACTGAGGAAGGATCGACATGGAGACCCTCGTGCCCTCGACGCCCTCGGCTCCTCCGGCGGCCGCCACCACCTGGAACAGATCCGGGTCGTCGTCGGTCGCGACCAGCAGCCGAAGGCCGCCGTCGCCGCCCACGAGCGCGCGCGCCGCCTGCAACGTGGCCGTGTAGATGGTCTCCCGGTTCGTCGCCGTGACGAGCGCGGCACCCGCGTTGCGGAGGGCCTTCTCGCGGAGCGTCGACTGTTCCTGACGCCGGACCAGTCCCGACATCCGGAGGACGACCAAGACGAACAGCATGATCGACGCCCCGATCAGCACCGGCATGTCGACGGCGTCCGCCCGGCCGAGCTGGATCAGCATGACGCTCGGTGCGATCAGCGACGCGCCACCGAGCACCAGCAGTCGAAGCCTGGACATCCTCCCGCGTTCGACGTCGGGGGCCTTGTCCGAGACGTTCCGCATCGAGGGGTGCAGGGCGGCCGCGCCCCACAGCAGGTAGAAGATGCCCCATCCCGCCTCGAGGTACCCGGACTGGTCGTACACGGCGCCGGTGACGGAGTAGAACGTGTAGACGGTATCGGTCAGGAACAAGGCGAGGGCGGCCGCACCCATCAGGTACATCGAGGGAGCGCGCCTGCCGGCGCCTATCGCGAGGCGGACGACCGCCGTCAGCAGGATGAGGTCCATGAACGGGTAGGCCATCCCCACGAGCTTCTGGATCAGGGTCGAGGTGGAGTCATGGGCCACTGGCGACATCAGGAACACCCACTGCATCGTGCCGACGCCGATCGCCACGATGAGCGAGTCGATGACGCTGTCCCGGTCCCGGCCCGGGTTGCGCCGGCGGATCAGCAGGAGCAGGCCGCCGACCAGGCACGGGTAGACCAGCAGGTAGGCGACGTCGCCGATCGACGGGTACGGGAGGTCCGTGCCGAAGAAGTCGTGGTAGTTGTAGGTGATGACGTCCCCGATGACGAAGAACGTCTGACCGAGCGCGAACAGGTACCACGGGGCTCGGGCGTTCGGCTTCCACATGCGGACCGCGACGACGATCGCGATCGGGGACGAGAGCGAGATCAAGTTGAAGACCCATCCCTGTCGCAGGTGCGGCAGGAACAGGAAACCGAGCAGCGCGGCGATGCCGCCGCCCAGGTACAGGAGCCAGGCCCGGCGCTTCATCTCTGCCTCAGATATCGGTGGGCCGAACGGGCGACCTTAGTGCCGCCCCGGAAGTTCCGGCGGCGGGAAAGGGCCCCTGACCAGCGGAGATGGGCGCCAGGGGTCCCTCGAGGGCTCCGAACCCCGTGTCCTCGGTCGCGTCGATCGGCGTGCCCACGAGGACCCCGCTCCGCTCGATGTCGCGCATCCCCGGCAGGAACAGGAAGGCCAGGGTGATCGCCCCGCCCAGCAGGGCGGCTCCGACGAGCGTCTCCTGGGCACCGAACACGTCGGCGGCCGGACCCGTGAACGCGTAGGAGACCGGCACGAGGGCGGTCGAGATGAACCAGTCGAAGCTCGAGACACGCCCGAGCAGCCGGCTCGGCACCAGGCGCCCTTTGGTCGTCGCCCAGACGATCGTCCCCGCGCCCTCGAGCGCGTTGAACGCGAAGCAGGCCGCCATCGCCTGCCACGGGAACCGCGCGAGACCGTATCCGGCGATCGCGAGCGTCGAGACCGTCCACACGACGTAGATGAACGTCATGTTCCTGCGCGGCATCTGCCGGTTGCCCATCACGATCGCCGAGGTCATGGCGCCGATCCCACCGACGGCGAAGATCAGACCGAGGTCCGCGGCCGACCCGTGCATGTCGTTGCGAACGACGAACGGGAGCAGCACCTCCGACGGTCCCCAGAAGATCAGGTAGCCGAGCGTCGCAGCGAGGAAGGTCCCCCACAGCCATACCTGCGAGCGGACGAAGGCGAACCCCTCGCGGATGTCGCCGATCGCCGACCCGTGCGGCGCGTCGGGGGTCGTTCGGCGGGCACGCATCAGCGCCACGCACGCGATCGAGAAGGCGAACGTGCAGGCGTCCACGACGAACGCGGTCCCGGGGCTACCCGTCGCGACGATCCAGCCGCCCAGCGCCGGTCCGAGCATCCGGAGGGCCGCGGGCCGAACGAGCTGGTCGAGCGAGTTCGCCTGGTTCAGCTCGGCATCAGGGACGAGCCCGGGGACGATCGCGTCGAACGCCGGACCGAAGAACGCCGTTCCCGCGCCGAACAGACCCGAGAGCACGAACATGTGCCAGAGCTCGAGCCGGCCCGAGAGCGCGAGGGCGCCCAACGCACCGACCGCCACCGCGCGCATCAGGTCGGCGGCGATCATCACCCTGCGCCGGTCGATCCGGTCGGAGACGACGCCCCCCGCCAGCAAGAACACGACGTGCGGGACGGTCATCGCGACGCCGATCAACGACAACGCCTTCGGCGTGTTCGAGAGCTCGTAGGCCTGCCATGCCAGTGCCACGTAGAAGATCCCGTCGCCGAGCAGGGAGGCCGTCATCCCCGTCCAGAGCATCCGGAAGTCGCGATGGCGCAGCGGCGCGAGGATCCGCATCCGCCGATCGATGAACGTGCGACCGTCCCGCTGGTCGCTCATCCGCTCGCCGCTTGGTGGGCGGCCCGTAGGGTCGACCGAAGGAGGTCGCGTGCCGCGATCGCCTCGCGCGTCGTGGCGAGCGCCGGCCGCTCGGAGAGCGACTCCTCCAGGTCGTCGAGCGCGACGCGCAGGCAGCCGCGCAGCCGTTCGACGCCGCCGTTCACCGCCTGGTGGACCCCGCGCGAATACTCGAGGAAGGCGCGAGACCGTTCGCCCGCGCACAGCAGGGCCAGGGCGAGGTCGAAGCGGACCGCGATCCAGCGACCGTCACGGCGGAGGGCCTCACGGAGCGTCGCCACCGCGTCCTCGTACCGGCCGAGCCGCAGCTCGCACCATCCGACGAGCTCCCACAGGTCTTCCTCCGCCTCGTAGCGCCGACGCCCTTCCCTCACGACTTCCTCGCAGAGCCGATCGGCTTCACGTCCGTGACCCATGCGCCGGAGCACGTTCGACAGCCCCTCCTTCGCCCACATCGCCGAGGGGTCGAGCGTGAGCGCGGCCTCGTAGGCCAATCGCGCATCGCCGAGCCGCTCGTGACCGAGGTTCTCGAGCGCCCATCCGCGGGCCGTGAACACGGCGGCGTTGTGCGGCTCGGCCGCGAACGCGGCCTCCAGCTCCTCGAGCGCGGCCGCGTATTCGCCGGCGTCGGACAGCGCCTCGGCCCGGCCGAGCCCGTGTGCGACGGGACCCTTGGCCACCGCCTATCCCCTCGATTCTCGAGCGCGGAGCATCAGACGCCGGTGCTGCTCGTGCTGGAGCTCGAACCGCTCGTTGATCTCGCCGAGTACCTCGCACAGAAGGTCGATCTGGTCGTCAGGGTTCGCCGCGGTGATCTGGATTCGGAAGCCGGTCTCATCCTTCGGGACCAAGGGGTAGGCCGCCATCGTCACGTAGACGCCGCGGTCGAACAGGTAGCGGCCGACGACGTCGATGTCGTCGTGGTGCGCCAGGGGGATCTCGATGAGCGGGAACCCGGACTCGTTGGGCGTGTAGATGTCGAGCTCGTGCAGCCGCTCCACGACCTTCCGGGTCTTGCGGTAGATCTCATAGCGGTAGAGGTCGCCCCGGGCGTCGTTCACCGCGAGGCCGGCGATCGTCGTCGCGAGCGAGGCGACCGGCGAGGGGCCCGAGTACAGGTACGGGGGGGCAGCGACCTTGAGCACGTCCTTCAGCCGCGACGGCAGCGCGAGGAACGACAGCAGCGAGCTGTACGCCTTGCTGAACCCCGCGACCAGGACGATGTTGTCGTAGGTCTCCCCTTGATGGCGGACGACGCCGTTGCCGCGCATGCCCCACTCGCAGAGCTCTTCGGGGGAGCGCTCGCCGATCACGCCGAACCCGTGGGCGTCGTCGACGTACAGGAGCGCGTCGCGCTCCCGGGCGATGCGCGCGAACTCCTTGATGTCGGGGGCGTTCCCGGTCATCGAGTTCACGCCGTCGACCGCGATCACGCGGGGGGTCGTCCTCGACGCCTTGACGAGCTGCTCGAGGTGCTCGGCGTCGTTGTGGCGGAAGCGCCGGATCGTCGCTCCGTGCCCGCGGGCCACGCTCGCGCCGTCGTAGATCGTCTTGTGCGCCCTGCCGTCGAGGAACATCACGCCGCTGCCGACCAGGACGGGGATCACGGACATGTGGATGTGGGTGATCGTCGGGAGAAGCAGCGAGTCCTCGGACCCGAGCAGCGCCGTCGTGGTCTCCTCGAGCTGTTCGTACAGGACGGGGCTGCCGAGCAGCCGGGACCAGGAGGGGTGGGTCCCCCATCTCGCGAGGTACTCGGGGACCGCGTCGATGACCTCCCGGTCGAGGTCGAGACCCAGGTAGTTGCAGGAGGCGAAGTCCGCGAGCCAATGGTTGCCGATCCGGATCCGGCGACCCTGCTGCTCGTCGATGACCGCGTCGAGCATCGGGTGGGACGCCTTCAGGCGCGCGAGATCCTCCACGGTGGCCATCCACCGCTCGAGCCACCCGTCGCTCTCGCGTCGGAGCGGCTTGTCAGCCAGGGGCCGTGGGACCAGGACGTCGCTTGCCCGTCGTCGGATGGGGCCTTTTCGGGGACGGCCGACATCGGCCTCGTCGATGTGCTCGGGCTTGGACATTGCCCTGTTGGCATCGACCCTTCCGAAGGGACGCTTGAGACCGGCGAGGGCCGGCCGCCGCGCGGGTCAGGCCCGGGTGACCGATGGGAGCCGGGGGGGCCTGGCCCGCTCGTAGGCAGCGATCGCGTCCGCGTTGCGCAGCGTGAGCTCGATGTCGTCGAGACCCTCGAGCAGGCGCCAGCGGGTGTACGGGTCGATCTCGAAGCCCTCGTGCACGGCCGGGGCGCTCACGCGCAGGGCCTGCAGGTCGACCGTGATCTCGGTCGTGGGGTCGTCGAGCACCGCGTCCATCAGCGCCCGGACGGACTCCTGCGCGAGCTCGACGGGGAGGACGCCGATCTTGCAGCAGTTGGTACGGAAGATGTCCGCGAAGGAGGGCGCGATCACGGTTCGGAACCCTGCGTCCTCGAGCGCCCACACGGCGTGCTCGCGACTGGAGCCGCTCCCGAAGTTCGGGCCGGCGAGCAGGATCGTCGCGCCGGCGAACTCGGGTCGGTTCAGGACGAAGTCGGGGTCCTTGCGCCACTCGGCGAACAGGAACGGGCCGAACCCCGACCGCTCGATCCGGCGCAGGTACCGGGCCGGCACGATCTGGTCCGTGTCGACGTCCGAGCGATCGAGCGGCAAAGCCCGTCCGGTGTGCTCCGTGAAGGGCTTCATCCGTCGAGGTCCTCCGGCGCGGCGAAGTGACCCAGGACCGCGGTCGCGGCCGCCACGGCCGGACTGACCAGGTGGGTCCGGCCGCCCTTGCCCTGACGACCCTCGAAGTTCCGATTGCTGGTGGACGCGCACCGCTCGCCGGGCGAGAGCTGATCCGGGTTCATGCCCAGACACATCGAGCAGCCGGCGTCCCGCCACTCGAACCCAGCGGCGGCGAAGACCGTATCGAGTCCCTCCCGTTCGGCCTGGCGCTTCACGAGCATCGAGCCCGGCACCACCATCGCGCGCAGGCCCTCGCGGACCTTCCGTCCGTCCAGGACGCGCGCCGCCTCGCGGAGATCCTCGATCCTCGAGTTGGTGCAGGAGCCGATGAAGATCGTGTCGGGCCGGATGTCGCGGATCGCGGTGCCCGGGCGCAGGTCCATGTACGCGAGGGCGCGCTCGGCGGTTTCGTCGGCAGGCTCGGGGACGACGTCGTCGATCGTGACGGTCTGTCCCGGGTTGGTCCCCCACGACACGTGCGGCCGCAGGTCCGCCGCGTCGAGCGCAGCCTCCTTGTCGAAGGTGGCGCCCTCGTCGGTGGGCAGCGATCGCCAGTCCTCGAGCGCCTCGTCCCACTCCGAGCCGATCGGGGCGTTCGGGCGGCCCTCGAGGTAGGCGAAGGTGGTCTCGTCGGGAGCGACCATGCCCGCGCGCGCGCCGGCCTCGATCGACATGTTGCAGACCGTCATCCGGCCTTCCATCGAGAGCGAGCGGATCGCCGACCCCCGGTACTCCACGACGTGACCCACGCCTCCGTCGGTCCCGATCCTGGCGATGATCCCCAGGATCACGTCCTTGGCCGAGACCCCGGCCGGCAGCTCGCCCTCGACGGTGACCGCCATCGTCTTGGGTGTCCGTTGGGGCAGCGTCTGCGTCGCCAGGACATGCTCGACCTCGCTCGTACCGATACCGATCGCGAGCGCCCCGAACGCGCCGTGCGTGCTCGTATGCGAGTCGCCGCAGACGATCATCAGCCCGGGCTGCGTGAGCCCCATCTGCGGGCCGATCACGTGGACGATCCCCTGCCCGAGATCCCCCGTCGGGAACAGCGTGATCCCGGCCTGGGTGCAGTTGCGTTCGAGCGTCTCCATCTGGGTCCGGCTCACCGGGTCCACGGGACCCGAAGCCGTCGGGACGTTGTGATCCATCGTCGCGACGGTGAGGTCGGGGCGCCGGACGGAGCGACCCGCGAGCCGCAGACCCTCGAAGGCCTGCGGGCTGGTCACCTCGTGCACGAGGTGGAGGTCGACGTACAGGAGGTCGGGTTCCCCGTCGGCGCGGTGGACGACGTGGCGCTCCCAGATCTTCTCGGCCAGCGTGCTGGGCGTGCGCATGGGTTCGATGGTACAGGCCGCCCCGGCGGCACCCGACCTAGCCGCTCCGGTCGGGGAGCAGGACGCGGAACGAGGAGCCACCGCCCTCGCGGGCCTGCACCCAGGTTCGGCCCCCGTGCATCTCGGCGAACCGCGCGACGAGCGACAGGCCGATCCCGGAACCGGGTTTGTGCACCGAGTCGGGGCCGCGGTAGAAGGCATCGAAGATCTTGTCGCGGAGCTCGGCCGGGACCCCCGGGCCGTCGTCATCGACCGCGATCACGGCGGCGTCGCCCTCACGCCAGCAGCGGATCCAGATCAGAGTCCCGTCGGGCGTGTGCAGGTCGGCGTTCGCGAGGAGGTTCTCGAGGATGCGTTCGACCTTCGGTTGATCGACGTTGGCCCGGCACTCGCCGGCCTCGAGCTCGACCGTCCGATCGCCGAGGACCTTCGTCTTGGCCAACAGGTGTCGGATCAGCTCGTGAAGGTCCAGCGGGTAACGCCGCGGCGCCACGATGCCGGAGTCGAGCCGGTCGAGGTCGAGCAGGTCCGTCAGCAGCGCGTTCATCCCCTTGGATCGTTCGACGAGCGTTCGGAGCATGTGCCGGCGGACCTCGTCGTCGAGCTGATCCCCGAGCCGCTCGAGCGTGCTCGCGGCCACCAGGATCGCCGTCAGCGGCGCCTTCAGATCGTGCGACAGCGTGTGGAGCAGGGTGTCCTTGAGCCGATCGAGCGAGATCAGTCGTTCCTCCTCGGCACGGCGCTTGGTGATGTCGAACATCATCCCTTGCAGGCAGATCGGGTGGCCGTCCTCGTCACGCACGGCCGTGGCCTCGTCGTGGAGCCACACCCACGCGCCGTCGGCGCGGCGGATCCGGTACTCGATCTCGAGAGGATCGCCGCTCGCCATCGAGCACGCCTCCTCGGCGTTCAGGCGCGGGAGGTCGTCGGGGTGTGTGAACGATCCCTGCGGGTGCGGGTGCTCGAGCCACTCCTTCTGGGTGTACCCGAGCACGTGCTCGATCTGGGGCGAGACGTAGAGCCATTCGCCGTTCGGCCCGTACTCGGCCAGGTACACGACGCACGGGAGCTGCTCGACGAGGTTGCGGTACTTGGCCTCGGTCTCGGCCTGGTGCTCGACGAGGGCTTCGTAGCTGACGCCGACCTCGTGTTCATCGCGCACGAGCCCGCGTTCCAGGAGCTCGGCCGCGCCGGGTTCTGCAGTCGTCGGATCCATCGCCTTTCAGCATCGGTGGGAACACGCTCCGGGTTGACCGGTGAGAAGCTTCTCTCACACACGGCCCTGGAGCAGGGGTAGGTCAGCCGAGCCGATCCTGCAGGATCTCGACGATCCGGTCCTCGATCGCAGAGGCGGTCGACTTCGACATCCCGAAGGACAACACGGAGAATTCGACCCAATCGCCCGAGTGGACCTTGACCCACCCCGAGAGCGCCGACACGTCGTCCAGCGTCCCGGTCTTGGCCCGGACGTCGACCCCACGCAGGCGATGGCGGAGGGTCCCCTGGCCGCCCGTCGGCAGCGCGCGACGAAGATCCCGTCCCCACGGCTGGTCCTCGGCGAACCACAGCAGGCGGACGATGCCCTGGGCCGTCACGCGGTTCGCGTACGAGAGGCCGGAGTTGTCGTACAGCGTGAATCCCGTCCCGTGATCGTCCGTCCACGCCTCGATCGCGGCGGCGCCCTTCGCGATCGTCCCGGGCACGCCGTGCGTCTCGACGCCGAGCCGCTTGCCGAGCATCTCGGCGATGAAGTTGTCGGAGGGTCGGAGCATCTTGGTGAGCAGCCGCTGCAACGGCCACGAGGTGACGGACGCGATCGTCTCGAGCCCGCCCGGCGGCGGCCCGCTCCCCGGCTTGCCCCGCACACGAACGCCGAGTGCCTCGAGCTTGCGGGTGAGCGTCTCCGCCGCTTCCCGCTCGGGGTCGGCTCGGGCGTTGCGTTCGAACACGAGCCCGGTCGGGCGGTTCACGTAGTCGCGCGCCTCGGCGTTCCAACCCGGCGCGTCCCAGTCGCGTCGGAAGTAGCCGGTGCTCCCGAACACCCGGCCCCGCACCCGTTCGATCCCAGCATCGGCCACCCTGCGCGCGAGCATGCCGATCGTCGCCGCGGTCACGCCGGGGTCGCCCTGCCCGAGGATCCAGAGGTTGCGCACGGCTCCCGACGAGCCCCCCGACGAGGCGACGCTGGTCCGGATCCGGAAGTCGGACCCGAGGGCCTCGTAGAGGGTCATCGAGAGCAGGAGCTTCTCGTTCGACGCGGGGATCCGGGGTGTGGACGCCGCCCGCTCGTACAGGAACTCGTCGTCCTCACCCACGGCGACCGAGACCCGTCGCGTCCCGATCGCGTGGTCGATCTCGAGCATCCACGGGGCCTTGGAGACCTCGAACGCCAGGATGGGCGAGCTGCCCGTCTCGTTGAGCGGGTCCTGCGCCACCCAGCGCGCGCGAAGGCGAACCACGCCGAAGCCGTGGGACGTGAAGCAAGGAGACGCCAGCGCCTGCGACGCCGGGTCGAGCGTGAGTCGTTCAATCAGCTCCCACCCCTGCTGCGTCCGGCGTTGGAGCTCGACGAACTGGCCGGGTCGTTCCGGCAGGACCGACATCGAGACGTCGACGCACGAGCCCTCCGTCGAGCCGGCGACGAGCGCGGCGTCCACCAGCTCGCGAACCCGAACGAGCACCTGATTGGTGGTCGAGGCAAGGCAGGACGCACCAGCCTGGATCGTCGCGCCGTAGCGGCCCGTGTGCGGCTGCGTCTGCACGAACGTGAACGAGCCGTCCGCCGCTGTCGTCCCGGTCGCGACGTCCGCGAACCCGGAGGCGTCGTCCGGCTGCCACTGCAGGGTCACGTTCCTGCCGCCGATGCACCCGGGGTCGGCGGAGATCGACCCCGAGACCGTGACCGCCTCGCCGAAGTTCACGATCGAGGCCGACGCGGAGAGCGTGGCCGTGGCGGTCTCGGCGACCGCGGAGGGGACGAGGAGCGTCGAGAGCAGGGCGAGCTCGATGAACGCGAGCCTGCGCAGTCGTCGGCCGAACGTGGAGCGGGCTCCGATCGTGGTTCCCCCCTGCGTGCGAGCAGGGCATCGTGCCACCAGCCGTCGCCGCGGACAAGCACCCCGCTCGAGGCGGTGCCCGATCGGGGGCTCGTGATCGGGTCCTGAGGAGGGATGACAGGCACCCCTCGAAACGACAGACTGTGCGGATGGCTCACGTGGAGTACCGCATTCGCCCGGAGCTCTCGCGTCCCGTGATGGTGTGTGCGTTCGGCGGCTGGAACGACGGCGGGGAGGCCGCGACCACGGCGGTCCGCACGCTCCGATCGCAGTGGGGCGCTCGTCGCTTCGCCGAGATCGACCCCGAGGACTTCTACGACTTCCAGGTCCACCGCCCGACCGTTCGACTGGTCGAGGGCTCGACGCGGCGGATCGACTGGCCGGCCAGCCGCTTCTTCTCGGCGCGGATCAACGATCGCGATGCGATCGTGTTCGTGGGGGTGGAGCCGAACACTCGCTGGCGCACCTACGCGGGGACGATCCTGCAGGTCTGCAACGACCTGGACGTGTCCCTGCTCGTGACGCTCGGCGCCTTCCTCGCTGATGTCCCGCACACGCGGCCGGCGCCCGTCAACGCCGCGAGCGAGGACGAAGACTGGCTCGCCAAACCGGGGATCTTGCCGGCCCGGTACGAGGGGCCGACGGGCATCGTCGGCATCCTGAACTCGGCCGCGTCGCGCGCCGGCCTGCCGGCCCTGTCGCTGTGGGCGGCCGCACCTCACTACCTGCCGCAGTCGAGGAACCCGAAAGTCGCGCTCGCGTTGCTCGAGGCGCTTCGCGACCTGACCGGGCTCGAGATCGACACGGGGGAGATCGAGCTCGCCGCCCGGGTGTTCGAGCGGGAGGTGACCGAGGCGATCGAGGAGGACGGCAACCTCGCGGCCTACGTGCGCCGGCTCGAGGAGGCATCGGAGGTCACCGGCGACGAGGACGACGACGCGCCCGTCCTCCAGGTCGCGAGCGGCGAGGACATCGCGGCCGAGCTCGAGCGCTTCCTGCGCGAGCACAACGGCTCGACCGAGGACTGACCCGCCACCGGGTGGAGCTCCGGCCGTTCGGCGCGACGGGTCTGGACGTTCCGGTGATCGGTCTCGGGACGTGGAACGTGTTCGATGTCTCCCCGCGACACGAGACGGAGTCGGTCGCGGTGCTGCGGACGCAGGTCGACGGTGGGACGCGCCTCGTGGACACCTCCCCGATGTACGGGCGCGCCGAGGGCGTGCTCGGCCGGGCGCTGGCGGCCCTGCGGGCCCGCGTCGAGGTGATGGTCGCGACGAAGATCTGGACGTCGTCGCCGGACGAGGGTCGCTCGCAGCTCGAGGCCCAGCTCGGGGCGTTCGGCGGCCGCGTGGACGTGGAACAGATCCACAACCTCGTGGCCTGGCGCGAGCACCTCGGGTGGTTGGAGGCCGAACGCGACGCGGGCCGGATCGGGCTGCTCGGCGCGACGCACTACCGCGAGGATGCGTTCGACGAGCTCGTCACATTGATGCGGACGGGTCGCGTCCAGAGTGTCCAGGTCCCGTACAACCCGGTGCAACGCCGATGCGAGCGCGAGGTGCTGCCGCTCGCGGCCGAGCTCGGGATCGGCGTGATCGCGATGCGGCCGTTCGCCGAAGGCTCCCTGCTGCGCCGTCCGCCGGACGATCCCGCCGTGCTGCCGGCGCTGGGCGTGCGGACGTGGGCCCAGGCCCTGCTCAGGTGGTGCCTGTCGGATCGGCGGATCGCCGTCGCGATCCCCGCGACGTCGCAGGCCGAGCACGCGGCGTCGAACGTCGCAGCGGGCGATCCGCCGTGGTTCGACGACGACCAGCGCGCGCTGGTCGAACGCTGGGCGAGCCGATGACGATGCGCGCGGCGGTGCTCGACGCTCCCGGACGGCTTGAGGTACGCGAGGTCCCGACGCCCGAACCCGCCGCGGGCCAGGTCCTGGTGGAGGTCGCCGCGTGCGCCGTGTGCCGGACCGACCTGCACATCATCGACGGCGAGCTCGCGCGCCCGAAGCTTCCCTTGATCCTCGGACATCAGGCGGTCGGGACGATCTCGGCCGTCGGCGACGGCGTGGTCGATCGGCGGCCCGGCGACCTCGTGGGCGTCCCCTGGCTCGGGTGGGCGGACGGCACGTGCGCGTTCTGCACGAGCGGCCGCGAGAACCTCTGCCCGAACGCGAGGTTCACCGGCTACGACCTCGACGGCGGTGACGCCGACTTCATCGTGGCCGACGCGCGGTTCTGCCTCGCGGTCCCGCCTGCGTTCGAGCCGGTCGCGGCGGCGCCGTTCCTGTGCGCCGGGGCGATCGGCTACCGCGCGAAGCGCCTCGCCGGAGACGTCGAGCGAATCGGGCTCTTCGGGTTCGGCAACGCGGCGCGGCTCGTAACGCAGATCGCGCGCTTCGAGGGCCGGACGGTCTTCGCGTTCACACGGCCCGGGGACACCGAGACGCAGCGGCTCGCCCTCGAACGCGGGTGCACGTGGGCGGGCGACTCCACGGAGCCGCCCCCCGAACCGCTCGACGCGGCGATCGTGTTCGCGGCCGCCGGCGAGCTGGTCCCGCTCGCCCTTGCTGCCGTCGCGCCTGGCGGCTCGGTCGTCTGCGCCGAGATCCACATGTCCG
Source organism: Actinomycetota bacterium (assembly GCA_036505195.1). Lineage (GTDB taxonomy): Bacteria > Actinomycetota > UBA4738 > UBA4738 > HRBIN12 > DASSJM01. The sequence goes on from DASXTX010000206.1 coordinate 13,214, forward strand.
ACATCCCGTCGTTCCCGTACGAGCTGCTGTGGGGGGAGCGCGTCCTGCGTTCGGTGGCGAACCTGACGCGGCGCGACGGCGAGGCGCTGCTCGAGCTCGCGGCGCGGATCCCGCTCGCGGCGACCACCCGGACGTTCCCCCTCGAGCGGGCGCCCGAGGCGTTCGAGGCTGCCCGCTCGGGCTCGGACGCGACGCCGGTGATCGTCCCGCGGTGAGCCGACCGGAGCCGGGGTACGGGTCGCGCCACATGCCAGGCTGACCCGCACGGTTGCACGCCGAGCGGCTCTGAGGGCACGATGTCCACTCGCGGCGGGGAGGTCGGATGCTGAAGGCGTACGTGCTGATCCAGACGGAGGCGGGCGGCGGGTCGAAGGTGCGGAGCGAGATCGGCTCGATCACCGGCGTCCGCCTGGCCCAGTCGGTGACGGGGCCCTACGACCTCATCGTCCACGCCGAGGTGGCGGACATGGATGCGCTCGGTCAGATGCTGAGCGACATCCAGCTGATCCCCGGGCTGAACCGGACGCTCACTTGCATCGTCAAGGGGTAGCCGTCCGAACCGGTCTATGAACGCCGGTTGCCCGCGCGAGCCACGCGAACGTCAGCTCGCGCGTCGGATCGCTCGGATCAGGTCCCACTTGCCCATGCGCGAGCGTCCGGGGATGTTGAGCTTCTTCGCCCGTTCGTAGAGCTGCGTCCGATTGCGGTCCTCCAGCGCAGCGCCGGCCCTGCCTCCGCGGGAGCGGCCTCGGGCGGCCTGCTGCCCGAGCGCCCGGCGCGTGCTCTTCGGCAGCTTCGCGATCGTGCGCTTGGTGCGGGCGGCACGCTGCGCCTTGCGGACGTTACGCTTCGCGGCCTGGGTCTGCTTCCGGGTGGCCATGCGGATCGCCTCCTCGCGGTCGTCCCTCTCCTGTCCTTCCCCGGGACTGCGAGCGAGGAAACGTCACGAGCTCGGTGCGGGAGGGTTCGGGTTCGGCGCCGGGACGCCCTCGATCGGTTCGCCCGACGCGAACTTCCGGCGCTCCTCGCCGGCGATCACCGTGACGCCGCCGTCGCCGAGCGCGCGCCATGCGCCGTCGACATGGAGCGCCGCCGTGCGTTCGTCGACGCCGAGGAGGACGACGTCGCTCCGCGGCGCGGCCCGCTCCGCGGTCTCCACCCAGCGGTGCCCGAACGTCTCGAAGTGCGGCAGCACCGCGACGCGGGGGACGAGCCCGAGCGCCGGCAGGTAGCGACGCCGGTCGTCCCCGGGCATCCGCTCCCGGACCAGCGTCCACTCGCCCAGCGCCATCGCGCCGGCCGACGAGCCGGCGAGGGCCGCACCCGAGCGCCACGCTTCGGCGATCGCCTCCCACAGCGGAGTCCCCGCGAGGGTCTTGGGGACGAGCCCGGGGTCCCCGCCGACGAGGTAGAAGAGGCGGCCCTGGCGGGCGCGGGCCGCGTTCGCCGAGTCCTTCGCGTCGGACCGGCGCGTCGCGGGGAGCTCCTCGACCGCGAGACCGAGGCTCGCGAACCACCGGACCCCGTTCGCGACCGCCACCTCGGGGCGCTGGCGCCCGGCCGCGGTCGCGAGCACGAACGCGGGTCCGTCCCCCGCCGCCCGGGCCAGCACCTCGTCCTGCGGCTCGTTGCCGGGTTTGAGCTCGTCACCGCCGACAAGCGCCAGCGGTCCCCACGTCGACATGCGGACCATCCTGCCACGGCGCGAGCGGCCGCCGGTGGTCAGTCGAGGAGCGCGAGCACCTCGCCCATCGATCGGATCGAGCGCTCGGTGATGGGCGACAGGACGAGGATGACCTCGTCGGCGCCGGACTCCGCCAGCGCGCTCAGCCCCTCCGCGATCCGCTCCGTCGAGCCCTCGAGGGGCACGAGGCCCTCGTCGATCGGCCGCTCGCCCGCGTCCCGGTCGAGCACGACGAGGGCGCACGCGCTCCGGGCGACCTCGCCCTCGGGCCTACCCACCTCTCCGGAGAGCCGTGTGACTCGTCCGTTCAACGTGGCGAACCCTTCGGGCGTGTTGCCGTAGCCCGTGTACCAGGTGTTCCAGGAATCCACGTGCGGAAGCGCGGCGCGGAGCACGCGATCGCCGGTGGACCCGATCATCATCGGGACGCGCCGGGCCGGCTCCGGGAGCAGCACGGCGTCCTCGACGCGCGCGAAGCGCCCCTCGAACGTCACGCGTTCGCCCGCGAGCAGGCGACGGACGATCGTGAACGTCTCCTCGAACCGCGACGCGCGTTCCCCGAACGGCACGCCGAAGGCGCGGAACTCCGTCTCGTTCCATCCGGCGCCGATCCCGAGGACGAACCGTCCCCGACTCACCTCGTCGATCGAAGCCGCCATCCGGGCGAGCATCCCCGGAGGGTGAAAGGCCGCGCAGGCCACCAGCGGGCCGAGCCGGACGCGTTCGGTGGACGCCGCGAGGGCTGCGAGCGTCGTCCACGCGTCCCAGGGCCCGCGTTCGGGACGTCCGTCGCCCCGGTACAGCAGGTGGTCGCCGAGCCAGATCGACTCGAAGCCGACCTCCTCGGCCGCACGGGCCATCCCCGCGAGCTCCGGCCAGCGGACTTCGCGCTCGACCTCGGGGAGCTGCACGCCGACGGACAGCGGTCGGGCCACGACTCAGCCCTTCCCCGCGAGCGCGTCGAGCGCGGCCTTCATCCGCTGGATCGGTCCTTTCAGGGCCAGCTCCTCGGCCAGCGCGTCCAGTCCCTCGTCGTCGCGCTCACCGCGCCACTGGTCGACCGGCGCGACCGCGTTCACCGGCACCAGCCGCTGCATCGTCGCCACGTAGTCGGCGCTCTCGACGAGACGCGCTCGGAGCGCCGGCTTCCCCTTGAGCGGGCCCGGCCTCGGTTCCGAGGAGCGGGCGTCCTCCAGGAGCTCGTCGAGCGACCCGTACGTCTGGACCAGCGCGCGAGCCGTCTTCTCGCCGACCCCGCGAACCCCCGGCAAGGCGTCGCTCGCGTCGCCGCGCAGGATCGCGAACTCGAGGTACCGGGACGCGGGCACGCCGTACTTCTCGAGCACGCCCGCCTCGTCCAGGTCGAGCAGCTCGGAGACGCCGCGCAGCGTGAACAGCAGCTTCACGCTCGGATCGCGAACGAGCTGGATCAGGTCGCGGTCGCCGCTCACGATCTCGATGCGGTCGCGTTTCGCGGCGCTCGCGCAGATTGCCCCGATCGCGTCCTCGGCCTCCCAGCCGCGGGTCATCGCCTGCGACATGCCGGTGAGGTCGAGGACCTGGCGCAGCATCGGGAACTGTTCGGGCAGGTCCTCGGGGTCTTCGGGCCGGTTGGACTTGTAGCCCGCGTACATGTCCGTCCGAGCGACGGGCCGCCACTCGTGGTCGTAGACGTGGACGATCTCGCCCGGCCGCCGCGTGACGAGCAGACGGGTGGTCATGTCGAGGTATCCGTGGACCGCGCCGACGGGCCGTCCGCCGGGTGAGCGGAGCTCCTGCCCCCAAGCGAAGAACGCTCGGTACATCAGGCTCGAGACGTCGAGCAACAGCCGGTCCGTCACGGCCGCAGCCTAGACCACCCCGCGCCCTGCAACGGGGCGGAGGTTTAGCCAGGGAGCGCCTGGGTAGCCGCCTTCTCGTGTCCCCCGGTAGGCGGGGGGAAGGAGGTACGAGATGAGACGTCGAGCGCTCTTCTCGCTCGTCGCGCTTGGCCTAGCGGTGGGGCTTGCGCTGCCAGCTCAGGCGGCGACGGACGCCCGCGTGACGGGTGATAACACCGCGGGCAGCTATCAGCTGGCCGGCGGCGGCACCGATGACACGATGACCCGATGCAGCAAGGGTCGTCGTCAACAGAACGAGCCGACCGTGGCGGTCGACCCCTCGGACACCGAAGTCGTCGTGGCGGGCGCGAACGACTACTGCGCCGCGATCGTGAATGGCGAGGTCTGGGCCGGCTACTACCGTTCGGTGGACGGCGGAGCTACATGGGCGAACAGCCTGGTCCCCGGGTACCCCCACGACACGTCGGACTTCGGCGAGGCCTCTCCGGTACACGGGGCGTGCGGCGCGGCGGGGGACCCGACCCAGGCCTTCGACGGCGACGGGAACCTGTTCTACGGGTTCATCTGCTTCAACCGGTCCAAGCCGATCAACGGCGGCGTGTACGTCGCCCGCTACGGGGATCACGGCGCCGCGTACGATCAGACGGTCCTGGTCAAGAAGGGGACGCCGTCCGGTCTGTTCCAGTCGGGGCTGTTCCAGGACAAGATCAACCTCACGGTCGACCAGACCGACGGGGAGAACGGCGGCAACGTGTACGTCGCCTGGTCCGAGTACCACGCCTTCGGGCCGGCCAACGCCGTCCTGTTCGCCCGGTCGACCGACGGCGGCGACTCGTTCGCGAAGCCCTTCAGGGTGACCCCGCAAGAGCAGGGGACGGCCTCGTTCGCCGACCTGGCGGTCGGGCCCGATGGAACGGTGTACCTGACCTACTTGACGTACCCATCGAGCGCTCGGCCGACGGCGGACGTCTGGCTCCTGAGCTCGACCAACGGTGGGGTATCGTTCGGCGACCCGATCAACGTCGCGTCGGTGGAGCTGTTCGACTCGAACCAGTTCGCGGGTGCGACCGGAACCGTGGATTGCGGCGACGGGCCGTTCGCCTGTGAGAGTGGGTTCACCTTCTCGAGGTTCTTCACCAACTCCGCCGTGGCGGCCGACGAGAACGGCGTCCACGTCGTCTGGGCCTCGGAGCTCCCGAGCGGCCAGAACAAGGTCTTCGTCCGGAACTCCGCCGACGGCGGTGAGACCTGGGACGACGACCCGATCACCCTCGACGGGGCGCCGGCCGGGCATCAATGGTTCCCCGACATCGCCTCGGCCGACGGGACGATGACCGTCATCTTCTACGACTCTCGGAGCGACCCCGCGTACGACCCGGACATCCCGCCGGGCAACACGGCGGAGGGCGTGAACTCCGGTGACGTCGTGCAGGCATTCGTCGCGCAGTCGACCGACGGGGGCGTCTCGTGGACCGAGACACCCGTGAGCAGCGCTGGGAGCAATTTCGGTTGGGAGACGCACGGCTCCCGGCGCGTCGGGTTCTGGGGCGACTACCTCTACGTCTCGTCCGTTCCGGGCGCCGTCAACGTCGCCTGGACGGACTCGCGGGACCTGGTTTCCGGCGACGATCCTCGGGACGGTGCCTCGGACAACGGTTTCAGCGTCTTCCAGGACAACTGCGTCTACGACCCGAACGACATCAACGCGCCGGCGTACATCACGCCCACGATCGGCGACCCATGCCTCGACGAGGGAGGTCTAGACCAGAACATCTACGGCGCCCGTCTGTAGGAGGCGTCACCACGCACCGCGGGAAGGGGCGCCGGCGAACGGCCGGCGCCCCCTACCGTTCCTTCGGCTCCTTCGATCGCTCCCGCTCCGCCCGGCGCCACGCCTCGACGTCCATGCCCTCCCACGGGTCGTAGTCGACCTCGAGCGCCTCCTGCGGCGGCCGCTCGTCCTCGGGCACGTTGCGCAGGTTCACCCGGATCCTGTACCAGGCGGTCGATCGGCCTCGCATCGGATCGACCATCACGTCGGCCGGTTGCAGCGCGGCGGCGACCTCGGGATGCCGCGCCTTCCATCGCTCGAACCCCTGCATCGCCTCGGCCTCGGTCTCCGCGCGGGCGATCTCGATCAGCGGCGCCTTGGTCCGTCGCCGGCCGGTCGGACCGGTCCGCTTCCCCGGCGCGGGCGGCGGGACGACGCCCTCCTTCTGCGGCGTGCCGCGCCGGCGCTTCGACGGCTGGACGCGGGCCGGCTCGCCCTCCTGCTTCGCGTACTGCGGCGGCCACGGCGCGTCGCCGAACCCCGCCGCCTCGTGCTCCGCCGCGAGCTCGAGGAGCGGCTCGAGGGAGCCGGACGCCTCGTCGATGCCCTCGGACGGGTCGCCGATGTCGGCGAAGCGTGTCGGCACCGTGTCGATCGTGAACGCGTCCGGATCGCACCCGGGGACCTCGTCCCATCGCAGCGGCGTCGAGACGCGAGCGTCGGGCGTCGGACGGACCGAGTACTGGGAGGCGACCGTACGATCCTTCGCGTTCTGGTTGTAATCGAGGAACACGCCGTGACGCTCCTCCTTCCACCAGCGGCTCGTCGCCAGGTCCGGGGCGCGCCGTTCGACCTCACGGGCGACCGCGAGCGCCGCCCGCCGCACCTCGGGAAACGTCCACCGGCGTTCGATCCGCGCGTACACGTGCATCCCACGCGAGCCCGAGGTCTTCGGCCACCCGGCCAGGCCGAACGTCTCGAGCACCTCCTGGGTGACCATCGCGACGTCGCGGATCTGCGGCCACTCGATGCCCGGGACGGGGTCGAGGTCGACGCGCAGCTCGTCGGGATGATCGAGGTCGTCCGCGCGTACCGGGTGCGGGTTCAGGTCGATGCATCCGAGGTTCACGATCCACACGAGCTGCGCGGCGTCGCGGATCACGATCTCCTCCGCGGTGCGGCCCGAGGGGAAGCTGAGCTCCACGGTCTCGATCCACTCGGGGCGCGATGCGGGCGCGCGTTTCTGGAAGAAGAACTCGCCCTCGGCGCCGTTCACGAACCGCTTCAACGCCATCGGGCGGCCGGCGATCCCGCGGAGCGCCCCCGGGGCGACGGCGAGGTAGTAGCGGATCAGGTCGAGCTTGGTGTGTCCGGTCGTCGGGAAGAACACCTTGTCCGGGTTCGAGACGTTCACCTCGCGGCCGGCGGCCTCGAGGATCTCCTTGCGAGCGGGCATATCGACACGATAGGAGGGCGAGCATGGCCCCGCGACCCGCGCCCGCCGAACCGGTATCCTGTACGCGTGGACTTCTACCGTACGAGAGAGGGCAAGACGCTCCGGATCGGGGAGTCCGACGACGGGATGCTGAGCGTCGAGATCCTCAAGGACGGTGCCTGGACCGCCGCCCCGCTCGGCATGATCGGCCTGCGACTCTCCCCGGAGACACGCCGGTTGAAGGCGTCGGAGATCAAGACCCTTCCCAACTGAGCGACCCGCACCGAGGCTGCACCGCAAGGGTGTCGTTGCCTGACCGGTCGAACGAGCTCGTCTAGCATCCGACGATGCGCATCCTCCTGTGGCACGGGTGGCTCCTCGAGGGTTCGGGGTCCAACGTCGCGACCGCGCGCGTGGCCGAGCACTACCGCGCCGCCGGTCACGACGTGCTGCTGTTGTGCCAGGAACAGCATCCCGAGCGGTACCCGTGGATCGACGCGTTCGGAGCGATCGGCCTCGACGGGCCGTCGGAGCTGACATCGCGAACCGTGCGGGGCGCGCCCGGGCGCTGCGTCGTGCTCCGACCTCGGATCGGCTCGATGATCCCCGTCTTCGTCGTCGACCGGTACGAGGGGTTCGAAGAGGTCTGTCGGTTCGTCGACCTTTCGGATGACGACCTCGGTTCCTACCTGCGGGCGAACGTCGATGCGCTGCGTGCGGCCGCCGCGTGGCACGGGACGGAGATCACGTTCACGGGTCACGCGATCCCGGGTGCCGCGATCGGCAGACGCGCGCTCGGCGCGGGTCGGTACGTCGCGAAGATCCACGGCAGCGACATCGAGTACGCGGTGCGGATCCAGGAGCGATACCGCGAGCTCGCGCGCGAGGGGCTCGAGGCGGCGCGCGCCATCGTCGGGCCGACCGCCGACGTACTCGCGCGTTGCTCGGCCCTGGTCCCGGGGATCGAGGGGCTCGTCCGGATCGTCCCGCCGGGCGTCGAGGTCTCCGCGTTCCGGCCGCGACCGCCGACCGAGGCGTTGCTCGAGGCCGCCGAGCTGCTCGACAAGGATCCGGACACGGCTCGCGGACGGCCCTCGTCGATCGACGAGCAGGTGGAGCGGGTCCTCGACGATCGGCACGCCGAGGCGCTCGATGACCTCGCGGAGACCTACGACCAGGCGGTGCCCGAGCCGGACGCGGCGGCCCGGTTCCGACGGCTCGCCGGCACGAGCGGGCCGATCGTCGGTTACCTCGGCAAGCTGATCCCGCAGAAGGGTGTCGAGCTGATGCTCCAGGCGCACCGGACGGCGCACCACGAGGCGCACGCGTTGGTGGTGGGGTTCGGCTCGTACCGCGAGTGGCTCGCCGCGCTCGCGATCGCGCTCGAGCGCGGCGACGCCGAGGCGCTCGCATGGCTGCGCGAGGTTCGCGAGATCCCGATCGAGGCCGGGCCCGATCCCGGTGCGCGGACGGGGGAGCGAGACGTGACGTTCACGGGCCGTCTCGATCACCGGTACGCCCCCGACGCGCTCGCCGCGATGGACGTGATGGTGGTGCCCTCGATCCTTCCCGAGGCGTTCGGGATGGTGGCCGCCGAGGGCGCGGCCGCGGGGGCCCTCCCGCTCGTCGCTCGCCACTCGGGCCTCGGCGAGGTCGGCGCGGCGCTCGAGGCCGCGATCGGCCGTCCGGGTCTGCTCACGTTCGAGCCGGGCCCGGGGGCGGTGGCGCGACTGGCGTCGGCGCTCGATCACGTGCTCGAGCTCCCGGCCGCGGAGCGCGACGAGCTCCGCGCGGCCGTGAGCGCGTTCGTCGGTCGCGAGTGGACCTGGGATCGAACCGCGACCGGGCTGCTCGCCGCCGCGGGCCTAGACTTCCCGGATCGCCGAGCGGACGCTAACCCAACGTGAGCTGAACCGCGCGCTGCTCGCGCGGCAGCTGTTGCTGGAGCGCTCCGCGCTGCCGGTCGCGAAGGCGATCGAGCGGATCGGGGGGCTGCAGGCCCAGTACGCACCTTCCGCCTACCTCGGCCTGTGGTCGCGGTTGCGCTCGTTCGAACGCGCCGCGCTCACGCGCGCGCTCGAACGACGGTCCGTGATCCAGGGCACGCTGCTACGGATGACGATCCACATGGTCTCGGCGGGCGATTACTGGCCGTTCGTCGAAGCGATCCGCCGGGCGCGCCGGGCATGGTGGCTCGGAGCGACGAGTCGCAGGGCCGTCGAGCGCGAGGTCATCTCGGCGGCCGAGCGAACCCGAACGCTGCTCGCCGACGGCCCCCGTCATCGCCGGGAGCTGATGCAGGCGCTCGGCGTCGACGGCTCGACCTGGAACGGCATCGGCCTGTGGCTCGACCTGGTCCGCGTCCCGCCGTCGGGGACGTGGGATCGTCGCGCCGCGGACCTGTACGGGCTCGCCGAGGACTGGGTCGGCCTCCCCTCAGCGACCGAGCAGCAGGGGATCGAGCTGCTGATCCGTCGATACCTCGCCGGGTTCGGGCCCGCCTCGATCAAGGACCTCGCGAGCTGGTCCGGGCTCTCGCCCGCCTCGCTCGGGCCGGCCCTGGGTCGGATCTCGCTGCGTCGGTTCCGAGACCCCGACGGCGGCGAGCTGGTCGACCTGCCGCGGGCGCCGCTCCCCGACCCGGCGACGCCCGCGCCGGTCCGCTTCCTCCCGACATGGGACGCGACGTTGCTCGTGCATGCACGCCGGACGCAGATCTTGCCGGAGCGCTTCCGGCCGCGGATCTTCAGCACCAAGACCCCGCACTCGGCACCGACCCTCCTCGTCGACGGGCAGGTCGCCGGGACCTGGAGGGTGGAAGCGGACGCCATCCGGATCACGCCGTTCGAACGCCCGTCACGTGGGACCGAGCGCGATCTCGACGAGGAGGCCGAGCGACTCGCCGCCTTCCACGGCGCGACGCGTGTCGACTGGGTCGCTCCCTCGACGAGGTCGGGGACGTCCATGACCGGGCCGGAACTGAACCGCTCGACGTAGCACTCGAAGTCTCACCGTGCGCCGCGGGAGCGTCACTCCCGCTGAGGTCGGCGGCCGCTACGGGGGTGCCGCTCCGAGCCGACGGAGTTCGTCGACCGTTCGCTCGAGTTCGCCGACCATCCGGTTGGGGAAGCCCCGGAAGGCGTCCACCAACGCCGCGTAGTACCAGAGCGTCTCTTCGCGCTTGCCGCTGAAGCGTTCGAACACGGCGTCGCCGCTCTCGCGCACGTCCGCGAGGATCGCACGGGTGTTGTGGAGCTTGTCGGCGAGGGATACGCGCAGCGCGGGCTCGTCCCCGCCGCGCTCGACGCGTTCGCGGACGTGGGCGACGTAGGACTCCTTGCGTTCGCGCCAGGGCGGCTTGGGATCGTCGTAGCTGTCCGTGCACGCATCGACGATGTGACCGACGACCTCGCCGAACTCCTCCCGGATGTCCTCGAGCCGTGGGCGGCCGCCCTGGTCCTCGGCGGCATCGTGCAGGAGCGCGCCGATCACCTCCTCCTCGCTCTCGGCGCCGTTCTCCATGACCAG
>DASXTX010000207.1:0-3476 GCA_036505195.1 Actinomycetota bacterium
CCGGTCCTGCTCGTGTGCTCCGGTCCGAAATCGATCGTCGACCCGGTCGCCACGGCCGAGCGGCTCGAGGAGCTGGGCGTCGGCGTCGTCGGCTACGCCTGCTGGCGGCTGCCGTTCTTCCTGGCGCGCGAGGCGCCGGTCGACCTCGACGATCGGGTGAACGAGCCGGGGGAGGCCGCCCTCATCGCGCGGGCGCTCGGCGAGCTCGACGCCGCGGCCGCCGTCCTCCTGTGCAACCCGATCCCCGAGCCGTTCGCGATGGACCCCAGGGTGGTCGAGGACGCGGTCAGGGCGTGCGAGCGGATCGCCGAACGCGAGGGCGTCCGCGGCAAGGCGGTCACCCCGTTCCTGCTCTCGTGCCTGTCCGAGCGTACCGACGGCGAGAGCTTGGAGGCGAATCTGGCGCTGCTCGAGTCCAACGCCCGCCTGGCCGGCGAGGTCGCGGCGGCTAGCGCAGCCAGGTCTTGACGATCGCCTTCGAGAAGTTCCATCCGTAGCGCAACGACTTCGGCTTCTTCGAAACCCCGCCGCGGCGGGTGAGGAACGTGACGGGCACCTCGACGACACGCGCGCGCTGGCGAAGCGCCTCGATCGTGACCTCCGAGGTCCAGAACTGGTCCTGTTCCAGGATGAGCGCCCGGAGCGTGTCGGCGCGGGTGGCGCGGTAGCCGCTCGAGATGTCGGTCACGCGCTGCCCGGTCAGGATCGTCACGACGCGCGAGAAGAAGTGGACGCCCAGGTGACGGATCAGGCCCTCGCGCTCGAAGTCGCCGATCATCCTGGATCCGTTCACGTGGTCGGCCCGGCCCTCGATGATCGGCCCCACGAGGGTGGGGAGCTCCTCGGGCTGATGCTGTCCGTCGGCGTCCATCGTGACGACGATGTCGGCCCCGAGCTTGAGGGCGATGTCGTAGCCCACCCGGAGCGCGAGCCCCCCGCCGCGGCGGATCGGCAGGCTCGCCACCAGCGCTCCCGCCGCCCGAGCCGTTTCGGCGGTGCCGTCGTCGGAGCGGTCGTCGATCACGATCGGGACGACGTGGTACCCCTCGACCTCCGGCGGCATCGCCTCGATGACGGCCGCGACGTTCTCGGCCTCGTTGTGGGCGGGGGAGACGACCACGATCCGCTTCCCGGCGGGGAGATCGGCGGCCGCGTCCCAGTCGAACGCCGACTGCCCGAACGACTCGACGAGCTGCCGGATCCCGCGTTCGCTCGTGTCCACCTCGGACTGTATCCGGATCAGCAGGACGAACAGGACCCCGACCGCGAACAACAAGACGGCCGTCAGGCGCTGCCCGTTGCCCGGCTGGAAGTTGAAGACCTCGAACAGCGGGTTGAACAGCCCGGGCGCGATCGCGAGCAGGAGGAGCACGGCCGAGATCAGCGACGAGATGATCAGGCTCAACCGGCTGATCTGGCGCCGCCGGTAACGGATCAGGGCGAGCGCGAAGATCGCTGCGGCGAAGATGCCTCCGACGATGCGCAGGGCCGACATGGCTCTGGACTCTACGCGATGGGACCGGCCGGACGGCTCAGCCCGACGAGCGTTCCCGAACGCCTCGCCACCTGGTGGCGGGCAGGATGTGGTCCGCGATCAGGCGATCCTTGTAGCGCTCGATCATCTCGAACATCGACCCGATCAGCGTCTCCGAGAGCAGATGAGGCTGCAGGCCGAGCTCGAGCAGCTTGGCGTGCCGCGCGTTGTAGTAGTGGTCCTCGAGCTCGACGCGCGGGTTGTCGACGTGTTCGATCCGCACGTCGAGCCCCACCTCCGACCCCGCGTGCCGCACGAGCTCCGCGAGCTCGACGATCGAGAACTGCTCGGTGAACTGGTTGAACACGCGGAACTCACCGGCCCCCGCGGGGTGGAGGACAGCGAGCTCCACGCACTGCAGGGTGTCGACGATGTTCAGGTAGCCGCGCGTCTGTCCCCCCTTGCCGTACGGAGTGAGCGGCTGGCCGATCACGGCCTGCACGCAGAAGCGGTTCAGCGCGGTGCCGAACACCTCGTCGTAGTCGAAGCGCGTCAGCAGGCGCTCGTCGAGCTTGGTCTCGTCGGTCTCGATCCCGTAGACGACGCCCTGATTCAGGTCGGTGGCGCGGAGCCCCCAGATCCGGCACGCGAAATGGATGTTGTGCGAGTCGTGGACCTTCGACAGGTGGTACATCGACCCCGGCATCTTCGGGAACGGGAGCGTGTCCGAACGCCCGTTGTGCTCGACCTCGAGGTACCCCTCCTCGATGTCGATGTTCGGCGTGCCGTACTCGCCCATCGTCCCGAGCTTGACAAGGTGCGCGTCGGGGGTGGTCTCCGCGATCGCGTACAGGACGTTCAGCGTGTTCACCACGTTGTTCGTCTGGGTGAACACCGCGTGTTCGCGGTCGATCATCGAGTAGGGGGCGCTCGGCATCTCGCCGTAGTGGACGATCGCCTCGGGCGCGAACTCGCGGAACAGGCGCTCGACCATGCTCCAGTCGGTCAGGTCGCCCTCGGTGACGCCGATCTTGAGACCCGTGACCTCCCGGAAGGCCTCGGCGCGGGCCGGCAGCGACACCCCGATCGGGGTGAGCGAATCGGTCCCCGCCTCCTCGTGCGCGCGACGGCGGAGGTAGTCGTCGACGGCGTGCACCTCGTGACCCTTGCGGGCGAAGTGCATCGAGGTCGGCCACCCGAGGTAGCCGTCGCCGCCGAGGATCAAGATCCGCATGCCGTTACCTCGCTCCAGGTCGGTCGGAGGTGGCCGGAGCCGCGTCATCCTAGCAACGCGGCTCGTGCATCTCGCGGGGATGCCTCGCGGCTACGCCAGGGTTGCGAGCTCCTCGAGCACACGGTCCACCTCGGCCGGCGTGTTGTAGTGGCAGAACCCGATCCGGACCGCCCCGCCCGAGTCCTGCAGTCCGAGCCGCTCCATGATCTCGAGCGCGTAGTAGTTGCCGTCCCATACGAAGATCCCCCGCTCGGCGAGCGTCTTCGCGGTCTCGGCCGGGTGCTGATCGCCCACGCGGATCGCGAACGTGGGCGTGCGTTCGGCCAGCCGGTTCCGGTCCGCGATGCCGTAGAGGCGGACGGACCCGATGCCGCGGATCCCGTCGAGGAAGCGTTCGGACAGGGCGGCCTCGTACGGGACGATCGCCCGCTCGAACGCGTCGGCGACGGCTGCCCTCCGGCCTGCGCCCTCGCCGAGCTCGGCGAGGTACTCGACCGCGGCGACCCACCCCGCGAAGCCCTCGTGGTTCTGGGTCCCCGTCTCGAACGCGAAGGGGAGCGCGTCCTCGGCCGGCCGGACCTTGTACGGGCGGAGCGAGGACAGCACCTCTCGGCGCCCGAACAGGATCCCGAGGTGCGGACCGAAGATCTTGTAGGGGGAGCACACCACCAGGTCGGCGCCGATCGCGCGGACGTCGATCCGGCGGTGCTGCGCGAGGTGGACCCCGTCGCACGCGACGATCGCCGGCGTGCGCTCGTGCACGAGCCG
>DASXTX010000208.1:0-40597 GCA_036505195.1 Actinomycetota bacterium
GCCAGGCCGGTGTGCGGGTCGAAGAAGTGGAACCTGCGAGGGTCGATCGACAGGCGGATCGGCGTGCCCGGACCGCACGAGGTCCGAGGATCCACACGAGCGCAGAACACGGCGCGCCGCTCCTCGGCGAGGAGCGGGATCTCACCCTCGCCCTCCTGCTCCGAGGCGGCGAGCGTCTCGTCGGTCTCGACCGGGGGCGCGTCGACCGCGAACAGGACGTTGACCTCCGACCCCAGATCCTCGGTGACGTCCGCCATCACCGTGATGGTCGGGAGGTTCGACCCGGACCAGACGGCCGCGTCCTCGAGGTCCGCCGGTCGGATGCCCAGGATCAGGTCCCGTCCCTCGAAGGCGGCGAGATCCAGGTCGCCGGGGATCGGGATCTCGAACCCCGCGAACCGGACGGCGCCGTCACCCACCGTCGCGCCCACCAGGTTCATGGGTGGCGAGCCGATGAACGCGGCGACGAACAGGTTCGCAGGGCGCTGGTAGAGGCGTTGCGGGGTGTCGACCTGCTGCAGCACGCCGTCGCGCAGCACGGCGACGCGTTCCCCGAGCGTCATCGCCTCCACCTGATCGTGCGTCACGTACACCGTGGTCGTTCGGAGGCGTTCGTGCAGCTTCGCGAACTGTCCCCGCATCTGGACCCGGAGCTTGGCGTCGAGGTTCGACAACGGTTCGTCCATCAGGAACGCCACCGGCTCCCGGACCATCGCGCGGCCCATCGCGACGCGCTGCCGCTGACCCCCGGAGAGTTCGGCCGGTTTGCGTTGCAGCAGGCCGTCGAGACCGAGGATGCGGGCGACGTCCTCCACGCGACGCTCGCGTTCGTCCGCCGGCGTCTTCCGCAGCTTGAGACCGAACCCGATGTTCTGCTCGACGGTCATGTGCGGATAGAGCGCGTAGTTCTGGAACACCATCGCGATGTCGCGGGCCTTGGGGGGAAGGTCCGTGACCTGCCGATCGTCGATAAACACCTCGCCGGCCGTCACCTCCTCGAGACCGGCGAGGATCCGCAGGATCGTGGACTTGCCGCACCCCGACGGACCGACGAGGACCATGAACTCGCCGTCGCCGATCTCGAGCGACACGTCGTCGACGGCCACGACGTCAGCGCCGAACACCTTCGTGACCCCGTCGAGCACGATCCTCGCCATGGCTACCCTCGCTCCCCGCGTTCGAGTCTGTGGTCGAGGGAAGCGTCGGTCAAGGCAGCCTGCAGGCGAGCTTTCGCTCGGCCGTTCGCCCCCAGGCGGTCGAGCCCCAGCAGCGCCGCGCCCAGGACGGGGGGCGCCTCGAGGACGTTCAGGGAGGCGGTGGGTGCGATCTCCCGGATCCCGTCGTCGATCCGGTCGAAGAACGGCGCGAACCGATTGCGGAAGATCCCGCCACCCAGGACGACGTGGACGTCGAGCTTGGTCATCCGGAGCCGGCGGATGGCCGTCCCCGCCATCGCGACGATCTCGTCCGCCTGACGGTCGACGATCGACGTCGCGACCGCATCCCCCTCGGCCGCCGCGGCGAACACGAGCGGCGGCAGCTCGGCGACGCGACCCTCGGCCAACCGGCCGAAGTACATCGCCTGCATCACCTGCCGGGGTCGTCGGAAGCCGAAGTGGACGGCCACGCGGGACGCCAGGGCCGTGCGGCGCCCTCGTCCGTCCTCGGACCTGACCGCATGCCACAGGGCCGCCTCGCCGATGTCGGAACCGCCGCCCCAGTCGCCGGCGATCCAGCCGAGCGCCGGGAAGCGGTAGGTCCTGCCGTCCGGCGCCACGGCCGAGCAGTTGGTGCCGAAGCCGCAGACGACACCGACACCCCAGGTCCGGTCGGTCCCCGCGCGCAGGACGGCGAACGTGTCGTTGCGGAGCACCGTCTCGCTGGTCCAACCGTGCTGTTGGACCCGGCGCAGGATCGAGCGTTCATCCGACGGCAGGTCCGCGCCGGCGAGGCAGAAGACGCCGAGGGAGGCGACGGGCTGCTGCCCCGGATGGGCGCCCGCGCTCCGAAAGGCCGCCTCGACGGCCGATACGACGGGTGCGAGCTCACCCTTCGCGCGAGCGCCGTCGGACGGCGCCACCCTGGCGGTGCCCAGCAGCGTGCCGTCCCGGGCCACGACGACGGCGTCCACCTTCGAGCCACCCCCGTCGACCGCGACCAGGGCCGCCCGGCTCACGGGAGCGCCTCCAGCTCGTCGATCGCCGCGAAGCGGACACCTGCTCGCTCGAAGCCCGCGAGCGCGACCGGTACGGCGTCGGCGGTCGCGAGGGGCCACGTGTGCAGGAGGACCACCGCGCCGTCACCATGCTGCATCGCGCCCGAGACGGTGTCGCTGCCGATTTCCTCCGCGGTCCGCCAGGGTTCCCAGTCCTGGGTCTCGACGTGCCAGTGCACGTTCACGTAGCCGAGCTCCTCGAGCGCGCGCACCACCCGCTCGTCGTCGTGCCCGTCACCGAACGGGCAGCGGAACCACGGCCTCGGATCGACGCCCGCGAGCTCGGCGATCGTCTCGCCCGCCTGTCGGACGTCGGCGCGCAGCCCTTCGTCCGACAGCAGCGTCATGCGAGCGTGGTACGTGGAGTGGTTGCCGATCAGGTGTCCCTCATCGGCGATCCGCCGGACGAGGCTCGGGTTCGCCATGGCCCACCGGGCCTGCACGAAGAACGTCGCCCGAGCCTGCGATCGTCCGAGCGCATCGAGGATGCGCTCGGCGCCGCCCGGCGCGGCGGATGGCCGATCCGGATGCTCCGCGTCGAACGTCAGCGCGACCCGTGGACCGTCATTCACGGGTCGTCACCTTCGAGGCCCTGGTGTAGGCGCCGGGGACGCGCCCCCGCGTGTTCGCGAGCCGCCACGCGAGCAGCTGGATCGGGACGATGGAGACCGCGGACGAGAGCAGGCGGTCCACCGACGGGATCCGCACCCCGAGCGCCCCAGCGGGCACGTCGCCTCGGGACGACAGGACCACGGCCGGGGCGCCGGTCTCGACGAGGTCGGCGGCGAGCCCCAGGTCGAGCCCGAGGGTCTCGGGCTCGGTCGCGACGACGATGGCGCCGAGCGCGGG
Source organism: Actinomycetota bacterium (assembly GCA_036505195.1). GTDB lineage: Bacteria > Actinomycetota > UBA4738 > UBA4738 > HRBIN12 > DASSJM01. Next base: position 3,065 of record DASXTX010000208.1, read on the forward strand.
ACCGGCGAGCTCGAACGGTCCGTGCCGGAACGCGGCGGCCTCGTAGGACTCGGCCGTGACGCCGCATTCCTTCAGCGTGAGCGCACCCATCTCGGCAGCCGCCCGAGCCGGACCCCGCGCCAGCAGGACGAGCGTGTCGCGGTCCGCGACGTCGGCGATCCGGGCAGCGAGGTTCTCGTCCTCCAGTACGGTCTCCACGGCGTCGGAGGCCTCGCGGGCCGCCGTATTCGCGCGCCCGACGGGATCCACGTCCGACCGCCCGGTCAACGCGCCGCCGACCGCCGCCAGCTGCACGAGCGAGGCCGCGAACGTCATCGTGGAGGGACCCTGCTCCGTCCCCGCTCGGGTGTCCAGTCGCAGGTCGGCTCGTTCGGCGAGCGGGTTCGCGAGCCCGTTCGTGACCGAGAGCACCACCGGCCGCTCGGCGCGATCCTCGAAGGCGTCGAGCAGGCGAACCACCTCCGCGCTCCGGCCCGACTGGCTCACGATCACCAGCACGGTGGCGGCTGACAGGACGTGGGTTCGGAAGTGCAGGAGCTCCGCCGTATCGATCTGCAGCGCGAGGACCCCGTGGACCGCGAGCTCGTTCACCGCCGGATAGCAGGCGTCGTACGAGGCCCCCATGCCCGTGAAGACGACCCCGCCGCCGGTTCGGCGGCCGGCGTCACGCACGGCCTCGATCGTGTCCAGCTGCTCGGTGAGCGCCCGCGCGGCCCGCCGCAGGGCGTCGGGCTGGCCGGCGATCTCGGCGAAGAATGAGTCAGGAAACTTTCCTAACCATTTCATCGCCCGGAGTGTACGATGCCGAACGATGGGTGTGAAGGTGGCGATCGTAGGGGCCGGGAGCACCTACACGCCCGAACTGGTCGAAGGCTTCATCCGGCGGGCCGACCGGTTCCCCGTCGACGAGCTCGCGCTGTTGGACGTCGATCCCTCGCGGCTGGAGGTCGTGGGCGGCCTCGCGCGCCGGATGCTCGACCGGGCGGGGTTCGGCGGCCGCACGGTCCTGACGGGCGATCGCGACGAGGCCATCGACGGCGCCGCGTTCGTGATCGTGCAGCTCCGCGTCGGCGGCCAGGCGGCTCGGCTGCTCGACGAGACGATCCCGCCGCGCTTCGGGTGCATCGGGCAGGAGACCACCGGCGCCGGCGGGTTCGCGAAGGCGCTTCGGACGGTCCCGGTCGTGCTCGAGCTCGCCGAGCTCGCCGCGCGCCGCGGCGCGCCCGGGTGCTGGTTCATCGACTTCACGAACCCCACCGGCCTGGTGACCCAGGCGCTGCTCGATCGTGACGTCCGCGCGATCGGCCTGTGCAACGTCGCGATCGGGTTCCAGCGCCGCTTCGCCGAGCGCTTCGGGGTCGATCCCGAGCGGGTGGAGCTGGAACACGTCGGGCTGAACCACCTGTCCTGGGTTCGGGCGGTGAAGGTCGACGGGATGGACCGCCTGCCCGAGCTCCTCCGGACCGACCTGGAGGGGTTGAGCGCGGACGCGGAGATCCCTCCCGAGCTCGTGCGAGCGCTCGGGGCCGTCCCCTCCTACTACCTCCGCTACTACTACCGCACCCGGGAGATGCTCGAACGTCAAGCCGGAGGGACCACGCGTGCCGAGGAGGTCATGCGGATCGAGCACGACCTGCTCGAGCTGTACCGCGACCCCGGGCTCGCCGAGAAGCCCTCGCTCCTCGAGCGCCGTGGCGGGGCGTTCTACAGCGAAGCGGCGGCCCAGCTCGTCGCGTCGCTCGCGTCCGGGGCCGGCGACGTGCAGGTCGTGAACGCCCGCAACGCCGGAGCGATCCCGAACCTCGCCGACGACGACGTCGTGGAGGTCGCCGCGAGGATCGACGCCGAGGGCGCGCACCCGATCCCCGTCGCGCCGCTCGATCCGGACATGCTCGGGCTCGTCCAGCACGCGAAGGCCTACGAGCGGTTGACGATCGAGGCCGGGGTGACCGGTGACCGATCGCTCGCGCTCAGGGCGCTGCTCGCGAACCCGCTGGTACCCGACGCCGACGCCGCGATCGGTCTGCTCGACGCGATCCTCGACGCGAACCGCGAGCACCTGCCGCGCTTCGCGCGATGAACGCCCCGGCGCTCGGGCTCCTCCGCGACGTCCGGATCGACGGGACGAGCAAGGGGATGCCCCCGGTCTCCGACCCGGTGCCGCTGCTCGAGGCGGGCGCCCGGGGCTGGACGCTGGACGACCTGGAGCCGCCGTTCGTCGTGCTCCGGCGCTCGGCGCTCGAACACAACGTGTCCCTCATGGCCGCGTACTGCGACGACCACCGGGTGTCGATCGCCCCGCACGGGAAGACCACGATGGCGCCGCAGCTCTGGCGGCGACAGCTCGAGGCGGGGGCCTGGGGGATCTCGGCGGCGACGACGGCGCAGGCCAGGGTGATGCGGGCGGCCGGCGTCCCGCGGATCCTCGTCGCGAATCCGCTCACCGACGTCGCGGCGATCCGGTGGGCGGCGCACGACCTCCGCGAGGACCAGAAGGAGCTCGCGTGCTACGTGGATTCGGAACGAGGGGTCGAGCTACTCGAGGCGGTCCTGCGGGAGGAGGCTCCCGCGCGTCCCCTGCCGGTGCTGCTCGAGCTCGGCCACGCGGGCGGTCGCACCGGCTGCCGGGGTGCCGAGGAGGCCCTCGCCATCGCGCGGCGCGTCGCGAGCTCCCCAAGCCTCTCGCTCGTCGGGCTCGCGGGCTACGAGGGGACGATCGCGCACGATCGGGGAGCGACGGCGCTCGAAGCGGTCCGAAGGTACCTCGTCGACCTACGCGCGCTCGGGATCAGGCTCCAGGATGAGGGGCTCCTGTCCGGCACGGCGCTGATGAGCGTAGGGGGCAGCGTCTACTTCGATCTCGTGGTCGAGGAGTTGGGCACGATGCGTTCGGATGTGGCGATGGCTCTGCTGCTGCGGGCCGGGGCGTACGTCGTGCACGACGTCGGGATGTACGAGCGTTCGTCGCCGTTCGCGCACCGGGCGGTCGAGGGCCGGTTCCGCAACGCGATCGAGGTGTGGGGCGCCGTGCTCTCCACGCCGGAGGACGGGCTCGCGATCGTCGGCCTCGGACGTCGTGACGTGTCGTTCGACCAGGGGTTACCGCGGCTGTTGGCGGCCCGGCGTGGGGACGGGGTCGTGGACGAGCTCGACGGCGTCGTGGAGGCGACCGCGCTCGATGACCAGCACCTGTACTGCCGGGTGCGAGCGGACGCGCGGCTGAGCCCCGGCGATCTCGTCGCCTGCGGCATCTCGCACCCGTGCTCGATGCTCGACCGGTGGCGGCTGATCCCGGTGGTGGACGACGACGATGCCGTGGTCGAGGTCGTTGCCACGTTCTTCTGAGCCCGCGTCGACTCTCGACGGTCAGCCGGGCTGCGGCAGCAACGCGACGGCCTCGATCTCGACGAGGAGCCCGTCGCCGAGCCGCGCGCCTACGGTGGACCGCGCGGGGTACGGCGCCGCGAACCGCTGCTCATAGACGCGGTTGAACGCGGGGAAGTCCTCGAGGTCGCTGAGGAACGCGGTGACCTTTACGACGTCGTCCATCGAACACCCGGCCGATGCCAGGCATCGTTCGATGTTGTCGAGGACCTGCCGGGTCTGCTCCTGGACCCCACCCGCCACGAGCGTGCCATCCGGCCCGAACGCCACCTGTCCGGACGTGTACGCGAAGGGACCGCCGACGACGACCGGACTGTACGGCGCCTTCGGTTGGGGAACGTCGGGCGGCTGTCGTGCATCCCTGGTCACGGAGACCTCCTCTTCGATCGGGCTCTCGATCTGACGCTCGATCCGCATCGGTTCATCGGGAGATCCCGTGTCGCCGAGCGTCGAGGCCACCTCGGCTCCGCAGCGCGCCGCCTGCTCGAGCGCCTCCTCGACCGATCCTCCCGAGAGCCGTGCGGCCAGGTACCCGGCATTGAACGCGTCCCCCGCGCCCACGGGATCGATGTCCCGGCGAGGAGGGGGCCGATGCTCGGCCCACCCGGTCGTGAGCGCCGCGGCGCCGGCGGCGCCGCGCTTGAGCACCACCTCGCGCGGACCCAGATCCCGGCAACGTTCGGCGAGCGCGCGGCCGCCGGGTCCGCCGACCAGCTCGGCGAGCTCGGCCTCGCCGCCGATCAGGATGTCGGCCCGCTCCACGAGCGGTCGGATGAGTTCCGGCGCACGGTCGGACCCCCACAGGCCTCGGCGGAGGTTGGGGTCGACGACCCGCAGGCCGCGCGCGCGTTCGAGCAGCGCGATCGCCGCCCGCTGCGGGCCCTCGCCCAGCATGGCCGTGATGCCGGTGACGAGGACGGCCGAGGCTCGTTCCACCGGCACCCCGTCGAGGTCCGCCGCCTCGAGCGCGCTCGCGGCGGACCCGGTCCGCTCGTAGACCGGCGGGCCGCCCATCGTCTCGCGGAACATCGATCCGGTGCGACGCGCCGGGTCGCGGCGGACCCAGCGGAGGTCGACGCCGTGCGCGCGCAGCTCCTCCATCACGAGGTTGCCGGCGGCATCCGTGCCGAGCCGACTCACCCACGCGGCTCCGAACCCGAGCCGTACGAGCGCGACGCACGCATTGCTCTCGGCCCCGCCGTGCGTGACGAACGGGACCGAGTGATCCCGGTTCTGCCCGTGCACCGTGATGACCGAACGCATCGTCTCGCCGAGCGCGATCACGTCGGGGACGGGCGTCACGCGCCTCCTCCCGCGAGGTCGACGGCCCGCCGGGCGTCGTCCGAGATCCGTTCGAGATCGGATCGCGTCCGCGGCGCCGCGTCGCCGGCGAGCGCGCCCCCCAGGCCGACGCACGCGGCGCCCGCATCCAACCAGCGAGCCACGTCGTCGATCGAGATCCCGCCCGTCGGGATGAAGCGGACGTCGGGGAACGGTCCACGCAGGGCAGCGAGATACCCGACCCCTCCCAGCCTCGCGGGGAACAGCTTCAAGGTGCCTGCGCCCGCCGCGACCGCTCCCAGCACCTCCGTCGGGCTGAGCACACCGGGGACCGCCGGCACGCCGAGCTCCCGTCCCTCCCGCACGATCTTGGGGACGAGCCCAGGGCTCACCAGGAAGGCGGCGCCAGCGCCCGCGAACGTTCGCGCCTCCTCCACGGTACGGATCGTCCCCGCCCCGACCGGCGTTCCCGCTCCGCGAGCGGTCGCGACGGCCTCCAGCGCTCCGGGCGTGTCGGCGGTGATCTCGATCGCGTCGATGCCGCCGGCCCGCACCGCGTCGACGACGGCTCCCAGGTCGCAGGGCTCCCGGTAGCGGAGGATGGCGAGCACTCGGTCGTCTTCGAAGGGGGACACGTGCCCTCGCTTGTCTTGACTGGGGAGCCGGGCCGAGCGTAGCATCCTGCCGAATAGTTAGGAAAGTTTCCAAACTCTTTCCGACTGGAGGGGGCGGCACGGCCGATCACACGTTCGCCGCGGGGACGCCGAGCCTGCTGAAGGCGATCAACGAGCGCTCGGTCCTCGAGTTCGTCCGTCAGATGGGCCCCGTCTCCCGGGCACAGATCGCCCGCGACAGCGACCTGTCGAAGCCGACGGTGTCCCAGGCCCTCGCCGCGCTCCTGGGTGCAGGTCTGGTTCGTGAGGCGGGCCGTTCGAGCGGCGGGAGAGGACCCGCCGCCGTCCTGTACGAGCTGAACCCGCGGGCGGGGTGGGTCGTGGGGCTGGATGTCGGCAGGGACTTCGTCCGAGCCGCGATCGCCAACCTGGCCGGCGAGATCGTGGCCCGTCGCGACGAGCGGGCTCGGGTCCGGAGCCAACGCACGTTGATCTCGCAGATCGGCGAGATCTCGCACGCGCTCGCCGCCGAGGCCGGCGTGAAGTGGAAGCAGATCACGTTCGCCACGGTCGGGAGCCCCGGGGTCTTCGATCCGGTCACCGGACACGTTGCCCTCGCGCACGCGCTCCCGGGTTGGGGGCGGAGCGGTCTCGCCCAGGCCGTCCAGGAGGAGCTCGGGACGAAGGTCGCGTTCGAGAACGACGTGAACCTGGCCGCTCTCGGCGAGCAATGGCTCGGTCTCGGCAAGGGCGTCGAGAACTTCGTCTACCTGCACGTCGGCACGGGCGTCGGCGCCGGCCTGATCCTGCGGGGCGAGCTCTACCGGGGGCACACGGGCGCCGCCGGCGAGGTGGGCTACCTCCCCATCGGCGGTGACCCCAGGGACAAGGTCCTGCGCCGACGGGGAGTGCTGGATACGGAGGCCGGCGCCTCCGGTGTGGTCGCCACCGCCCGCCGGCTCGGGATGGAGCCGCCGCTGTCGGCGAGGAAGGTGTTCGCGGCCGCACGACGGGGCGACGGGATCGCCCGAAGGGTGGTCGAGCTCGAGGCCGACCGGATCGCGCTCGCGGCCGCCGCGATCGTGCCGATCGTCGACCCCGAGCTGGTCGTGTTGGGTGGCGGGATCGGTCGCAACGGCGACCTGCTGCTCGAGCCGGTCGGGCGGGCGCTCACGGCGATCCTTCCGTTCAGGGTGCGCCTGGAGATTTCGCCGCTCGGCGAGGAGGCCGTCGTCCTCGGAGCGGTGTGGATGGCGCTCCAGGTAGCCCAGGATCTGCTCTTCACGCGTACGCAAGGGGGTGGCTCCGCGATGAGCGTGTTGGGTGGCGGTTCGAGCGAGGATGTGACAGGACGTTGATCGGACGAGAGGGGGCGCGAGCATGGTGAAGCGATGGATGGTGGTGCTGGCGGTGTTCGGACTCATCGCCGCGGCATGCACGGCAGGTGGTGAGGAGAGCGAGGTACCCGAAGGTCTCGGTGAGACCGGAGCCGCCGGCGAGGAGCAGGAGCCGGTCACGATCGAGATGTGGATACCGTTCAGCGCCGACCACGAGGTCGCGGGTGTGCAGCAGGTCTTCGATCGGTTCGAGCAGGAGTACCCGTGGATCACGGTCGACGTGCGGAAGGGCGTTGCGAGCGACCAGAAGGTGATCAGCGCGATCCGGGCCGGGTCGCCTCCGGACGCGGTGATGTCATGGTCGCTGGATGATCTGCCTGCGTTCTGCGACACGGGAGCCTGGCAGGACCTCAAGCCGTACATCGAGGCGACGGACTTCGACGCGAGCCTGTTCCCGGCGTCGGTGGCGCGCTACACGGGGTACGGCGGCAAGCAGTGCGCGTTCCCGTTCCTGACGGACGCGGTCGGCCTGTACTACAACACGGACATCCTCGAGGAGGCCGGCTACACCGAGCCGCCGAAGACGATGTCCGAGCTCACGGAGATGGCGAAAGACCTCACGGTCTTCAACGAGGACGGCTCCATCGAGCGCGCGGGGTTCGTGCCGTGGTTCGGCTACTACATGATGACCCCAATCGAGCCAGCGATCACGTTCGGCGCGGACTACTACAACGACGACGGGACGTCGGCGATCGGGACGGACCCCGACTGGGTGGAGCTGTTCCAGTGGCAGAAGGATCTCGTCGACTTCTACGGTGCGAACAACCTGCGGAAGTTCGTCGCCGGACAAGGCGACGAGTGGGGCGAGGCGAGCCAGGACTTCCAGAACGGCCGCATCGCGATGGCGATCGACGGGGAGTGGCGGACCGCGTTCATCGCCAACGGGACCCCGGACCTGAACTATGCGACGGCGCCGTTCCCCGTGCCCGACGACAAGGCGGACACGTACGGCATCGGTCGCGTCGGTGGGACGATCATCGGGATCCCCCGCGGGTCGGCGCACCCTGAAGAGGCGTGGCTACTCGTGTCGTTCATGGCGACCGACACGGACTCGCTCGTCGCGGCGGCGAACGCGATCGGCAACGTCCCCACCACACTCCCCTCGCTCGAGTCTCCCGACCTGGACCTGCCCCCGCAGTTCCAGACGTTCCTCGACATCTTCGGGAACCCGGGGTCCCACTACAAGGACATGTCGATCATCGGATCGACCGATCAGAACCTCCTGAGCGATTTCGCGGAGCGCTGGCAGGCGGGAGACGTCGCCGATCTCCAGTCAGGACTTCAGGCGGTCGCTCAACAGATCGACGACGAGATCGAGGCGGCGTCCTGAGGACGGAGGCGGGATCGCACAAGCCCTGACCTCGTCCACCGGTCGCCGGCCCCTCCCCAGGAGGAGGCCGGCGGCCCGCCGCGCCACGGCGAGGCGCTACACGACCGTGGCGCTGTTCATGTCGCCTTGGATCATCGGGTTCTCCGTCTTCATCCTGTATCCGGCCCTGGCGAGCTTGTACTACTCGTTCACGAACTACGACCTGCTCTCCACCCCCAGCTTCGTCGGGCTCGACAACTATCGGTTCATGTTCACGAAGGACCCGCAGTTCTGGCAGGCGATGCGGAACACGATCTGGATGATCTGCGTGGGCGTTCCGCTCTCGATGCTGGTCGCACTCGGGACGGCGATGTTGCTGACCAGGCCTCGCCGTGGCGTGAAGGGCTATCGGACGATCCTGTTCCTCCCGACGATGGCGCCTCCGGTGGCGGCGGCGCTCGCGTTCTTCGTGATCTTCAATCCGGCCACCGGACCGGTGAACCAGTTGCTCTCCGGCATCGGGATCAAGAACCCGCCACTGTGGTTCTACGACCCCTTCTGGTCGAAATGGGGGCTGCTCTTCCTCAGCCTGTGGGTGGTCGGACAGACGATGATCATCTACCTGGCCGGACTCCTCGACGTCCCGAGGCAGCTCTACGAGGCCGCGGACATCGAGGGGGCGAGCCCGTGGCAGAAGTTCCGACACGTCACCTTCCCGTCGCTCTCGCCGGTGCTGTTCTTCACGCTGGTGATCGGCGTCATCGCCGGCTTCCAGTACTTCACGCAGGCGTACGTCGCGAGCTTCGCCGTCTCCGGCCAGGCGACGGAGGAGGCCTCGGCTGCCGTCGGGAGTCCGCAGGGGTCGCTGCTCTTCTACTCGATCTACCTGTACCTGAAGGGTTTCTCCGATTTCCGGATGGGCTACGCGTCGGCGATGGCCTGGATGCTGCTGCTGCTCACGCTCGCCTGCACGTCGTTGCTGATCCGCACCTCTAGGCACTGGGTGCACTACTCGGCGGGTGGGTTCCGATAGCGATCGACACCGCCGTCCGGTCCCGACCTCGCGAAGCCGCGCTTATCGTCCGGCGCCCCGAGGCACCCGACGTTCGCCACCGCCGCTTCCTGATGAGCGTGGCGAACCACACCGTGTTGATCGCGGTCTCTGCGGTCTTCTTGCTGCCGGTGGTCCTGATCGTCCTCACGGCGCTCATGACGGACCGGCAGGCGCTCACCCCGGCCCTGTGGCCGCGCCCGTTCCGCTGGTCGAACTTCTCCGATGTGTTCCGGGAGATCCCGCTTCTCCGGTACACGTGGAACACGTTCCGGATCGCGGCTCTGGCCACGATCGGCGTGATCGTGTCCTGCATCCCCGTTGCCTACGCCTTGTCGCGACTCCGTTGGCGCGGCCGGCAGGGCGTCTTCCTCCTGGTGCTCTCGACCCTGATGCTGCCCGTCCAGGCGACGATCGTGCCCCTCTACATCATCTTCGTGCGGTTCGGTTGGATCGGGTCGATCAAGCCGCTCGTCGTACCGTTGTTCTTCGGGGACGCGTTCACGATCTTCCTGCTGAGGCAGTTCTTCCTCACGATCCCGGAGGACCTCTCGGACGCTGCGCGCGTCGACGGGGCAAGCGAGTTCCAGATCATGACGCGGGTCATCGTTCCGCTCGCGAAGCCGGCGATCGCGGCGGTCGCGCTGTTCCAGTTCCTCTACTCCTGGAACGACTTCTTCTCGCCCTTGCTCTATCTCGTGGAAAACCCCGACCAGTGGACGCTCTCGATCGCGCTGTCCGAGTTCGAGTCGCAGTTCCATGTCCAGTGGAACCTGACGATGGCCGCATCGGTGATGTTCATGGTCCCGGTGATCGTCCTGTTCTTCCTCGCGCAACGGGTGTTCGTCGAGGGTGTGACGCTCACCGGCGTCAAGGGCTAGCGCGCACGCACCGAACGGCGTGCTCCGAGGCGTCGTCGAACGCCGGCTGCCCGGCGGCCGACACCCACCGCCACCGGTACCGGTCCGCCTTCAGCGTGAGCTTCAGGACGCCGAACGCATCCGCCTGCGCCGCGACGAGGTTGTCGGGCCTCGTACCGGCCGGCAGGGCGTAGTGGCTCGCACCGCCGGTCCCGACGACGAACTCGCGGATCCCCGTCTCACGGTCGAGGCCGCCGTTCGGGTCCATGGGGCGCCAGCGCTGGTAGTTGTGCGAGTGACCGTTCAGCACGACGTCGGCTCGTGCCGCGTGCAGCAGCTGCCAGAGCGGGCCCACCGCGCTCGTCGCGCCGCTCCCCGTGGAGAACGAGAACCGTGGGTGGTGCCAGTAGGCGAGGGTGCAGGGGTACTCCGAGTCGGGATGGTCGGCGAGGTCCTGCGCGAGCCACGCGTGCATCCGGTTCCCCGGTCCGGGATCGGAGGGATCGGCGCCCTGGCCGCAGCCGCCCGTCGCGAAACAGAGCTCGGAGTTCAACGAGATCAGGTGCCAGCACGGGTCGTCGGGGCACGCGCCGACGTCGTACGAGTAGTACCCGAGCCCGTCCGGTCCCTTCACCGCGTCGCCGAAGTACCGGAAATAGCCGCGAGGTCTGGAGGACGGGTCGTTCGCGTACTCGTGGTTGCCGGGGGCGGGGGCGAGGTTGGGCTTGGCGCGGCCCCAGGTCGGGTCGAAGTAGCTCATGTAGGCGGCGAACGCGCCAACCTCGTACTGGTTGTCGCCGAGCAGGAGCACGCGGGCGAGGTTCGCGCCGTCGATCAGGCGAGCGGTGTCGTCGTACTGACAGTTCGCCGGCGAGCCCGACCCGTACGGGGCGTTCTGGCAGGCGATGTCGCCCGCGGCCGCGATGACGAACCGCGTCGTCCCGGTGCCGGCCGGCTCGGTGCGGTGACGGGCCCGCCGGTGTGCGTCCTCCGAGGCCTCGGCGTGGATCACCGTGGCCGCGACCGCGAGCACGCCAAGCAGGGCGAGGGTCCTCCGCATGGCACCCATGCTACCGAGGGTGTCGCCTCAGGGCGGGAAGGGCCGCGCTCACCGGTCGCTCATGGAACTCTCATCGCCCTCGGCGCATCCTCGGGCCTCGAACGCAGGACGCATCACCGACACGAGGAGGTCGACATGTTTCGGAGGCTCGCAACACTTATCATCGGCATCGGGCTCGCCACCGTGGCCGTGCCGAGCGGGATCGTCGGTGCCGTGACCTGTTCCGCGCCGCTCCCGCAGGGCAACGACCAGGTCGTGCTCGATCCGGCCGACTTCGTGGAGCGGATCGACAACCCCTACCTGCCGATGCCACCGGGCACCAGATGGACCTACCGCGAGACCGAACCGGAGGGCACGAGGCAGCGCGTCGACGTGAGCGTGACCACGCGCACCAGGGAGATCCTCGGCATCGCCGCGACGGTGGTGCACGACAAGGTGACCGAGCATGGCGAGTTGGTCGAGAACACGTTCGATTGGTACGCGCAGGACGCGTGCGGGAACGTCTGGTACCTGGGCGAGAACACGAAGGAGTACGAGGAGGGGGTCGTCGTGAGCACGGCCGGATCGTGGGAGGCCGGCGTCGACGGCGCCCAGGCCGGCGTGGTCATGCCGGCGGACCCTCAGGTCGGGCTCACCTACCGGCAGGAGTACCTCGCGGGCGAAGCCGAGGACGCCGCCGAGATCCTGAGCCTCGACGAGCAGGCCCAGGTGCCGTTCGGCCACTTCCGGGACGCCGTGCTGGTCAAGGAGTTCACGCCCCTGCACCCGAGGGTGCTCGAGTACAAGCTCTACGCGAAGGGCGTCGGCATGGTTCTGGCCATCGCCGTGTCGGGAGGTTCGGACCGGGAGGAGCTCGTGCGTATGATCCCGTCACCGGCGTAGGCCCTCCGGGGACGACGCGAGGACGATCGGATCGGCCGGGAGCGGAGAGCGGGAAAACCCACCGGGGGGTGCATTCGTATCTCTCGGAGAGATGCGAACGCGATCGATCGTCGCGGCGGCATGCGCGGCGCTGGCCGCGGCGAGCTGCGCGGAACCGGCGGGGTCCGGACCGAGCCCATCTCCGTCGGCCTCGCCACCACCGCAGGTCACGTCCTCCTTCCCCGCGTTCGATCAGACCGAGGCGCTCTCGATGTCGGAGCCGGTGCGATTCCGGGGAGCGGGTGGGGTGCGGCTGGACGGGCGCGTGTTCGGTTCCGGCGACGTGGGGGTGGTGCTCGGGCACATGCGACCCGGCGACCAGTCCCAGTGGCTCGGGTTCGCGGCCCTGCTCGCCGACCGGGGGTACCTGGTCCTGACCTACGACCGGCGGGGCGTGTGTCCGGGTGGCGGGCTCGGCTGTTCCGGCGGGCAGGCGAGCGACAGCGGCTGGGAAGACCTGGCGTACGCGGTCGATCTGCTCCGCGAGCGAGGGGCGAGCCGGGTCGTCGTTGGAGGTGCGAGCCTCGGGGCGATGGAATCGATGTACGCGCTCTCCCAGGGTCTTGATGCCGACGGCCTCATCTGGCTGTCCGGGGGCGATCTGTACGCGGGCGTCCCCCTGACCGAGCAGGTGCGGGCCGTGCACGTTCCGAAGGTCTTGGCGACGGGCGAATTCGACAGCGATGCCGTCGCGCTGCGTCCGACGATCGAGCGCGTGGCTCCGCCGCCCACCGAGGTCGTCCTCCTCGACACGGGGGAGCACGGCACCGACATCCTCGAGTTCGGCGACCCCGCCGCCGCCGACGAGTTCCGGAGGTCGGTGTTGGACCTCCTCGCCGGGATCTGAGCGTCCCCAGGCGCTCTCATCCTCGGTTCACGCTCCTCTCATCGCCTTCCGTTCATCCTGGTTTCGAGCAGACCGGGGAGGTCGATCGCATGGATCGCAGGACGAAGTGGATCGCCGGAGGCGCGCTCGCGCTGGCGCTCGTCGGCGGGGGTACGGGCGTCGCCATCGCCACCGGAGCGGGGGACACGGACCGGCCCCTCACGGGCTCGACGCTGGACCGGGCCCGCGCGGCCGCGCTGGAGTTCACCGGTGGCGGAACGGTGACCGAGACCGAGGCGGGCGACGACGGCGCCGCGTACGGGGTCGAGGTGCGCACGGACGACGGGCGAGTGGTCGAGGTCCGTCTCGACGCGAACTTCCAGGTGCTCGGCCACGAGGCCGACGACGACGGATCCAACGACCAGGACGGCTCGAACGACGACTGATCGGGTTCGATCCCGGACGACGGAGGAGACATGGACGGGCACCAGGGGCTCGTGCCGCGCGACCGGTCGAACGGCCCGCGCCGGCTCGTCCTGATCGTCGCGGCCGCACTCGTGACCGCCGCCTGCACGAGCAGCAGCGACGCGGCCTCGCCGATGGGCGCGAGCGGGTCGGGTTCGGCCTCGGGCGGAGCGACGGCCCCGGGCGCGGCGGTCACGACGATCCCGCAGCCGGCCGTGCCGGCCCACATCCCGGTCGCTCCGGAGAGCGCGAGGGTCGACCTCACGATGCCGACGTTCTCGGATCCGACGAACATCACCAATCCGCTCTTCCCCGTCTCCCTGCAGGAGTCGGTCCTGATGCTCGGCCACGTGGAGGGGAAGCCGTTCCGGACCGAGGTCACGCTCCTGCCGGAGACCCGGATCATCGAGTGGGAGGGGCAGCGGGTGGAGACGCTGGTGTCCCAGTACAACGCCTTCCTGGACGGACGGATCGAGGAGGTCGCCTACGACTACTACGCGCAGGCCGACGACGGCTCCGTCTGGTATTTCGGCGAGGACGTGTTCGACTTCCGCGGCGGGGCGATCGTCGTCACCGAGGGCACGTGGCTCGCGGGTCGGGACGGCCCGGCCGCGATGATCATGCCGGCCGATCCCCAGGTGGGCGACGTCTACCGGACCGAGAACGCCCCGGGCTTCGTGTTCGAAGAGGTCACGGTCCGGTCCACGGATGAGACGCTCGACGGCCCTCTCGGTCCGATCCAGGGCGGGATGTTGGCCGACGAGCTGCACAGCGACGGGAAGACCGAGCAGAAGGTCTTCGCCCCCGGCTACGGCGAGTTCTACACGGCCGGGGGAGGGGACGTGGAGGCCCTTGCACTCGCGGTCCCCACGGACGCAGCGACCGAGCCGCTCCCGGCCGAGCTCACGACCCTGTCGAACGGAGCGCTCGAGATCTTCGACGGGGCAGGCTCGGGGGATTGGGCGGCGGCGTCCGCGACGCTCCGCGAGATGGAGGCCGCCTGGGAGACCTACCGAACCGGCGACGTGCCGAGGCTGATCGAACCCCGGATGAACCAGGCGCTCGCGGTGCTCGCGCGTGCCGTTCGGTCCCGACATATGGCCGAGGCCCGCACCGCGGCGATCCAGGCCGCTCGATCGAGCATCGACCTCCAGCTGCCGTATCGGCCGGAGGCCGAGGTGGACCTGGCGCGTATGGATCTGTGGGCCGCGCAGCTGCTGGTGGACGAAGCGGCCAGCGACGCCGACGGGGTCGGCGCCGACGCGTTCGCGCTCGACTATGACCGCGACCGGATCCGGGACGCGGTCGATGCTCGAGACCTGGTGCGGATCAACACAGAGATCGGCACGATCCAGGTCGCCGTCGTCGACGGCGAGCTCGCGGCCGCGGCCGCCGCGGCCGAACGGCTGCGGGTCACGCTCGCTGACGTCCGACTCCTGCGGTGAACGCGAAGACGCGCGAGCGGACGGGTCGGGACGCCTGATCGGCCGCCTGGACCCGTCCGCCCGCGGTGTGTGCTCCCGAGGGAGCCCTAGCTGTCAGCGAGATGCTTGGCGAGCGTGCGCGCTCTCCGCTCGTCCCGGAAGATGCCTACCCCGTAGATGGGGCCCTGGAGCACCGTATTCGGCATCGACGGCACCTTGGGGGTCTGGACGAGGAAGACCGCGTGTTGCTTGGAGGGGAACTGATCCACGATCTCGCCCTGGGAGAACTCTCGCTGGATGGTCTGCTTGTCGTCGGCTTCGACGACGACCCATGGAGTCCCTTGCATGGTCGCACCTCCTTCCCGCGTAGAATGAGCATGTCTGACGGCCCTGAAGCCAGGCTGAGACTCCGCTGAGAGATCCCTTATCCGCCTCACGTCGTGCACGGATCCAGGTGGTTTGTCGCCCGGAGACCGGCCGTCCAGCATGATGGGAGGAACGGGGCGGTCTACCGGGGGGATCACCTCGCTGGGAACGTCCGGCCGGAAGGGGTGCTATGAACCTGCTGGTCGTTCAGGAGGAACCCCCCGTCGCGTCCTTCATCAAGCGGGGGCTGGAGGCCGAGGGCTTCGTCGTCCGAACGGCGTGCGACGGCGCCGAAGGCCTGGAGATGTCGAGATCGGCGGATCTCGACCTCATCGTCTTGGATCTCGTCCTTCCGACGGTGACCGGGGAGGAGATCCTGGCCAGGTTGCGCGCCGCCGGTTCGTCGGTGCCCGTGATCGTGCTCACCTCGAACGACGCGGTCGCCGACCAGGTGGCCATCCTGAACGCGGGGGCCGACGACTTCGTGACGAGACCCTGCAGCTTCTCGGAGCTGCTCGCGCGCATCCGGGCGAGGCTTCGCGCGGCGGATCAGACGGTATCGACCACGACCTCCCACGGGCGCGTCACCATCGACGTCGCGACGCGGGACGTCCGGATCGGTGGGAGGTCGGTCGACCTCACGCCCCGGGAGTTCGCCCTGCTCGAGACGCTGATGCGACATGCGGGTCAGGTCCTCTCACAAGCACAGCTCCTCGATCAGGTCTGGGGATACGACCGCGATCCGAGCTCCAACGTGGTGGAGGTCTACGTCGGCTATCTCCGCAAGAAGCTCCGACGCGACGTCGTGGAGACCGTCCGCGGCGCCGGGTATCGGTTCCGCGGCTGACATCCGGATCCGGTTCGTCCCGTGGTTCTCGCGACCCGACCCTCGGAGATCGTCGTGACCTCGCTGGTTGCCTTCCCTCGGATTCTGCCGCACCATTCGTGTACGGGAGAAAGGGGGTGGTCCTTGCCGAAACAGCTCGAGACCCTCGAGGTGACTGGCTGCTGAGCCGTCCCTCGCGGGCCGGGGCCGCCAGCCCCTGCCCGTTCGCCGGGAAGCCGGCAGAATCCAACCAGCTCACCGACCTCGCGGGTTCCGGTTGGTCGACCGGACGACGCCTCGATCGAGACTGAAGCGCCCGCGGGGAAGTGTCATCGGACGGGCCGGCCCACGTCGGGCCGGCCCGTTCGCGTTGGATGACGCGGTCACTCAGGCGTCGAGGACCGTGAGGTGACGAGCCACCGAGGAGGAGAACCATGACAGAAGGCGTGCAGACGATCATCTATCCGGTGAAGGACCTCGACAAGGCGAAGGCGCTGTTCACCGCGCTCTTCGGGCTCGCTCCGGAGTCGGACACGCCCTACTACGTCGGCTGGAACGTCGCCGGGCAGGACGTCGGTCTCGACCCCAACGGCCGCGCCCAAGGGTTGAGCGGTCCGGTCCCCTACTGGCACGTCGACGACATCGCGCGCAGCGTCCAGGCGCTCATCGCCGCCGGCGGCGAGGTGCTGCAGGATGCCAAGGACGTCGGGGGCGGCAAGCTGATCGCGTGGGTGAAGGACGCGGACGGCGACGTCATCGGCCTGCTTCAGCCGGCCTGAGCGTTCGGTTCGGCGATCGACGGACATGCCGGAGGAGCCCCCGCAACCGGCGGCGCGATCGCGGGCAGAGCGCACCGCCGACACGCTCGAACGGCTGAGCCGTGACGTCGACCTGTGGGTCGCCTCGGCGAGCGAGGACGGGCGCGCCTACCTCGTCCCGCTCTCGTACCACTGGGACGGCTCGACGCTGACGATCGCGACACCGAGCGCGAGCCCGACCGCCAGGAACCTGATCCGAGCCGGCTGGGTCCGCGCGGCGCTCGGGCAGACCCGCGACGTCGTGATCGTCGAAGGCAGGGTCGAGGCGATCCCGATCGGCGCCGACCCCGAGCTCGAGGACGCGCACGCGCGGTCGGCGGGGTTCGATCCGCGGACGCTCGCGGACGAGTACGTCTACCTGCGGATCGCCCTGCAGGAGATCCAGGCATGGCGCGAGTCGAACGAGCTCGACGGCCGCGTCCTGATGCGAGATGGAGTGTGGCTCGAGTAGACCACCAAGTCCGCTCGGTCGGTTCGGGTCAGGAGATCAGAAGTTCTCCCACAACCCGACCACGTTGCCCTCGCTGTCCTTGAAGTAGGCGAAGGCACCCATCTCCGGGATCTCGGTGCGCGGCTGCACGGTGTTGCCACCGCCGGCTTCCACCTTCTTCAGCGACTCGTCGATGGACGTGACGCCGATCGTGATCACCGGGGTGGGCGTGTCGGCGGTCCGCTGCATCAGACCACCGTTGATGGCGCCGGGCTCCGTCGGTAGCCGAGTCGCCTGGTCGATGTCGGTGGTCGTGACGGTCGTGTACATGTTGCCGCCACCCATGTCCGCCTCGTTCAGCTCCCAATCGAAGCAGGAGCCGTAGAACTCCCGCGCCCGAGCTGCATCGTCGACCGGGATCTCGAAGTGCACGACCTTGTCCATCCTGTCCTCCTTCCCGAGGCCGCGAGAGCCTCTCCGCGCTTCGTCCCAACCTATCGCGGGTCGCCGGATAAGGGGAAGCCCCGTCCCGGCCAGGTCTCGATCCGAGCTGCACTCCACCGACGGATGGACCGTGTGTTCGGAACTCCGTTCGGTCAAGGCGCTATCCGACCGGTAGCGACTGACCGAAGTGGAGGACGTCGGTCGGGTCGTAGCGCGCCTTGACTCGAAGGAGCCGCTCCAGGTTCGGCCCGTAATAGCTCACTGCCCAGTCCTCCAGATCGGGGTCGGCGAAGTTCTGGAACACCCGGCCGGAACCCCACGGATGCACCGACGCCCACGATCGGGTCACCTGGGTGTGCGCCGCCACCTCGTCCGCCGCGGAGGCATCGGGCTCGACGACGAGCGCATGCTTGAGCTGGAACCGCTCCTCGCGGTGGACGAATGCAGCGGCGTCGGAGCGCACGCGGTTGTAGGCGCCGCCCCACGGCATGAAGTCGAGCTCGCGCGACTGCCCGGGCCGCAGCTCGCGCGTGAAGGCGTCCAACAATGCCGCGACGGCGTCGCGGGGCAGCGCTCGTCGGAAGAACTCCGATCTCGCGAAGAGGGAGACCGGCTCGGAGGATCGAGCGATCGCATCGTCGCGATCCCCGTCCGCTGCCTCGCCGAGCTCGGCCCAGAAGCGCCTCGTCTCGGGGAACGACATCCTCTCCTGCGACGATGAGTCGGGATCCGAGCCCACCCGAGCGACAAGATCGCCGAGGAGCCCCGCCGGATCGGCCCCCGTGCCGAGGAGCGCTCCGTACAGATCGACCGACGGTGCCCGGTCGATGTCGCCGGTGGCGGTCACCTTCAGGCTCGCGGCAAGCTCGTCGGGGCCGCTCGGCGCCCACTCCTGCCACGCCTCGATGACCGAGGCCGCCGCGGGGTAGGGCCATGTCAGGCGAAGGTTCGTCGCCTCCGGGGCGTCGACGGTCCGGAAGATGAGCGAGGTCACCACGCCGAAGTTGCCGGCGCCAGCCCCGCGGAGCGCCCAGAACAGGTCTCCGTCGTGGTGCTCATCACACGCGAGGAAGCGGCCGTCGGCGAGGACGATCTCCGCACCCACCAGGTGGTCGGAGGTGACCCCGTACTTCCTTCCGAGGATTCCGAGACCGCCGCCGAGCGTCAGGCCCGCCACGCCCACGGACGGACATGTGCCGGCCGGGATGGCGAGGCCGTGGCTCTGAAGGGTGTCGTACACCTCGCCGAGCCGCGCGCCGGCTCCCACGGTCGCGAGGCCGCCGGACACCGACACCGAACGCATGGGGCTCACGTCGATGACGACCCCCCGCGTGGTGGAATGCCCGGCGAAGCTATGGCCGCCACTCCGGATCGCCACGTGCAGACCGTGCCGGCCGGCGAACGCGATCGCCTCGGAGGCGTCCTGGGGGGTCGCGCTCACGACGAACGCCTCCGGCGCCACGTCGTGGAATCGTCTGTTGAACGGTCGCCTCGATGCTTCATACGTCGGCGAACCAGGGAGGGCGACGTCGCCCGCGATCACGCGCTGGAGCGATCCCCAGTTGAGCATGACGCCTCCTATCATCCCGCCGGGTCATCGTTCGCGGCCAATCACCCCCGCTGGGATCGGGCTGTACCTGGCTCGGGTTCTCGAACCGTGCACCTCTCCCGAGACCACGTCTTGATCCGTCCTCCCCGGGTCGGAGGACAACACGGTCCCGTGGACCGACGACGCGCGTCGGACCAACGGATAGCGTCGACCGCGTGATCCAGCGATAAGTCTCACCGCCCCGAGAGGGCAAAGGAGAACGGGAGGACCTCGGCGGGTCGCGAGGCGGGAGGTGAGCTCGATGAGGCAGATCCGTATCGACACACCTAAGCCCCGACGGCGTCGCCCGCGCGACGAGGTCCTCCCGATCGATCCCCGCGACCCCGACGTGCTTCGGGCGAAGTCCCCCGCATACGGCGGTTCGTGGGCGCGGCCGTGGTTCGGTCACTCGGAGGGGAGATCGAGTTGAGGACGCTCGAGCTCGTGGACGCCAGGGACGTTCACCGCCGCCATCCGGCGGCCGGCTGATCGCGGCCGGGCTGGATCGATGAGCGCGTCGCGCGAGCCGTCGAGGGGGCTGAGCGGCGAGGCCCGCTCGAGCTGGCCGCGGGCCTCCGCAGCATCGACGCCGGCCAAGCCCGGTCACCCGTGGCGCCGCCGGGCCGCCATCGGCGTCCTCGTTGTGCTCCTGGCCGTGCTGGGGATCTACGGATGGGCGTGGGCGTCGCTCGATCGCTCAGCCATGGCTCGCGCGATGATATGGATGGATGCGGACGTCGGCGACCAGGAGCGGTTCCCGTCCCGTCCGATCCGCACGGGGAGCGAGCCGAGTTCGCTGCCGGCCGGATCCGAGCTCGTGCTCCCGGCGCCGGCGGTCGCTGACGCGGCCAGGAGTGGGAGCGTCGATGGATTCCTGCGCGATACGGGCACCATGGCGTTCCTGGTGGTCCACGAGGATCGGCTGGTGTACGAGCGATACTTCGGCGGATCGGACCGGCAGACGCTGCAGACCTCGTTCTCCGTGGCCAAGTCCGCCCTTTCAACGCTGATCGGGGTTGCGATCGACGAGGGCGTGATCGGCAGCCTCGACGATCCGGTGACCACGTACCTCCCCGAGCTCGCCGAGCGCGACGCACGGTTCGAACGGATCACGCTTCGCCACCTGGTCACGATGTCCTCGGGACTCCGATACGTGGAGCAGTCGCTGCCGCTGCCCTGGGGCGACGACATCAGCACGTACTACGGGACGGATCTGCGCGACCTGGCGCTGAACGGGACGCACATCGAGCGAGCTCCCGGCGAGGCGTGGCTGTACAACAACTACAACCCGTTGCTCCTCGGCATGGTGCTGGAGCGCGCCACCGGGATGTCGGTGTCCGAGTACATTTCGAGCCGGCTGTGGCGGCCGCTCGGAGCAGAGTTCGACGCCACCTGGAGCCTGGACTCGGAGGGATCGGGCTTCGAGAAGATGGAGAGCGGTCTGAACGCGGCTCCCGCGGACTACGCGAGGTTCGGCCTGCTGTTCCTCCATGGTGGCGAATGGAACGGCGCGCGTATCGTCTCCGACGGCTGGGTTCGGGCGGCGACGGCGCGGGACACGAGCGCCGATCCGGCGGAGCACTACCAGTATTTCTGGTGGATCGACACCGAGCGCCCCGGCCGCTTCTACGCGGTCGGGAATCTCGGTCAATACGTCTACGTGGCCCCCGACGCGGATGCCGTGATCGTTCGTAACGGGCGCGATTGGGGAGTGGAGCACGAGACCTGGCTCGCCGCGTTCCGCGAGATCGCCGATCGGCTGGTGGGTGGCGCATGAGTCGAGGGGCCGACGGGCCAGAGCGGGCTTCGAGGAGATCCGTCATGACGACGGGTCGCCATCCCGAGGCCTGACGCATCCCTTGGCACGAGCGCTGTGTGATCGCGAAACAGATCGTCCTCAAGTTCGTCCGGGCCCCGCGGCTCCTGTGGACGGTGACGATGCAGGGCGTGATGTCAAATGTCCCGCGACCAGGAGGAGGACTCCTCGAGTGTCTCCACCGCCACCTCTCGACCGAAGATCTGACCCAGGCCCTCGGCCCAGCCGTGGACGAACAGCCGCCGGCCGTCCTCCACCCGAAGGCCGCGGTCGCGCGCCTGGATCCGAGCCTGATCGAGGAACGTGAGTTCACCTCGGTAGTTGAGATCCCAAACAAGCGTGCGCTTGGGGAAGGACACCCTTCCGGACAGCGGAGATCCAGGCACGTCCTTCCCCATCCCCGTCCCGTTGACAACGAAGGATCCCGGCGGCGCCTTCGACAACGCGTCGTCGTTGTCTTCTGAGCCGCCCGCCCGCACGAGCGTCGCTCGGTCTTGAACCGACAGCGCGGAGAAGATCCGTTCGGCCCGGGCCAACCGTGAGTCCACGGTGTCCGTGAGCGTCACGTTCCACGTAGAGGTCCGATCCGTCAGCAACGCTGCCGAGACCGCGGTCCCGGCTCCTCCCGCGCCGAACACGAGCGCGCTCGCCTCGTCGACCGGCCGGGGCAGCATCTCGGACAGGGTGCGGGCTACACTTGCGGGATCGATGGTGTTCGCCCCGAGGCCTCGACCGCCTGCGGTGACGCACGAGATCTCCTCGAACAGCTCGACCGAGCGATCGCGCGAGACGAAGAGATCGGCGGAGGTCTCGAACAGCGCAACCTTGTGTGTCGTGACCACGGCCCCGGCCGCCTCCTGGTCTGCGCCGAGGTCGGCGACGAGCTGCCGGTAGGCCTTCGTGGGAGCTCCGATGGGAAGGTCCACCGGAACGAGCTCTGCGTCGATCCCGAGAGCGGCGCACCATCCCGGAAACAAGGCGATGGCGCTCGACCCCGAGGTCGAGACACCAACGAACCAGACCTGCCGTCGGACCATGCTGCGTCGACCTTCGGACATGAGCTGTGGCGAAGCATGGCATCGCTGATCCTTCGGCGGAATGGTCGAGGTCCTTTTCGCCTCCGCGGCCATCGCCCTCGTCGACACGCTCGTACGGTGGACCACAGCGCCTCGGTCGCTTGGCCGCTAGTCGCTCAGCCTGCCCAGGGTCAAGTTGACGGTCGTTCCGGTCATCCCGCTCGCCTTGTCGGACGCCATGAAGACCGCCATGTTGGCCATCTCCTCGAGCGTCATGAGCCGTCGCGGGTGGGTCCTGCTCGCGAGCATCTCTTGCCACTGTTCCCAGGTCATCCCCGATGCCTGGCGGCGCGGCTCGAAGGCGTCCTTGATCGTGGGCGTCTCCGGCATGGCATACGGTCGTAGACCGACGACGCGGATGCCCTGCGGTGCGAGCTCGGCGGACAGATCTCGGGTGAGTGCCTCTTTGGCCGCTTGCGCCGGACCGTAGCCTCCCACCAGTGGGAGGCCCTCCCGCGAGTGGGCTGCGGTGACCGTCATGATCACCCCCGATCCGTTCGGAACCATCCGCCGGGCCGCCAGGCGTGCGGTCAGGAAGTACGACGTCGTCAAGGCCGTGATCGGCAGGGAGAACTGCTCGACATCCAGCTCCGCGAGAGGGATACCCAGGATCGTCGCATTCGGGATGCCGACCGCGTTGAAGGAGATGTCGACGCGCCCCGCCTTGTCGATCACAAGCTGGAGATGCTGGTCCACCTGGTGCTCGTCGAGAGCGTCGACCTCCACCGCCTCGGCGGATCCGCCGGCGGCAACGATGTCCTTGGCGACCACTTCGACGGGTGCCAGGGAGCGCCCGGTGACAAAGAGATCGGCCCCCTCAGACGCGAAGGCGCGTGCGACCGCACCGCCGATCGCACCGCCGGCTCCGTAGATCACCGCTACCTTGTCCTTCAGCATCATCTCTGGTCCCTTCTGTGCCCGGGTCGTCGCTCCATCCCAGCTCATGGGTTGCTCGATGATGCAGACGCCGCGACGTCGAGGAAGTGGGCGCCCACCAACCGCCCAGTTCGCCCCTGCGCCGGCGTCGATACTCGGGGTGGTCGAGGAGAGCGAGAGCCGTGCAGGGTGGAGGCGTGGCAACCGACCTGATCACCAGGGCGCGCGCGGGGGACGGTCAGGCGTTCCGAGCGCTGACCGAGCCCTACCGGCGGGAACTCCAGGTGCACTGCTACCGGATGCTCGGTTCCGTCCAGGACGCCGAGGACGCCCTCCAGGACACGCTGTTGACCGCCTGGCAAGGCCTCGGAGGGTTCGAGGGCCGGGCCTCGATCCGCACCTGGCTGTACCGGATCGCCACGACCCGTTGCCTCGACGCCCTTCGAGCGGCCAAGCGACGCCCGGCCAGGGAGTGGAACATCCCCGAGGTTGAACCGCCCCAGCCGACCGGGTTCGGGGACGTCGTTTGGCTCGAGCCGTTTCCCGACGCCCTCCTCGAGGGTGTGATCGACCTGCCTCTCGGGCCCGAGGCGCGCTACGAGCAGACCGAATCCATCTCCCTGGCCTTCGTTACCGCACTGCAGGTCCTCCCGCCTCGCCAGCTCGCCGTGCTCATCCTGCGGGACGTGCTCGGCTTCCACGCGAGCGAGGTCGCCGAGATGCTCGACTCGACCGTCGACTCGGTCAACAGCGCCCTCAAACGCGCCCGTGCCAGCCTGCAGCGACGGCTCCGCTCGGCCGCCGAGCGCGACACGGCCCCCGCTGCCAACTCACCCTCGGAAGATGCGATCGTGGCGAGGTTCGTCAGTGCGTGGGAGTCGGCCGATCTCGACGCGCTGGTGGCCCTTCTGACGGATGACGCATTCGTCTCGATGCCACCGATGCCCTTCGAATACGAGGGTCGCGACGTCGTGGCCCGCTTCTGCGCCAGCATCTTCCACTCGGGGCGAAGGTTCGACCTCGTCCCGACACGAGCCAACGGTCAGCCGGCGTTCGGCGCCTACCTGCGCGCATCCACCGGCATCCGTCACGGGGTGGGGCTCTACGTCCTCACGCTCACCGGCGACCGGATCCGCGCCATGACCCGCTTCGACAACAGCGTGCTCCCGTGGTTCGGGTTGCCGCGATCGCTCCGCGACTGATCCAGATACCTCAGTTCGTGGCGTCCGCAGCCAGCGCGACCGCCTCGTCCAAAGGCATGGCACGGCCCTCCGTTCGTAGACGTCGCAGCTCAACTTCGCCGAGAGCGTTACCCAGCACCTCGGTCGCCTTTCGTTGAGCCTCCGCCCTCGGTCCTTGCGGATGCATTCCGACCTTGTCCTGCATAGCTGCCGCCGCACCGAGCAAGAGAGCGGCGTGTTCGTTCTCACCGGTGTGGGCCAGCATGCGTGCAACTCCGGTCAGGCCGAAGGTCGTCTCCCACTCCGATCCCTGGGAGTGGGAGGCCCGAAGCCCGTTCCGGAATTCGCGGAGGGCGCCCGCGTAGTCCTTCTCGGCCTCATCGAGATGGCTGGCGAGGATGTACAGGCCCAGGACGTTCGCTTCTGAGGTCCCCTCTTCCTTCACGATCTCCAAAGCTTCGTCGACCGCTCGCTTTGCTCCTTTCAGATCTCCCTCCAGCCTTCGTCGATGGGCCAGTTGCCGAAGCCACACGATCTGCATCATCCGATTCCCGGTCTGTCGTAGCACTCCGACCATCTCTTCGAGCGCCGGGCCGGCATCGACGTCTTCGCCTGCATACGAAAGCCCCACCAGGACGTTCATCGCCATCCACCGCTCTCCAACCCGCTGAGAGAGATCCAGCGCTTCCGAGTAGAGCTCCCGGGCTCGCTCGTTGTCGCCCGCACGAAGATGCACACGGCCCAGCGCATACAGAAGATAGATCTGGGAGACGGCGTCTTCTGCTCTGCGCGCCACCTCGAGGCCTTCCTCGTATCGAGCGCGGCCTTCATCTCGATCGTCATCCACCAACAGCCGACCGAGAACTTGCAGGGCGAAGGCGAGGTCGGCCGCGGCACCATGAGCCCGACTCAGCTCGACCGCCTTCTTAGCGGAGTCGATCGCGGCCGCACGATCCCCGATGCGCTGCTCGATCACCGCTTCGAATCGAAGTCCACGCGCCTCGGTTGCCTTGTCTCGCGCGCGGACGGCCGCGGCAAGGCCTTCTGTCACCATCGAACGCGCCGACTCGAGCCGACCGCGATAGAAGGCGAGGAACGACGCCGCAACCAGCGCGCGTCCGCGAAGTCCGTCCCCCGCGTCGGGCGCTCCGGCAAGCGCGTCTTCGAGCCAACCCAACCCCTCGGACCAATGCCCCCTGACTTCCCAGAATCTCGAAAGCGCGACACCGAGTCGGAGCCCGAGCGCGGGATCCCCTGCGCCCAGGCTCCAGGCCAGAGCAGTTCTGAAGTTGTCCAGCTCCGATTCGATGCGGTCGAACCAGCGCGTTTGATCCGGCCCCCCGAGCAACGACTCTGCTCCGGTCTCGGCGAGGTCCGCGAACCACCCGGAGTGCTTGCTCCGAAACCTCTGCGCCTCAGAAGATGAGACGAGCTTGTCCAGCGCGTACTGGCGCGAGGTCTCCAGCAACCGATATGCGGCGCGGTCACCGCCGCGTTCTCTCATCACCCAGGATGTCGCCACCAACCTTCGAAGAAGAGCGACCACCTCTGCACGATCGATCCCGTCGCCGGCGCAGACCGCCTCGACATCCTCCAGTGAGAAGGACCCCGACATCACCGACAGCCTGCGCAACAGAACGCGCTCGGGTTCGGACAACAGATCGTGACTCCAGTCGACCGTTGCCAGAAGCGTCTGCTGCCGTCCGAGGTTGCGCCCGCCTCCGCCCGTCAGTAGGCGGAACCGGTCGTCGAGCCGGGAGAGGATCTCTCCAACGCTCAACGTCCCGACCAAGGCAGCGGCCATCTCGATCGCCAGAGGGATCCCATCGAGACGGTGGGTCACGTGAGCGATCTCGAGGAGTTCCTGTTCGCCGCAATCGAACTCCGGCTCGTGACTTCTCGCCCGTTCGATGAAGAGCTGGACCGCTTCAGAGGACTCGCCGGTTTCGGTGTCCGAAGGGATCTGCAGACCTCCCACCCGGCGGATCACTTCGCCCGCGACACCGATCGGTTCCCGCGCGGTCACGAGGATCGTGAGCCCCGGGCATGCCGAGAGCCACTTCTCGGACAGCTCGGCGCAGGTCGGGATCAGGTGCTCGCAGTTGTCCAGGATCACCAGAGGTCTCCCGGACGACAGGAAATCGATCATGGCCGAGTCGGCCGAGGCGGCCCGGCTCTCTTGAACCCCCATCGCGTTCGCCGCAACCGAAAGAACGAGCTCCGGATCGGAAACCGGCGCAAGGTCCACGAACCAGATCCCGTCCGGTCGAACGGGAAGGGACGCGGAAGCTGCCTCGATGGCAAGGCGCGTCTTCCCGCAACCTCCCGGCCCGGTCAACGTAACGAGCCGGGCGGTTTCCATGAGCTCGGCGAGCTCCGCCACGTCGTGGTCCCGGCCGATGAAACTGGAGATCGCCTTCGGTAGGTTGTGTCGTGCGCCGGGAGCGGTTCGCGGAGCGGGGAAGTCGCTCGGAAGGTCGGGATGATGCAGCTGGAACAGGTCTTGGGGCTCCGGGAAGTCCTTGAGCCGAAAGCGTCCGATCGACTTCAGTGATACGTCGGGGGGCACCCGCTGTTCGGCCTGGGTTTGTATGGCCTTCGAGGTCAGGACTTGGCCCCCGTGCGCGGCGGCCGAGATACGCGCGGCCTGATGCACGGCAAGGCCGACGTAGTCATCGTCCTCATCGATGATCACCTCGCCGACGTGGATCCCCATCCGAACGCGCACGTGCGAGTCGGCGGGCCACGTGGCCTTGTCCAGCGCCACTTGTCCATCGATCGCACCGAGTATCGCCGACGAGGGATCGGCGAAGGTCACGAACAGGGCGTCTCCTTCGCGCTGCAAGACCGTGCCGCCATGAGCGGCAAATGCATCGCGAAGCACACGCCGGTGCTGGGCAAGGAGCGTCCGGTAGTCGGCGCCCAGAGATCTCAGGAGATTCGTCGAACCTTCGATGTCGGTGAAAAGGAGAGCCAGCGTTTCGCTTCGCTCCGGCACCGGCGCTCCTACGCGGGTCGGACGAAGCGGCGAACCACGTCGATCAGAGCCTCGAGCTCGGGCGCAGTCGGAGGCAGCTCGTAGGAAAGATGATGGCAGGCTTGCGACAACGCCCACCATGCGAGGTTCACCTCATGCGCGGTCTCGGTGTCCTCGAGATAGGACTGAAGACAGAGCAGCTGCACCCGAACCGGAGCGTTCTGTATCCCGAGGATCTTCTCCGAGAGCGCCTCGTGAAGGCCGACCTCGAGAGCCTGTCGCGCCAGGACCGCGGTCGCACGCGGCCACAGTCCGGCAGTCTCCGCGGTCGGATGGTTCAGCAAACCGGTGGCCCGCTCGAGGATCTCGGCCGACGTCATTTCGCTCGATCCGCTCATGTCCATCAGGGAAGTTGCACCAGTCCGCGGGCGAGCCTCTCGCTCTCCTGCACCAAGGTCAGCATGGCCTCCTGGCTCACCGGCTTGTGCGCCGCCTCCTGCACCCGTCTGTACGCGGCGACCGCCCATTTCCCGATCCCTCTGTCGAGCCGTGAGGTCAGGTCCTTGGTCCTGGCGATGTCGTCGAACAGAGCCAGTGCCATCAGTTCCGCGAGGCCCTTCGCGGAATCGAGGAGAGCCTCGATCGACTCGTAGTCCTCCCCGTTGGCCAGCCTTCGCCCCGTGACCGCCTCGGTGCATGCGGCCTCCATCGCCAGACGGCAGAACACCCCCACGATACGAGCCTTCACCGCGGGATCCAGGTCCTCGCTCTTGGCCACCGCCCACGCGTCGTTGCAGTAACGGCTGACCGGATCCTGACCCGGGCGCAGCTCGACCACCGAATCGGGCCTTCGGGTCACCTCGACGATCTTGGCGTCGATCCCCAACAGGCGGCAGGACCGTGCCAGGCGCTCGTCGTGAGTGAAGACGACGACCTGGCGAGTCTGCGCGGCCTTCTCGAGCATGCGCGCCAGCCCATCCACCCGCGCCGGATCCATCGACTGAACCGGGTCGTCGATGACCACGAATCGGAACGGGCTCTCCGGAAGCGTCGCCCTCGGCATGAACAGACTCAGCGCAAGTGAATTCAACTCGCCCTGACTCATGACCCCGAGCGCGGCCCCCTCCATCCCGTCGACGCTCACCTCGAGGACGACCTTTCGAGCCGATCCGGCACCGGTGAGAACGATCTTCTTCAGCTGAACGCTGCTTTGCATCCGCAGCATGTCCCAAACGCCCTGAGCCTGATCGGCGATGGGAGCGAAACGTTCGTTGCGTATGTCGTTGGAGGCAGCGCGGATCCACTTCTCGGCGGCACTCAAGTCCTTCAGCACATCCTCCCCGCTCCGAGCTCGTTTCGCCGTGTCGAGCCATCCCGCGAGGTCGGTTGCGATCGGACGCCAGATGTCTTCCCTTCGCTGAAGTTCTCGTGAAGCCGTCGCCTTCAGCTTCTCCACGCCCTCGGCGACCGCCGGAAGAGATGCCTGCAGGTGCTGCGCGAGGGCCTCGGACTCCTCGATCGATGCGCCGGCCGACCACGCCTTCCACGCGCCGATCAAGTCTTCGACCTCAAGCCCGATCTCGGGGGCGCTCGACAGCACCGCCGGAACCGGCAACAGATGCGCTCGGGCGCTCTTCATCGACTCTTCCATCAACCGATGGGCCAGGTCGACCTGCTCCGCCAGCTGACGAAGGCGGCCGATCTCCTCCTCGGTCGCCGCGCGCCACTCGGTGTTGAGTGCTCCTTCTCCGCACACCGGGCAGTCCTGATCCCCGTGACGTTCGTGGAACTCGAGCGCCGCCCCCAACAGCTCCGCGGTCTGTCGGGCCTTAGCCGCCTCGGTGCCTCCCATCTCGCGAAGGGCGGACGCGGCGGCCTCGAGTCCTTCGGCGGCGGTCTTCACCTCATCGGCATCGGGCGCTTCCAAGACCGCGAGCTGTCGAAGCACCGCAAGCTGGCTCTCCTCTCGGTCGGCCGCCTCGGTTCCGATAACCGCGTTCTCCACGGCGTCGAGATCCCAGGTCTTGGCCGAAAGCGCCTCGATGCAGACGCTCGCCCTCTCGTCTTCGACCGTGGCGAGTCGTTCGAGGATCGGCGGCAAAGCCAGCTTCGCTTCGTCGGAGAGTCTCTTCCTCTGTTTGCTCGCTTCCTTGAGTCGCGCCTCGGCCTCGATCAGATCCTCGAGCCCCAGGATCGCGGAGAGGGCGTCATACAGAGCGGAGGGCCCGGCATCGAGCATCGATCCGAGCTCGCTATAGGACAGGAACGGGCGGTACATCTCGACCGCGCCCGCCCAACCCATCGTTTCGAGATCCGACTTCTTGGAACCCTGAGCCGAGACGACCGTCTCGGCCTCCTCCAGCTTGGCGTCCGGCTTCCACTCCCTCGATACCACGGTCGTTCCCTTCGCCCCCTCGACGACGAACTCGGCATCGATGCGGGCGTCGGACTGGTGCAGGTTGCGCCATCCTTCTTTCCAGATGGCCGAGCGGGTGCTCCAACGGCTGTTGTCGCCGGTGAGCAGAAGCTCCAGCGCCTCGGCGAAACTCGACTTGCCGCTTCCGTTGCGCCCGACGACGAGCGTGAGGCCGGGACCGGTGGTGATCGGGAGCGACGCCGGTGGGCCGACGCCGCGAAAGCCCTGCACCTCGATCGCTTGGATGTAGGCGGGATTTCGGGAAGAGGGCGCCTTTGCCTCGGCTCTCTTTGAGGGTTCGGGGGCCTCACCCTCCAGCGCCGCGTCGAGGGCCTCGGCGCCATGGCACGCCCCGATGACGAGGGCCCGGGTGCGCTCCGCCAGCTTGTCGTCGGCGTCCAGCCGCCCGAGGATGATGCGCTCGAGTACGTCGTCCATCGCTTCAAGGAGGGTATGTGAAATCCCAGCTGGCGACGAGACCGCCCGGGATCCGCTGTTCGGCACCGAACCAGTTACCAAGCGGGATGGTTGGGCTGGGAGGCGCGTCCACTGCAGATCGTTCACGTTCCGGCGAAGATGGTGAGTGTTCTGGGGGAAGGTATCCGAGTGGACGGCGGACGCTTTGACTGAATCGGAGCTGCTCGTTGCGGCACGCCGAGGCGACCCGACAGCCTTCGAGGGGCTGGTGTCAAGACACCGGCGCGAGCTCTACGCGCATTGCTATCGTCGAGTTGGACCGACGTACGCACTTGGCGACCGTGAAGACGTAACGGCTGCGCCTTGACACGATGCGGCGTCTCGCAGGAGTCACGTTGATCGCCGGATCGATGCTGTTCTTCGTCGGCGCCGTGATGCCGGTCAATTCCCGTGTCTTCGGAACGGACGATCCCCAGTTGAAGCTCCTGTATATCGAGGAGGATCCCGCGGCATGGGACCTGGCGATGACGTTGCTCGGCTTGGGCGGTCTCATCGCAGCTGTTGGGCTGGTGCCGCTCGCAAGGTCGGTGCAGCAGGTCACCGATCCTCGGATCCTCGGAGTCATCGCCTATGGAGCGGCGACGCTCGCGATCGGCGGGGCGGTGTCGTGGGTCGTCATCAGCTCTGTCCGTATCGGGCAGTCGCCCTTTGAAGTGGTCTTCGTGGATGCCAGCCCTTGGCTGTTTGGGATGTATCGGGTCTTCACGCGAGCCGCTTTCATCATCTTCGGCGTTGTCCTGCTCCTGAGCGGCTATCCGAGATGGCTGGGTTGGATGTTGATCGTCTCAGGCGCGATCACGTTCGCTGACCTCGTGGCTCAGGTTCTGCCGCCCTTCGTTCACTACGTGGTCTTCCTGATCCTGGGCGCTGCACTGCTCATCTTGCGTCCACCTCCGCGGCCACGGTCGTTGGGCATAGGTGTGGAGGGGAGCCTCGGCCCTCAGGCCTCCTGACAGGGTTAGGTCATCCCGAGGTCTTCGGGAAGATGAACGCCGGCACGAGGACTTCGACGCACGCCGTCCCGACGAGCTTAGCTGCCGGATCCTCGAGCCACGTGCTGCGCAGGTCGACCAGGCACCCCGCCGGGGAGATGTTGTGCCCGAGCCCCGGCGCCTCGACGATCGTCGCGTCGGCGATCTCGGACAGTGCGTCGCCAACGAGCGCCGGGTTGCCGTACGGGTCGAAGCGCCCGAGCTCGACGAGCGCAGGCGTGCCGGTCGGCGTCACGGCGGGGGCGCCATCTGCCGGTTCGACATCCCAGCGCTCGCACGCCGCTATGAACGGGCTCTCTGCGAACGCCGTCCTGGCCGCTGGGGTCTCCGCCGTCGCCGCGAGCGCGTCGGTGTCGACGAACGGCACGATGTCGCGGCAGAGGTACGACAACAGCGCGCCGTGGCTGTAGCGGTGGATCGGGGTGCACCTGGGCAGGAAGCCGGTGCAGTACGGCTGGTCGTCCACGACGTTCGCGATCAGCGACCCTGGTCCGCTATCGAGTTCGCCTCGGAGTACCCCGGCCACGGTCGCAGGGATGAGGCTGGGCGTGTTGGCGCCCCCGCTGCTACCCCCGTCAGACAGCATCTGTCGAAGGAGCGACAGGAAGCGGGCATCGTCGACGACGACCGTCGCAGGAGCATCCGTCGCGGCATCCGCGGGGACGTCGATCGTGATCGGTGACGCGTCAAGCAGCTCGAGCGTCTCATCGATCGAGCCGCTGAGGTCGGGCATCTCGGCGGCGCACGTGGGGTCCTCCTCGCACGCGCGCGAGACCGCATCGAGCGCCGCGCGCGTTCCCTCGATCGCCTCGGTGAACGGATCCACCTCGGGGACGTCGGGGGAATCGAGGAAGAGACCTCGAACCCCTTCCGGGTCGAGCCGGGCGATCTCGAACGAGATCCGCGACGCCGTCCCGTGCGACGCCACGATCCATTCGTCGAAGCCGAGCGCTTCCCGAAGGTCGACGGCGTCGAGCGCGACGGACCCGCTCGAGTACATCGACGGGTCGATGCCGTCGGCGGTCACGCGCTCGTAGCAGGTCTCGACGGCGTCCAGGAAGGACGCACGGACGTTGGGATCGTCCGTCGGTGCCGCGAGGACGTCGAGGGACATCGCGTCGACCTCTGGGCAGGCGAGGCTCGGCTGCGAGTGTCCGACCCCGCGTGCGTCCATCATGATGAGCTCGCGGCCGGTTCGCTCCGCGGCGGGCGCGAGGCCGCCGTAGATCAGCAGGTCGGCGATGTCGGTGCCGGCTACGAAGTACGGATCAGGTGCCACATCTCCGGCCGGCATGACTCTGGTCACGAACAGACGAACGGTGCGCCCCCCCGGTTGCGACCGATCCTCGAGCACCGTCAGGTACCCGCACGAGAGGTCGCCGACAACGCCGCTCGCGACGTCGCTCGGACACTCGGTCTCCGCGTACGTCGGACGAAAGGCGGCGGTCTCGGTCTCGCCTCTGCTCCCGATGCAGGCCGACAGCGCGAGCAGGAGCGCCACGGTCATCGGAGCGAGGCGGCGGCTCACGACGCGGTCCTCTCGAACGGCTGGGACGTGTACAGACCCGTCACCCAGATCGCGGAGGGCCGGCCTTGGGTGAGCCCCTGATCGTCCTCGAGGAGTTCGAGCGTGAGGCGGTCGCCCTCGACCGTCCATAGGAGCGTCGATGTGCCACAGCCCGAGCCACAGCCCGAGGTGTACGAGTAGGTCAAGGTGCCGTCATCGACCGTGTAGTTCCCGAGGTCGATCAGGCCGGGGACCGCTCCATCGGCGCCGAGAAGCAGGGTGAACGCGCCGTCCTGGAACTTCAGCGTCAGGTCGAACGATCTGGACGCCCCGACCTCGTTGAAGAAGGCCAGGAAGTCGGCCGTCTCGAAACCCTCGGCCTTGATCGCGGCGCTCGCCTCGCGTCTCGTCACCTGTGGCGCCGACCAGGTCCCGTCGATCGGGGTCGCGCCCGTCGTCTCGGTGGCCGGAGACGTCGACGCGTCCGTCTCGCCCCTGTCAGGGGACTCGTCTCCGCCGCCGCACGCGGCGAGCGCCACCGTGGTTGCGACGGCGATCAGCGTCTTGCGCATGAGGCCTCTCCCTCCCTGGGCCTAGTCCTACTCATGAACAGGCCCGAGCGGGCGTTGACACTTACTCGGTCCCGCGGAGGAGGCCGCCCAGGATCGCGACACGGCCTTCGCACGCGTCGTCCTGCGGCTCGAGGAGGAGATCGTCGCCCACCAGCTCCCACCGGTACACGCCGACGGCCAGGCCGACGCCCTGCGCCTCGTTGCACAGGTCGTTCACGAATGCGTTCGTGCGGAGCCGGTCGCCGTCGACCTCGAAGGAGATCCCCTCGAGCGAGCCCGTGAACGTCGGCGGGGCGATCATGCCCATCGTGCCATCGGGTCGTAGCTTGACCGTCCACTCGCCCGCGAGTCCGGCCTCCGCGACCACCGCGGGTCCGTCGGCGACGGTAACGGTATAGGTACCAGCGATCGCCTCCGGCCCGATCACGACGGGACTCGGCCGGTTCGCTGGTGCCGGCCGATCGTTCAATACGTCAAGCAGCCTCGGCCCCGCGATCAGGACCAGAGCGATCGACGCGACGGTGCCGACAGCCAACGTGATCCGGCGCGTGCGGACTCGGCGGCGAGCGCCGCGGAGGCTGGTGTACAGGTGGCGCTCGACATCGGGATCGACGTCCGAGGTCAGCCGGTCGACCCCTTCGCGAATCAGGCGGTCAAGGGACATCGAGTGCCTCCTCTCCGAGCAGGTCCGCGAGACGCCGACGCGCTTTGTGCAGGTGGACGGTCGCAGTGGACTCCGAGCACCCCAGGATGTAGGCAACTTCGGAGGTCGGGCGGTCTTCGAAGTAGTACAAGGCGACGGCAGCGCGCTGTCGCGCCGGCAACGCTCGAAGGGCTGCGATCAGGTCCAGGTCCCGGGTGGGCTGCCGCGATTCGGGCATCGCGGTCTGCTCGAGATCCACCCGTCGCCGCTCTCGCTTGGCGGTTCGCGACGCGAGGCGGATCGCCACGCGTCGAACCCATGCGTCCGGCCGCTCGTAGCGCGAGACCTTCCTCCAGTGCACCAGCAGCTGGGTGAACGCTTCCTGCGCGACGTCCTCGGCGCGCTGGCGATCGTGCAGGAGGAGGTAGGCGGTCTGCACCACCCCGCGGAACTCCGCGCGGAAGAACCAGGTGTACTCGGCCTCAGCCTCGTCCATCGCCTCGACGCGTCCGGCCGCCGAGCGGCGTGCCCGCATCATCGTCGGTCCTGGCATCACTCCGGGCAAGGCGCCGCCCGCCTCCTACGGAGACACAGGCGCAACGAGCCCCGTTCCCTTACTGCTGAACATAGATGCGTCGCCGCAAGCTAGAGGGACCAGAAATCCGCCTGGTTGTCAGAGGTCACGTTCAGCAGCGAGGCGAAGGGAACACTGCAAGAACCCGAACGCCGCAGGTGAGGCCGTCCGGGTGGACACTCGGGCGTGGGGCGAGTCGCCTGCAACATCGCTCGAGAAGGC
Organism: Actinomycetota bacterium; assembly: GCA_036505195.1. GTDB lineage: Bacteria > Actinomycetota > UBA4738 > UBA4738 > HRBIN12 > DASSJM01. Next base: position 37,458 of record DASXTX010000208.1, read on the forward strand.
CGCCCACAAGAGCCCTGCCCCGATGGCCAGATTGGTGCCTCGATAGGTCGGTCCCGCAGGGTGGTCGACCCTGTTTCGCCGCGTTAGTCGGACGGGATGTCGTCCGCCTCCGTTAGCCCGAGCCGTGCCATTCCCTCCTCGCCGAAGCGGCGCACAACGGATAGCGGCCGCATGAGGACAGTCAACTCCTGGATCAGCCCTTGAGGACCATCCCGGATCACAACCGCCGCCTGGAGAGAATTCCCCTCGACCTCACCGTCGAACAGCAACACCGTGTCCCTTCCCTTCGTCAGTCCGAGTCGGTAGGTGGGCACACCGAAGATGGTGTGGACGGTCTCGAGCAGTTTCGCGACGAAGTCACGGCCTTTGACCGGATGAACGAAGACCGGGCTATGGAAGACAACGTCGGAGGCCAGCAGGTTGGCGAATCGTCCGGCCGTTGGCTCCGTGCGGCTCACGTATTCGAACGGATGACTATCAAGCCAACTCTCTCGGCGCGCTTGAGAGGGCAGGCTACATCAGAGTTGAGGAGTGGCGCCTCACGCTTCAGGGGGCTGCCTGCGTCCGTGATTCTGCTGGCTGACGACGGGAGCCACAGATCGTCACGACCTGGTACGCGAGGGCCATGCCGTCGTTCCACGCGTACGAGGTCCGTGGCCGATCCATGACCGGCATCGTGAGCCGCTGCATGCGCCGGGCGGCAGGGCGCGACGTCGGAGCGTCGGTGCGGAACCGACTCCTTGATCCAGGAGTAGGGAGGGTATGGACGCACGCCGAGCCCTCCCGATCGCGGCAGTGCTCCTGCTGCTGGCCTCTTGCTCCGGTGGCTCGGCACCGCATCATCCTCGTCCAACGTCTCCGGCCAGCGCCTCTCCCTCGGCATCACCAGAGGCCTCCCGGAGCACGATCGACCTGGCAACGCTCTCCGGGCGCATCGTCTTCGACAACCATGACGATGTCTGGTCCATCAACGCCGACGGTACGGGCCTCACCCGCCTCACCGACTCACCCTGGTTCGAGTTCGACGCGACGTTGTCCCCGGACGGAACCAAGATCTCGTATCGCTCCGACCGCAATGACAAATCGGAGCTCTGGCTCATGAACGCCGACGGATCGGGGCGGCACCGGCTGGTCCCCGGCGGCTTTCCGGTCTGGTCTCCCGACGGCTCGAAGATCGGGTACGCGGCCCCCAGCTTCCCCAGCTCGATCGCGGTCATGAACGCCGATGGCTCCGGGAAGCACCGCGTGCCGCACACCACTGACGGATGCGAATACCCATCGTGGTCACCGGACTGGACACGGGTCGTCTTCAACTGCAACTCCTCCGGCGAACATCTGATGTACATCGTCGACGTCGACGGTTCCCGGTTGGTGGACCTCTCCGGCGTGGGCGAGGGCTGGCAGGTCGACTGGTCCCCCGACGGCCGGTCCATCCTGTTCGCCTCGAGCAGAGACCACGAGCCCGGCTGGACCGACATCTACGTGATGCGTCCGGACGGGTCGGAGGTGACACGGTTGACGTACGATCTGGGGTACACGCCGGCGTGGTCTCCGGACGGCAGGTACATCGTGTTCTCCGCCGGGGGGCTGTTTGTGATGCGATCGGACGGTTCCGGCATCACGTCGCTACCGGTCGATGGAGTCGGGGAAACGGGCTTCCCGGACTGGGTCTGAAGCGCCCGCTCCGTTGACGCGTGAGGTTGCGGAGAGGATGTGGAGTCTTTTGGACTTAACGATCCCTCCCCGTTCTGGGGTCAAGTGAAGTGACTGCCTTGGCACGTCCCGTCGCGTCGTTGCCCCGCCGCCTAGGGAGAAGACGCGGAGCCAGTAGGCGACTCCACGGTTCTCACGCCTTTACGAGCGACAGGAGCGACGGAACTCAGACACGGATAGACGGCGTCTGATCCGGCGCCGGAACGCGACGCCGGATCAGCGCTTCCGCGCCATCCAGACGTCGTCCGTCGGCCAACGTCTCGCCCACTCGAGCGTTACCCAGTCGGCATGCGTGGTGGCGCCGTCGGGCGCTTGAAGCTCGAGGAGGTCCTCGATCTCGAACGCGCTCAAGTGGAGGAGCCGGATCATCTCGCCGTGCGGAACCTGGAACTCGGTGGCGTCCGACCAATCGAATCGATGCATGCCGAACTGATCGCGTACCAGTCGGTCGGCGATCGGGACGACGTTCTCGCCGTGGGGCGAGCAAAGCATGGCGAGCGGTGAGTGCCCCAGGAAGCGGAGGCGACCGCCCGGGCGGAGCATGCGCGCGGCCTCGGGTATCCAGCGGTAGGGGTCGCACCAGATCGCTGCACCGTACTCGGAAATCACAAGGTCGAAGCTCTCGTCGGGGAACGGAGCGTGCTCGGCGTCGCCCTGCACGAGCGGAAAGCTGACGGAGAACTCTTCTTGGAAGCGCCTGGCAGTGGCGAGCTGGTTCGGTGAGTTGTCCAGGCCGACCGGGCGGGCGCCACGACGCAGCAGCCAGGAAGAGACGTAGCCGGTGCCACAGCCGAGCTCGACCGCGTCGAGGCCGTCGACGCCCTCAAGCAGGCCGACCTCGCGCTCTGGCACGCCCCAGATGCCCCAGTACGCGTCGGCGCTGGACCAGGCACGCTGACCGAGCTCAACGAATCCCTTGGCGAAGCTGTCCCACGCCGCGCGGTTGCGGAGCACGTACTCCTCGGTCACGGTGCGACGATACCGGGAGTGAGACGGCGTTACCCGAGGAGTTCATCGATGTACTCCTCGAAACTCCGAGGCACGTGTCGACGTCTTCCGCGGTCGTCTGTGCGGAGATGACCGGTCCCCCACCACCGGAAGTCCCAGATGCACCGATTAGCCATGACGCCCGCTGGCGGTGCCGAACGGGCGGTAGGTCGTACTCGCCGGCCTCCCGATTGTTCCTGGGCGACGCCGGCATCCATCCGACCCTCCTCGTGTCCGAGGCCCGACCTTAGCGGGAGGAACCGCTCCAAGGGGAAGGCGTTGGTCGCCCGAAAGCCAGCATCACGCCGACTACCTGAAGAGAAGAGGGAGTGACGTCGACTCCCTGATCTGTCCCCCTTATATCTCTTCGCGGAGGCGGACGGGAATCGAACCCGCCTGGGAGCTCTCGCCCCCACACCGGTTTTGAAGGCATGTCCGAC
>DASXTX010000209.1:0-5907 GCA_036505195.1 Actinomycetota bacterium
TCGGTCTCGGTCGCGCTCACGTTGCTCGTGCCGCTCGCGAGCCGCGGCTACATCAAGCGCGAGGAGTCGATCCCCTACATCATGGGCGCGAACATCACGACGCTCGCCGACACGCTGGTCGCCGCGATGATCCTCGGGAGCGCCGTCGCCGTCCAGATCGTGCTGGCGGAGGCGATCGCGGTGAGTATCGTGTCGCTGTTCTATCTCGCGTTCCTGTACGGACCGCTCACCCGCTCGATCATGTCGCTCGACGACTGGGTAGTGTCGTCCAATCGACGGCTGTGGTTCTTCGTCGCGATCCTGTTCGTGTTGCCGGCGTTGTTCCTCACGTCGGGCATCTGGATCGGCCCGATCGCGCACTGAGGCCGCCTTATCGCGGCTCAGCTCCGCTCGACGCGAGGTCGCGTTCCAGCTCCGCCGCCGAGTACTGCTCCTTGCGGACGCGCAGGTCCAGGTAGATGAACACGCCCACGAGCGCCATGTACGGCATCGTGAGGATCGACGCGATCGACGCCCCGATGCTGCGGGCCGCCCAGTTGTCCCCGAAAGGGGACGTCAGCAGGCTGTTCACGAGGCTCGTGAGCAGGATCGCGACGATGATCGTCCCGAAGACCGGCCATCCGCGACCGCGAACCAGGTTCCACGACCGGCGGAGCGCCTGCCGTCCCCGCGTGCCCTCGATCACCAGCGCGGGGATCGCGCAGTAGAGGAAGGTGAACACGATGAACCCCGGCACGATCAACAAGAGGAAGCCGACGGCGATCGCCAGGGCGGAGAGCACGGCGACCAGTACGATCGACCAGAAGCGGGCGAACCCGTACCGGTAGCTCTCGCCGATCTCCAGATCGCGGCCGAGGAAGGTCCCGGCCGCGGCGCGCGTGATGGCGCCCGTCAGGACGGTCCACATCAGGATCGAGATGATCGCGACCACGAGCGAGGCGAGGACGCCGGCGACGAACGCTCCGTTGACCGTGACCTCGACGCCGTTGCGCAGCTCCTCCTCCGTCAGGCCCTGGTGGATCCAGACCTGGCCGAGGAGCACCTGGGCGAACGAGAGCGGGATCACGATCACCGCCACGATCACGAACAGGTTCTGCCAGTGCCGGCGATACAGCTCGAACGCGTCGGTGAGGATCTCGCCGACCGTGCGCGGGCGCAGCAGCCTGGGGCTCTCCGGCGGTTCGGGGATGGTCGGGTCCATATGGATCTCCTCCCGTGGGCCGGGCGGCCCAACGCGCGGGGCTCGTCGGGCACGACTCGAAGGGCCCACTCTACCGGCGTCCGTCCGGGGGGACGCAACTCTCGGAGGGAAGGTGATCCTGATTTCGGTATCGGCCTGCTTCGGAGAAAACCTCGCGCCAGGTCCTCGAACACGGCGATCGCCCGGTCGAAGCAGGGTTTGTTCGCCTTTCGACCAATGTGCGTGCCACGTCGAGCGGCATACGGTCCAGATCGGCAACGTCGCACGAGGGAGGGGTTTGCGATGGCCGCGCGATTGCTGGAGTCGCTGCAGAGACCGAAAGAGCCGGGGGATCTGACCGACCAAGATTGCCGCAAGACCTACCGCTACGTGCGGATCGGAGTGATTGGAGCCGTCGTGGTTCTCGGGGTGTCGATCGCGATCGAATGGATCAAGGTCGACTTCGACTGTTACCAGAATTCAATCAGCGCGTACTACTACACGCCGGTCCGAGCGATCTTCGTCGGCACCATGATCGTGGTGGGTTTCGCGCTCATCGTGTACAAGGGCCGAAGCCCCTGGGAGGACACCTGCTTGAATTTCGCGGGCATGCTCGCGCCGGTGGTCGCCATCGCTCCGACGACCGATGTGGGGACCTGCTGGTCGGTGAGACCGATCCCGCTTCCCGTCAGGGACAACGGCACCGTCGCGAGATGGGTGCATGTCAATATCGACAACAACTTCTCCACCCTCCTCATCGCCGGGGGCCTCGGGCTGCTCCTCGCATTCCTCCTCGTACTCGCGGTGAACTGGAAGTCCCCAACACCCGTCATCGAGCGCTTGAAGGCCCCAGTGAAGAAGGTCGAGCCGGAGACATGGATCTCGCTCGTCATCACCGGCCTTGTACTCCTCGCGGGCTGGTGGCTGATCGAGAACTGGGCCGGCTTCTACACGCAGGCTCACGGCTGGGCGGCCGTCATCTTCTTCTTCTTCCTCGGCCTCGCCATCGTCATCAATGCGCGCGCGCACTGGGAGCAGCAAAGGAAGCTGTTCTGGGTCTATGCGGGAATAGCAGCTCTCATGCTCGTCGGATTCCTCGTCATTCCTCCCCTCCGAGTCGGTGGCGTACATACGGTGTTCTGGCTGGAGGCATGGGAGATCCTGATGTTCGTCACGTACTGGATCTTTCAGACGGTGGAGAACTGGGGTGAGGATGTCCAACCGACGGAGGTCGAGGCCGCGTCGGGCATCACGTTCGATGTGAAGCCCGCGTGACCTCTACCGCGGCCCCTGCGCCTCGGCCTCGCGGGATCGCCGCAGCCGCTGCTCCGCCTCCGCCTTGTCCCCCCGCCGCTCCGAGACCTGGGCGAGGGCGCGCCAGGTCCAGCTCGCGAGCTGGCGTTCGCCGAGCTCCTCGGAGATGCGGATCGCCTTGCGCAGATCCTCCTCGGCCTCGTCCAGGCGGCCGAGCTCGCGCTTGGCGATCCCGCGCTCGGCGGTCGCGTCACCGAGCTCCCACCTGGCGCCCAGGTCCTCGAACACGGCGATCGCGCGGTCGAAGCAGGGGATCGACTCCTCGAACCTGCCCTGGTCGTCCAGGATCCGGCCCCGCTGCACCGTGGTCATCGCGATGCTGAACTGGTCGCCGATCTCCTCGGCGAGGGCGCTCGCCTCGTCGCTGAGCTCGAGCGCCTCCCGGAGCGCCCCCTCGGGGTCGGCCTCGATCCGGTCCGAGCCGGTCCGGTTGATCGAGAGCGAGTTGAGCGCGCGCACGCGCGCCCAGCCGTCCTCGGGGTCGGCGACCTCGAGCGCGCGGCGCCAGATCTTCTCGGCCGCCTCGTGGTCGCCGCGCGTCCACGGGACCCAGCCGGCGAACAGCAGCGTCCGCGTGCATGCCCAGGGCTCGTCCATCGCCTCCGCGGCGGCGAGCGACTCGTCGAGCAGCTTCTCTGCCTTGTCGACGTCGGCCTCGACGTTGATCGCGATGTCGCCGAGGAACCGCAGCGCGAGCGAGAGCGTGAACGGGTCGTCGACCTCGCGCCCGAGCGCCACCGCCCGGCCGAGCACCTCGGTGGCCGGCGGGTACTCGCCGAGCCAGTACCGGGCCTCGCCGATGCCGGCGAGCGCGCGCGCCTCGCGGACGCCCCAGCGCTCCTCGGGGCCCGCGAGCGCGAGGGCCCGCTCGTAGTAGTCGATCGCCGTGCGGCTCTCCGTCCGGCGCCGCGCGTGGTCGCCCGCGTCCAGGAGCGCGTCCGCGGCGCGCTCAGGCACCGTTCGGTCGTCTCGGTCGAGGTCGAGCGAGGCGATCGCGGCGAGCTCGAGGTGGTCGGCCGCCCACGACCGGTGGCCGGTCTCGGCCAGCCGGTCGGCGATCAGCTGGTGCAGGCGTACGCGTTCGCGCTTCGGAAGACTCGCGTACGCGACCTCCTTCAGCGTGGCGTGCCGGACGCGCCAGCGCCCCACGGGGCGGGCGTCGTCCTCGGGCACGAGGATCTCGGCCTCCTCGAGCTGCCGGATCTCGTCGCCGGTGGCCTCGGGGTCGATCGTCCGCAGCTCGTGCATGTCGAACGAGACGAAGAACGACGACGCGCGCCGGGTGAGCTCGCGCAGGCGGGGGTCGAGGTGGTCGAGCCGCGCCGCGACGACGGCCTGCACGGTGGGCGGGAGGCTCGGGCGCGGGGCGGACTCCCCGGCGTCGGAGCCGTCGGGGAGCAGCATGCCGGTCGTCTCGATGATGAAGAAGGGGTTGCCGCCGGCGCGTTCGGCGATCTCGGTCGCCTCGGCGTCCTCGATCCGGCGGCCCGACGCCTGCCGGGCGAGGTCGACGGACTCGTCGGAGCTCAGCGGTTCGAGACGGAGCCGAACGGCGTTGGCGGTCGTCGTGCCCCACGCCGGGCGCTCGTCGAGCAGGCTCGTCCGCGCGAGCGCGAGGACGAGCGCCTTGCGTTGACCGCTGCGGGCCGGTGAGCCGAGGCGTTCGATCAGCTCGAGCATCGGCGGTCGGAGCTCGTGCGCGTCCTCGAACACGAGGACCGCGGGCTTCTCGCGCGCGAGGCCGTCGACGAGCGCGACGAACCCGGCCTGCACGTCCTGCACGAACGACGCGTGCGTGCGCTGCTCCGCCATCCCGAACAGGAGCGCGAGCCGTTCGACGAGGCGCTTGGCGTCGCCGGGCGGCACGGTGCGGTCGGCGAGCTCGTGGATGCGGCGCCGGGTCTTCTCCGGCGGCTCGTCCTCCTCGAGGCCGGCGAGCTCGGCGACGATCGTCGCGGCCGGCGCGAACGTCGCCGTGTCGGTGAACGGGCGGGCGCGGCCGGTGAGGACGGGGACGTCGTCGTCGAGACCGGCAACGAGCTCGTCGGCCAGGCGCGACTTGCCGATGCCGGGTTCGCCCAGGACGCTCACGAGCACCGGGTGGCCGGTGCTGGTGGCGCGGTGCAGGCTCTCGCGCAGGATCGCGAGCTCGCTCGAACGACCGACGAACGGGATCGTCCGGCGGGCCGAGCGCGGCGTGAGCGTTTGCACGGGGAAGCCCGCGATGGTGTCTCCGTGGAAGCCCTTCGCCGTGGCCTGCAGCCGGTCGCCGTAGGAGACCGCGTTGGCCGTCAGCGCGACCGTGGTCTCGCCGGCGAGCACCTCGCCGGGACCGGCGGCTGCCTGGAGCCGGGCGGCGGCGTTCACGACCGGGCCGGTGACGAGGAGCTGTCCGGCGGGTCCGAGGCCGGTGGCCGCCTCGCCCGACTCGACGCCGACGTGGACCTCGAGGGGTTCGTTGGTGAGGCCGAGCTTCTGGCTGAGGCGGCGGGTGCGCGCTCGGATCGCGAGACCCGCACGGACGGCGCGGAGGGCGTCGTCCTCGTGCACGGTGGGCAGGCCGAACACGGCCATCACCGCGTCGCCGATGAACTTCTCGGCGCGGCCGCGGAGCGCGAGGAGCTCCTCGGACGCCGCCTCGAAGAACAGGCCGAGGATCTCGCGGGCGCGCTCGGGGTCGAGGCGCTGGGCCAGGCCGGTGGAGTCGACCAGGTCGGCGAACAGCACCGTGACCATCTTGCGCTCCTCGGTGCCGAGCGGGGAGCCGACGGGCGACCCGCAGTTCGGGCAGAAGCTCGCGCCCTCGGGAAGCGGTTCGCCGCAGACCTGGCAGGGGGTCATGGTGTCCAGGATAGGGGCGGCGGCTGACGCGTCATCGGGGGCCCTCGAACGGGCTGGGCTCGCGGAGCACCGCGAAGTCGGCGAGACAGTCCTGGGGGTCCGGCCTGAGCGTGCCGAGGAGATCGAACCCCTGCGTGTGGATGACGTCGGGGTCGGGCGCACGTGTTCCGGGGCGACGGAGGCCGATCACGAGCTCGAACCCCGTGGCCTGCGCGACGCGCATGAGCGTTCGGATGGTCGGTGTCCGGTTGCCCGTCTCCAGGGGTGGCGAGGGTGGGCTGCGAGGTGCCAATGGCGCGTGCGAGGGATCGCTGGGACAGACCCGAGAGCTCGCGCACGACGAGGATCAGGTAGCCGGCGCCGAGCGGTGAGGGGAGGGGTGCTTTCTCTCGGACGGCATCGATACCGAAATCGGTATCGACCGGCCCCGCAAGTTCGTGCCCAGCCATGACCGAACCCTACGGCCGTGCGCCGACACCTCGGGCGGCGAGGCTCAGGCCGCCGTGAGCTCGGCGGGGTGGATCGTGATCGTCCGGAGCTCGCCGTTGCGCCAGACGAGCGCCTGGACCGAC
>DASXTX010000210.1:0-2344 GCA_036505195.1 Actinomycetota bacterium
CCGGGGTTCGCGGCTCCTTCGCCCTTGCAGCGAACTCGGCGATCAGCTGCTTGGTCACGCTCGGCGAGAGCAGCGCCTCGCCGCCCGCCACCACGCGCACGGCCTGGACCAGCTCCCCCGGCTCCGTGTCCTTCACCAGGAACCCACTCGCGCCGGCCCGGATGGCCTCGAAGATGTACTCGTCGAGCCCGAACGTCGTGAGGATCACGACCCGGACGCCGGCCGATCGATCATCGGCGGCGATCCGGCGGGTAGCGGATAGGCCATCCACTCCCGGCATCCGGATGTCCATCAAGACGACGTCCGGCGTGAGTTGCGTCGCGAGGCGGACGGCCTCCTCACCGTTGCCGGCCTCACCGACAACCTCGATATCGCCCTGTGCGTCCAGGAGCGCCCGGAACCCGGCGCGGACGAGAGCCTGGTCGTCGGCCAGTACGACCCTGATCATCGACGCAGTCTGCTCGATCGGTTCATACGGTTCATCGACCGCACGTCATGTGGGAAGCGGGTCGGTGACGACGAACAGTCGCCACCTGCCCGGGACGCCTTTGAGGATCTGCTCACCCCGATCGACGAAACCGATGCCCGATCCGGCCACCAAGTCCCTGACCGTGCTCGACACCACCACATCGCCCGAGGAGCCCCACTCGGCCACCCGGGCTCCGATGTTGACGGCCATCCCACCCACGTCACTCCCCCGCAGCTCGACCTCGCCCGAATGAAGCCCGATCCGCACCTCGAGGCCAACGGCACGGAGCCGGTCTCGGATGGCCACCGCGCAGCGGATCGCGCGAGCGGGCGCGTCGAACAGGGCGAGGAAGCCGTCGCCCGTCGTCTTGATCTCCCGTCCACCGTGAGCACCGAGCTCCGCGCGAACCAGCTCGTCGTGACGGTCGAGGACGTCGCGCCACCGACGATCCCCGATCTCGGCCGCCCGCTCCGTGGACGAGACGATGTCGCTGAACATCACGGTGGCAAGGATCCGCTCCGCGCTCGAGCCGGTTGGGAACGCCCGCGCTTCCCCTCCAGCAAATGCTCCGATCAGTCGTCGGGTGACTCGGGGCGACAGGAGCGCGTCGCCTCGGGCGACCGCCCGCACCCCCTGGAGAAGCAGTTCCGGTTCGGTGTCCTTGACCAGGAAGCCACTGGCCCCAACCCGGAGCGCCTCGAACACGTACTCGTCGACGTCGAAGGTGGTGAGGATCACGATCCGTGTCCGGTCGAGTTGCTCGTCCTGCACGATCCTTCGCGTGGCCTCCAGTCCGTCCATCCCCGGCATCCGGATGTCCATCAACACGACGTCAGGCGTGAGCTCGACGGCCATCCGGAGGGCCTCCGTACCGTCGTCGGCCTCGCCGACCACCTCGATGTCGGCCTGTGCGTCGAGCAGAGCCTTGAACCCCGCCCGGACCAGCACCTGATCGTCGGCGAGCACGACCCGGATCATGAGGTGCCGTCCAGGGGAAGGCGGGCCCGCACCCGGAATCCGCCCTCGGGTCGAGGACCTGCCTGGAGCTCCCCGCCGAGCGCGCCTACCCGTTCGCGCATTCCCATGATCCCCTTCCCGGTCGGCACCGCACCGTCCGCCGCCGGGCCCCGGCCGTCGTCGTCGATCTGCAAGGAGAGTTCCCGTTCACCGTAGGAAACACGCACCGTCGCCGTTGCTTCCCCCGCGTGGCGGGTGACGTTCGTGAGCGCCTCCTGCACGATCCGGAACGCGGCCACGTCGACGCCGAATGGAAGCGGCCGTACCCGTCCCTCGCTCACCATCCGCACCTCGAGCCCGGCCGCGGCTGCCTGCGACACCAACTCGTCGAGTCGGGCGAGCGTCGAGGTCGGCGACCGAGGGGCCGGCTCGCCTTCCTGCCGGAGGATGTCGAGCACTGATCGCAGCTCGGTGAGTGCCTCCTTGCTCGCCAACTTGATCGCGGAAAGCGAGGTGCGAGCCTGCTCCGGGAGCTCCTCGTTCAGGTGCAGGGCCACTCCGGCCTGCACGTTGATCAGCGAGAGGTGGTGGCCCAGGGCGTCGTGGAGATCTCGAGCGATGCGCAGTCGTTCCTCGCTCGCCCGGCGTAGCGCTTCCTCCTCCTGGATCCGAGCCGCCTCGACAACCCGCTCTCGCCTGACGCGGACGATCTCGGCCCCGCCCAACAACACCAAGAGCCAGGCGGCCAGGGCGGCCAGAGCCGTCAGGGAGGGCGCTCGACCGTCCCTGACCACGTAGTCGAGCCAGGGGAAGATGACGAACCCTGTTGCGGCGGTGATCCCGGCGGCCAGCCGATGTCCGAGGAAGACCGCCGTGACATACGCGGTGACGAGGGCGAGCCAGATGGGGCCGTTCGCG
>DASXTX010000211.1:0-2128 GCA_036505195.1 Actinomycetota bacterium
GGCCGCGGTCAACAATCAGACGTCGACCACGGTCGCGAACACCATGCCGGGCGGCGGCTACGTCTCGATCGCCGTCAGCTACGAGATGTACCGCGCGTGGGGCTTCTCGAAGACGGACGTCGGCCTCTCGGTCGCCGTGACCTCGGTCCTGAACATCTTCGCGAAGCTCGCGCTGCCGGCGATCGCCCTGCTCCTGATCATCCTTTCGGGCCGAGCGAGCGGTTCGCTGGTCGGAGCATCGATCGTCGGGATCCTGATCCTGGTGGCGGCGGTGGTGCTGTTCGGGCTCGTCATGTGGAAGAAGCGCTTCGCGAGGTCGATCGGGTCCGGGCTCGGCCGGGCGGCGACGTGGGTCGCGATGCTGCTCCGCCGCTCGCGGACGTTCGACTGGGGCGACGCCGCGGTCCGGTTCCGGCGGACCACGATCGACTTCCTCGTCGAGCGCTGGTTCTGGCTCACGAGCACCACGATCCTCAGTCATCTCTCGCTGTACCTCGTGCTGCTCCTGGCGCTCCGCTTCGTCGGTGTCTCGAACACCGAGGTGACTTGGGCGCAGGTGCTCGGCGTCTTCGCGTTCGGCCGGCTCCTCACGGCGGTCCCGATCACCCCGGGCGGGCTCGGGATCGTCGAGGTCGCCTACATCGGCGGGCTGATCCTCGCGGGCCGGGGCCACGCGGACGTGCCGGCGGACGTCTTCCACGCGCAGGTGACGGCGGCCGTCCTGGTCTTCCGAGCGCTCACCTACGGCATCCAGATCCCGCTCGGCGCGCTCACCTACGTGATCTGGCGCACGAACACGAGCTGGCGCAAACCGACGCCGATCGAGGCCCCGGTGCCCTGACCTTCGCCGGTCAGGGGTCCGTCGTGACCGTCTCCGCGAGGAACGCCGTCGCCACCTCGGGCAGGCGCAGGCGCGCGAGCGACAGGTAGTGCCCGTCGACCACGTCGCGCACGGATATCCAGGCGTTCCGCAGCATCGCGACCGTCGCCGGGTACCCGGGGTGCGTCGACAGACCGGAGAGCACCTGGACGTCCCGCTTGGTCGCGCGCGCGATGCGCGCCGTCTCGGCGACGAACGCCCGGTAGCGGTCGGGATCTCGTTGGAGCGTCTGGGCCTGCGTCTCGATCACGTCCGAGTTCGCGGCCGCTACCTCGACGATGCCCGAGCGCAGGTACGCTGACTCGCGCGCCTCTCCGTCCCTCGGCGCGAGCGGGCTTCCCGGGACCGAGACGAGGTTCGGGTGGGGCGTGACCACGACGGTGTACCCCTTCGAGCGCGCGAGCGTGCCGAAGGTCTCGATCGACGCGTGCGCGTCGAGCCGTTCGTCCAGCGGTGTAGCGTCCCAGTGCTCCGGGTCGTACATCGCGACCTGGAGGTCGTCCGGGATCGTCTCGTTCGCGACGTCCTGGGCGAACCGCGCGGAGCTGGCCCAGGAGCGACCGGTCATCGCTCCCGGCCAGCCGCCCAGCGCGATCGCTTCGCGGGACCCGAAGATCCGAGCGGCGACGTCCGGATCGATCTCGGCGATCGCCCGGATCGTGCCCGCTGCCGTGACCCAGCGCCGTCCCATATCAGGCGATCGGGCGTGGACCCGTGGCGCCGGGGTCGAGCCACTCGAGCTCGAACAGGCGCTCGTACCGCACGACGATGTCGGCCGCGACCCACAGGTCCGAGGTCCAGTCCGATCCTTGGCCCGACTCGAGCGCGGTGAAGCGCCACCGAGTGGCGTCGAACGCACCGACCGGCGTGGCGACGCGTTCGTCGCCCACGAGCTCGTAGCGCTGGCGGACGCGGCTGGGCTCGAGGGTGACCGGCTCGAGGTAGACGACGTCGATCTCGGTGGTGCCGGCGAGGCGGCGCGTCGTGATCGCGTTCGTGGTGGGCGTGAAGTAGTCGAGGTGGACGTCGGGGCCGTAGGCGATCTCGATCGGCCGCTGGTCCCGGAAGCCTCGCAGGGCGTCGCCGCCCGGTGTGGTTTCGAGCAGCAGGTCGTGCTCCCCGGTGTCGATCCGGACGCGAGCGAGGCGCCATCCGGCGTCCACCGCGAAATCCAGGGTCTCGGCGTGCGGCGACGGGTCCGAGGTCTGGACCTGGCTGAACGAGCGCCAGCCCATCGGACCGGGGGCG
>DASXTX010000212.1:0-12016 GCA_036505195.1 Actinomycetota bacterium
AGGTCCTCGAGCAGCTCGCGAAGCGTCGCACCTTCGGCGTCGACGGCGCGTTCGCCACCGGCGTGCGATCGAAGGATCGTCGGGAGCTTCACACGAGCCACGCCGAACGTCCTTCCATCCTCGCTCCTCAGCTCGTCGCGACGCCGTGCTCGGCCTCGGGTGGCGCCTGGCCGGGCGCGAGCCCGCAGAACGCCTCGTAGTCGATCAGCTCGGTGATCGTGGGCTCCTTGCCGCACACCGGGCAGTCCGCGTCCCACCGGACGCGGACGGTCTGGAAGTCCATCTCGAGCGCGTCGAAGATCAAGAGCCGGCCGATCAGCGGGTCGCCCTTGCCGGTGATGAGCTTGACGGCCTCCGTCGCCTGGATCGAGCCAACGATCCCGGGCAGCGCGCCGAACACCCCGCCCTCCGCGCAGCTCGGGACGGTCCCCGGCGGCGGCGGCTGCGGGAACAGGCAGCGGTAGCACGGCGCGTCCTGTCCGGGCATGAAGACCGTGGCCTGGCCGTCCCACTGGTAGATGGACCCGTAGACGAGCGGCTTGCCCAGGAACTGCGTCGCGTCGTTCACGAGGTAGCGGACCGGGAAGTTGTCGGTCCCGTCCACGACAACGTCCCACGGTTCGAGGACCTCGAACGCGTTCTGCGACGACAGGATCGTGTCGTAGGGCACGATGTCGATCGTCGGGTTGATCGCCCGCAGACGATCGACCGCGCTCTCGACCTTCGGCCGACCGACGTCGGCGGTGGAGTGCACGATCTGGCGCTGCAGGTTGGACTCGTCGACCGTGTCGAAGTCGACGATGCCCAGCGTCCCCACCCCCGCCGCGGCCAGGTACATCGCGACGGGAGAGCCGAGCCCGCCCGCGCCGATGCAGAGCACCTTCGCGTCGAGCAGCTTGCGCTGGCCCTCGCCGCCGATCCCCGGCAGGATGATGTGGCGGGCGTACCGGCGGACCTGCTCTTCGGTGAAGGCCGCGGTCGTCATCCGATCGCCACCTCGTCCTCGGTGACCTCGCCGTCCTCGATCCGGAACCCTCGCAGGACGGGCTTCTCACGATCCGAGAGCGACATCAGGAGGTACAGGGCCTCGGGATAGAAGGCCTGCCGGAGGTCGGTCTCGGACGGATAGGCCTCCGAATGCGTGTGCGTGTGAAAGATCCCGAGCAGGTCCCAGCCCTCGTCGTCGATCTCGTCGAACACCGTCAGCTGTTCCTTCGGGTCGAGGCGGTAGCTCGCGGGGCTCGCGTCCTGGTTGGACATCGCGAAGAACTTGACCGGCCTGCCGTCCTTGCCCGCCAACAGGCCGCAGGCCTCGTTGGGGAACGCGGCGAGTCCGTGCTCGACCATCTCGTCGAAGAAGGCGCGTTCGAGTTCGATCATTGCAGGTGCAACAACCCTACCAGCGTGGTATTCCCTGAACGGTCGTTCAGGCACCGGGGGCGAGCCTGCCGGTGACCGCGATCGTCCCGGGCCGGCCCTCCACCGTGACCCCGACGTCGGCCCAGCCGATGCCTCGACCGGTGAGCTCCTGCGCCATCCACTCGGGGTCGAGCGTGGCGATCAACAGCCCGCCCGAGGTCTGCGCGTCCGCGAGCACCAGCTGCTCGGGGATCGAAAGCTTCCCCCACTGCACGTTCGGGCGCAGGTACGCGTGGTTGCGCTTGGTGCCGCCCGGGACCACATCGAGCATCGCGAGATCGAGGACGCCGGGGAGCATCGGCACCGAGGACGCGTCGATCCTCGCGCCCACCCCCGATGCCGCGAGCATCCGCTGCAGGTGGCCGAGCAGCCCGAACCCGGTCACGTCGGTCGCGGCCTCGGCGCCGACCTCGGCCATCGCGTCGGCCGCCGCATCGTTAGGGGTCGTCATCAGCTCGACGGCCGCCGCCAGCAGCGCCGGTTCGGCGACCCCGCGCTTGTGCGCGGTCGTCGCGATCCCGATCCCGAGCGGCTTGGTGAGGAACAGGTGCGCCTCGGGTGGCACGGTCGAGTTACGGGTGATGCGTTCGGGATCGGCGAGCCCCAGCGCGACCATCCCGTACTTCGGCTCAGGGTCGGTGATCGTGTGGCCACCGAGGAGGGCGGCACCCGCCTTGCTCGCGACGTCGACGCCGCCCTGCAGGACCTGGCCGAGCATCTCGAGCGGCAGGTCGTCGACGGGCCAGGCGACGATGTTCAGCGCGAGGAACGGCCGCGCGCCCATCGCGTATACGTCGGAGAGCGCGTTGGTGGCCGCGATCCTGCCCCAGTCGTACGGGTCGTCCACGATCGGGGTGAAGAAGTCGAGCGTCGCGACCAGCGCCTGCCCGTCCGGCAGCCGCACCACCGCGGCATCGTCCCCGGTGTCGGCGGCGACGAGCACGTCGGCTCCGAGCTCGGGGAGGGAGAGCGTGCCGAGGACAGTCTCGAGATCCGCCGGCCCGAGCTTGCATCCGCACCCGGCCCCGTGGCTGAAGCTCGTGAGTCGCCGCTGCTCGACCATCTGAGCGAGGATACGGCGGCAGGGAGGAAGGATGCCGATCCGCTTCTGCGCGTACCAGTATCAGAACCTCCCGCTGCCCGAGCTCGAGGGACGGTGGCGGCGGGCCGAGGAGCTGGGCTTCGATGTCCTGTGGAACGTCGACACCGTGGTCGACCCCGACCGGCCGCGGTCGACGATGTTCGACGGGCCCGCCACGCTCGCCGTCATGGCGGCGAGGACCGCCGCGATCCGGATCGGGACCCTCGTCACCAGCCTCTACTTCCGCTCGCCCGTCACGGCGGCCAAGGCGGCGGTCACCGTGGATCATCTCTCGGGTGGGCGCCTGGAGATCGCGCTCGGCGTCGGGGATCCCTCCGCTGGCGAGGGCGCCGCGGGCGTGACGTGGAGCGTCGGCGAACGCGTCCGCCGCTTCGCGGAGTTCGTCGACCTGTTCGACCGGCTGCTCTCGAACGAGGTCACGACGTTCGACGGCGAGTTCTACCGGTGCACCGAGGCCGAGACCGTGCCGCTCCCCCTCCAGCGGCCCCGCCCCCCGATCACGATCGCGGCGCACGGACCCAAAGTGTTGGAGCTCGCCGCGGAGCGAGCCGACGGCTGGAGCTCGTGGGGTGGCTACGACGTGGAGACGGAGGAGCAGATGTTCGCCGTCACGCGCGACCGGAGTGCGCGGTTCGACGACCTGTGTGCGCGGATGGGACGAGACCCGACGGCGATCCGCCATTCGCTCTGCGTCTTCCCGCCGCTCACGCCGTGGGAGTCGGCCGAGTACTTCCGCGACATGGTCGGCAGGTACGCCGGGCTCGGCATCGACGAGTTCGTCCTGTACTGGCCGAGGAACTGGCGCGATGAGCCGCGGGAGGACCGCGTGTTCGAGCGGGTCTGCGCGGACGTCATCCCGGGCCTGCGCGAGACGACGACGTCATGAGGACGGCCGTCGTCGGGCATACGGAGTGGGTCGAGTTCGGCCACGTCGAGCGCGTCCCGGCCGCCGGCGACATCGTGCACGCGACGGACGCCTGGGAGGAGCCCGGCGGCGGCGGTGCGGTGGCGGCCGTGCAGCTCGCGCGCCTGTCGGGATCGTGTTCCTTCTTCACGGCGCTCGGCGACGACGAGCGTGGCGGGTGGTCGCAACGGCGTCTCGAAGGACTGGGCGTTCGGGTCAGGGCCGCGACCCGATCGGAACCGACGCGCCGGGCGGTCGTGTTCGTCGACGCGAACGGCGAACGGACGATCACCACCCTGGGCGAGCGTCTGGCCCCGAACGCCGCCGACGACCTGCCGTGGAGCGAGCTCGACGGTGTCGACGCCGCCTACGTCACGGCCGGCGACCCCGGCGCGATCCGGGAGGCGCGTCGAGCCCGGGTGCTCGTCGCCACCAGTCGGATCGCAGATCTCCTCCAGGAGACCGGTGTGCGCCTGGACGCCGTGGTCGGGAGCGCCGCCGATCCGGCGGAGGCCTTCGATCCCGCCGCCTTCGCGCATCCGACCCGCCTGATCGTCCGGACGGAGAGCGTGCGGGGCGGGCGCTACGAAACCGACGACGGTCGGAGCGGAACGTACGACGCCGTCGCTCCCCCCGGGCCGGTGATCGACACCTACGGCGCCGGCGACTCGTTCGCGGCGGGACTCACGTTCGCCCTGGGCGCGGGGATGGACACGGGGCCGGCCCTTGCGCTCGCCGCGCGATGCGGAGCCTGGTGCGCCGCCGGGAAAGGACCGTACGGGAACCAGCTCACGGCGACCGACCTCTAGACGAGCGTCGACACCTCCACGCGGTGGTGTTCGCGAACCTCGCCGTTCGAGCACGGGCCGAGCGGGATGGGCAGCTCGTGGTCGCTCACGTCTGGTGGCAGACCTCCTCACGGGCCCGCCGGTTCCGGGCGGTGCCCGGCCGGGCGTAGGCTCGCGCAGTGGACGTCCGCGCCTTCCTGGCCGATCATCCTCCGTTCGACGCGCTGACGGACGCCGAGCTGGACCGCGTCGTCTCGAGCGTCCAGATCGAGCATTTCGCCCCCGGCACCGTGATCCTGCAGCAGGCCGGGGCGCCCGCGACGTACCTGTTCGTCATCCGGCGCGGCGGGGCCGAGATCGCGGACGACGGCCGGGTGATCGACGAGGTCGGCGAGGGCGACGTGTTCGGGATGTGGTCGCTGCTGGACCAGGTGGCGCCGACCGCCACCGTGCGGGCGACCGAGGACACGCTCTGCTACCTGATCGACGCCGAGGTCGCCCACCAGGTCCTGCGGTCACGCGCCGGCATCGCGTTCATCACGGCCAGCGTCCGACGACGGATCGCGGCCGTGGACGAGACGCTGAAGGCCGAGGTCGACCTCGTGCGGTACCGAGAGGTCGGTGCGCTCGTTCGCCGGCCGCCGGTCACCTGTGATCCGAACGCCGCCGTCGCCGACGCCGCCGAGCTCATGGCGCGCGAACGCGTCTCGAGCCTGCTGATCCCGTCCGGGAGCGGGGACATCGGAATCCTGACCGACCGGGACCTTCGGACGCGCGTCGTCGCGGCGCGGCGGAGCGGCGACACGCCGGTCGCCAAGGTGATGACGCAACGAGCCGAGACCGTTCCGGCCGACACGATGGTCGGTGAGGTCTTGCTCCGCATGCTCGAGGGAGGGTTCCACCACTTCCCGATCGCCGACGCGGGCGGACGGGTGATCGGCGTCGTGACCGACACCGACCTGATGGGGATCGGGCGGAACACCCCGTTCGCGCTGAAGAGCGCGATCGAGCGCGCCCGTGACCGCGATGCGGTGGCGGGTGCGATCGCGGAGCTCGCCAACGTGATCACCGCCCTCGTGGACTCGAGCGCGGATCCGGTCGACGTGGGTCACATCATCGCGTTCTCGATCGACGCGGCCACGCGCCGTCTCCTCGAGCTCGGGATGGCCGAACACGGTGAGCCGCCGCTCCCCTGGGCCTGGCTCGCACTCGGCAGCGCCGCCCGACAGGAGCAGGCCATCCGGACCGATCAGGACCATGCCCTGGCGTTCGACGGAGACCCCGACCGGGCGGACGCATCGCTGGCGCCCCTGGCCGAGTTCGTGACCGCCGGTCTGGGGGCCGCCGGGATCGCTCGGTGCAACGGCGACGTGATGGCGACGAACCCCGCCCTGCGCCTCCCGCTGCAGGACTGGGTTCGGCGCTTCGACTTCTGGATGAGCGAGAAGAGCCCCAAGGCGAGCGAGCAGCTCTCGATCATCTTCGACTTCCGCCGTGTCGCCGGGAAGCTCGAGGCCGAGACGGCGCTGGACGAGATCATGGCGACGGCCGTGAACCACCCGATCTTCCTCGCCCACCTCGCGCGGCGGGCGCTCGACCTACGGCCGCCGATCGGGTTCGTGCGCGGTCTGATCGTCGACCACCGCGGCGAGCACCCGGGCACCGTCGACCTGAAGCACGGCGGCATCCTGATCGTGGGGAACATCGCCAGGGCGTGGGCGACCCGAGCCGGCGTCACGGCCAAGCGGACCCTCCACCGGCTGCGGGCGGCCGAGGGTGCCGGGGCCATCGATGCGGAGACGCGAGAGGGGCTCGAGGAGGCCTTCCGGTTCCTGTGGGAGGTTCGGCTGCGACACCACGTCGATCAGATGCGGGCCGGTGAGTCGCCGGACGATTTCGTCGACCCCAATGCCCTCGGCGGGGTCGCCGGTCAGGGCCTGAAGGAGGCGTTCCGGATCATCGCGAGGGCGCAGAAGGAGCTGGCCCTCGCGGCCGGGATCAAGATGCGCTAGCCGGAGGCATGGTCGGCGGAGCCGCTCTCGATCGCCGGGGCCGAGCCCATGGCGTGGTACCCGCCGTCGACGTGGACCATCTCGCCCGTGATCCCCCGCGACAGGTCCGACAGGAGGAACACGATCGTGTCCGCGACGGGCGTCGCGTCGGTCGCGTTCCACCCCAGCGGGGCCCGGTCGCCCCAGCCGTCGGCGAGCGTCTGGAACCCCGGGATCCCCTTGCCGGCGATCGTCCGCAGGGGGCCGGCGGACAGGGTGTTGACGCGGATCCCGTGCGGTCCGAGGTCGCGCGCGAGGTACCGCGTGATCGACTCGAGCGATGCCTTGGCCACGCCCATCCAGTCGTAGATCGGCCACGCGACCCGCGCGTCGAAATCGAGCGACACGATCGCACCCCCGTGCTCCTGCATATGGGGGAGCATCCCCGACGCGATCGCCTTGAGCGAGAAGGCGCTCGTCTGGATCGCGGTCGCGACGCTCTCCCACGTGGTGTACAGGAAGTTCCCCCCGAGCGCGTCCTGCGGCGCGAACGCGATCGCATGCAGGAACCCGTCGAGCCGTCCCCACCGGGACCCGATCTCGGACGAGACCGACTCGATGTGCGCGGGATCGTTCGCGTCCATCTCCAGGACATCGACGGGATCGGGGAGCCTGCGCGCCGACTTCTCGGTCAGCCCCATCGCGCGCCCGAACGAGGTCAGGACGATCTCGGCCCCCTGCTCCTGCAGGGCTTGCGCCGCCGCGTACGCGATCGACTCGCGCGTCAGCACGCCGGTGACGAGCAGCTTCTTGCCCTCCAGCAGCATCCGAAACCCCCTCGGTCGCCCCGCATGCTATTGAAAGGGCCGTGGATCTCAAAGCCGTCGCCAAGGTGGACCTGCATCGGCACCTCGAGGGCGCGATCCGGTTGTCGACGATGCTCGACCTGTACCGGGAAGCCGGTCATCCACTTCCGCAGACGACGGACGCCGAGCTCTCCGAGCAGGCGCAGGTGTTGCAGCCCATGGGTTCGCTGGAGGAGGTGCTGTCGCGGTTCACCCTCGCGCAGGGTGCGTTCGTCGACGAGGCCGCGGCGGAGCGGATCGCGTTCGAGGCGGTCGAGGACCTGGCAGCTGACAACGTTCGGCTCGCCGAGCTGCGTTTCTCGCCCGAGTTCCTGTGCGAGCCGCACGGGCTGGACTGGGACGACGCGATGGCCGCGATCGTCCGTGGAGCGGAACGCGGCGGCCGTGCGTTCGATGTCACGGTGGGGCTCATCGCGATCGCGAGCCGCAACTACGGGATCGGGTCGGCGGAGCGGACGGCCGCGTTCGCGCTGCGTCACCGCGACCACCTGGTGGCGTTCGACCTGGCCGGGGACGAGCAGGCCTATCCCCCGTCGTTGTACGTCGACGTCGTGGCCGGGCTCGCCGGCTCGGGGCTGAAGCTCACGACCCACTACGGCGAGTCGGGCGGCCCCGCGTTCCCGCGCGAGGCCGTCGAGGTGCTCGGGTCGATGCGGCTCGGGCACGGGGTGAGCGTGGCGGCCGACCCCGAGGTGACGGCGATCGTGCGCGAGCGCGGGGTGACGCTCGAGATGTGCCCGACCTCGAACCGCCGGACGGGCGCGGTCGCCCACCTCGCCGATCATCCCGCCCGCCGGCTGCTCGACCAGGACGTCTCGGTCACGATCAACACCGACAACCCCGGCCTGTTCGCGATCGACCTCACCAACGAGCTCGAGGTCTGCGTCGACGTGCTCGGGTTCTCCGACGACGACGTCCGCCGCGTGACCGCGAACGCCCTCGACGCGAGCTTCGTCGACGACGCGGCGAAGGACGACGTCCGGCGTCGGCACTTCGGATGGGTGAGCGCGTAGATCTCAGCGGAGCGCGCTGAGAGCCTTCCACTGGTCCACCGTGATCCCGGGGAACGTGTAGTAGCTCGCGCCGATCACGTCCCGCTCCAGGACGGTCTGGACGAACCCCTGGGTCTCGGGCCCGGTGGCGTCGAACGAGATCCCGCCCACGACGTGGATCGGGACGTTCAGGCCGGTGGTCTGTCGGCGGATGATCTGGACGTTCTGCGCCGTGTACCAGGCCGCGGCCCGCGGCCCCTCGACCCGGAACGTGTAGTAGGTCATCGGCAGGAAGACGTCGTAGGTGCCGGCGAGCCGGCGCCACGGGAAGCCCGGCCAGAAATGCGGATCGGTCCGGACGAGCCGGTCCGGCGAGGTCACGATCGCGCCGAGCGGGTACTCGTCGCCGGCCGCGCCACGGATCGCCGCCGACATCCGGAGCAGGCGCGCCGTGCGGAGGTCCGGCCGGCGAACCTCCGACGACTCGATGTCGAGCGCGAACGAATCGAAACGGTTGCCGCTGGGGGTCTCGAACCGGATCGTTCGGACGGCCCGGTGCAGGTCGAGCGAGGGGTCGCGGAACCCCGGCAGGTACCACGCGACCACTTCGAGACCCCGCCGATGCGCGGCGTCCACGATCGCCTCCACGCCCTCCGCGTGCACGAACGGCCGGTTGCGGTGGTAGTTCGAGCTCTGCAGGTAGATGGTCCGAACGCCGTGCGCGGCCATGGACCGGACCGCGTGCACCGGACGCTCCCACACGTTGGTGTCGTAGATGTCGATCCACGTGCCGAGCCCCTCGTACGGCTCCGTGGCCGGGCCCCTCGCCGGCTCGAGCGACCGGCTCGCTGACCGATCGGACGACCCGGTCTGCCTCCCCGCGGATCCGACGACCTCGGGCGAGCCCACGCACGCCGCGAACCCCACCAGACAGAGCAGCGCGCATGCGCGCGCGACCATCGACCTCATGCACCATCCCCCTGCAGCGCCGGTCCCGAAGGACAGAGAACGTCCGGAACCGTCCCAAGGTTCGCTTCGATCGGGCGCGGGTTCGAAGAACGGTCGGGTGCGGTGCGGCTCGGAACAACGGAGGGTGGGCCGCGCCCGCTAGGATGGGCGCTCCTCGGAAGAACCTTGGGAGCGAACGGACGATGGGAGACGACGGCACCGCGGCGGACCGGCTGCTCGAACGCTATTGGGAGGGGCTGCTGGAGGTCGAGCCGCTGCTCGGGACGGCGATCGGCGACGAGCGGTTCGACGACCGCCTCCCCGATCCCGGACCCGACGGTCGCGCGGAGCGCGAGCGCCTCCACCGCGGCGCGCTCGAGGAGCTCGGGCTGCTCGAGGTCGACCAGCTCGACGAGGACCGGCGGGTCAGCCTGGACATCCTCGAGGCGATCGCGAGGCGCGACCTCGCGGTCCTCGAGCACCGTACCGACCGGCTGAGCGCCGTGAGCCACCTCTGGGGTCCTGCGGGCCTGGTGGGCGAGCTCGCGTCGCTCCAGCGCGCCGACACGCCCGAACGCATCGATCGCTACACCGCCCGGATCGCGGCGACCCCGGCCTTCTACGACGCCGAGCTCGAGATCATGCGCGAGGGGATCGCCGACGGGGTCACGGCCCCGCGGATCGTCGCCGAACGCGCGCTCGCGCAGACCGAGCGGCTCATCGAGGCTGGCGCCGCGGACTCACCCGTCCTGGCACCCGTCCCCGCCGAGGACGCCGACGGGCGTTCGCGCCTGGCCGCGGCGGTAGCGGACCACCTGCTGCCGGCGCTCGAGCGGTACCGCCAGGGCGTCCGCGACTACCTGCCGAACGCGACGGAGACGATCGGCCTGGGGGACCTCCCGGGGGGCGGGGCGATGTACGCCGCCCAGATCCTGTCGTGGACAACGCTCGAGCTCGACGCTCGCGAGGTCCACGAGCTCGGCACCGCCGACCTCGAGAAGATCCAGGACGAACGCGCGCGCGCGGCCGCGATCCTCGGCCACCCCGACGCCGCCACCGCCGAGGCCGCGATCGCGCAGGATGCGGCCTTCCGCTTCGGGTCACCGGAGGAGCTCAAGGCGACCGCGGAGGAGCAGGTTCGGCGGAGCTGGGACCTGGCGCCCACGTGGTTCGGCAGGGTCCCGAGCGCCAACTGCGAGGTCCGCCTCGTCGAGGAATTCCGGGAGGCCGACATGCCGTTCGCGTTCTACAACCAGCCCACCGAGGACGGGTCCCGGCCCGGCGTCTACTACGTGAACGGTTTCGACCTTGCTCGCAAGCCGAAGCATCAGCTCGCTCCGACCACGTACCACGAGGCCAACCCGGGCCACCACTTCCAGGTCGCGCTCGAGCAGGAGATGGATGGCCGGCCGGCGCTGCGCCGGTTCGGCGGGTTCCTGGCCGGCAGCGCGTTCACCGAGGGATGGGGGCTGTACAGCGAGCGCCTGGCCGACGAGATGGGTCTGTACCTTGACGAGTCCGAACGGCTGGGCATGCTCGACCTGCAGGGGATGCGGGCGGCTCGCCTGGTCGTGGACACGGGCATCCACGCGCTCGGGTGGACGAGGGAGCGCGCGATCGAGACGCTCGAGGGCGCCGGGCTGCCCACCGTTGAGGCCACGATCGAGACCGATCGTTACATCACGATGCCCGGGCAGGCGCTCTCGTACAAGATCGGGCAGTTCGAGATCGAACGGCAGCGCGCGGCCGCGTCGGAGCGCGAGGGCGCCGGGTTCTCGCTCCGCGCGTTCCACGACCGACTGCTCGCTCTCGGATCGCTCCCGCTCACGGCGCTCCGCCGCGAGCTCGCTCCGTAGCCCGGCGAAGGACTTACGCCCGGCGCCGACCAGCTATGGCCTGGCGGCCCGTGGGGCCGACCCCGCGAGCTCCCGATACCTACGGTGTCGAAAGGAGCGTGTCCATGCGCAACGTGACGAGAGGGATCGTCGTGGGGGCGATCGTCCTGATGGTGGTCGGCGGCTCCGTTCCGGCCTCCGCGAAGGCTCCGCTGAAGGAGGTCTTCACGGACGAGGGGTGGTTCACGTTGCCCGACATCTCCTGCAACGGGTTCACGCTCACCGAGACCATGGACTCCGAGGCGATCACGGTGACCACGTTGTTCAACGAGGCGGGCGACCCGATCAAGATCGCGACCCGTGCGAACTTCTTCGGGACGATCACGAACACGGTGAGCGGCCACACGTTCCGCGATCACGCGTCGTTCACCGAGACGATGAACGTCCCGGAGGGCACCACCACGGTCAACGGGATCAGCTACCACTACATCGTGGGCGCCAGCGGGCAGGTGTACGCCGAGGTCGGTCACAAGATCAGCGTGAGCGAGACCGGCGAGGTGATCTTCCAGGGCGGTCAGAGCGACCTCGCGTCGGACCCGGGCCAGCTGAGCCTCTGCGACAGCATGACGTAACGCCTCAGAGCGACGACTTCCGAGAGGGCGGGCCCAGGGCCCGCCCTCGGTTCGTTTGACGGCCGCGGACCGGATGCGACACGCTGCGTCGTTCCGACGCGAGGACCGACCAGGTGACCCACGACATCGACCGGACGCGCCTGCGCGACCTCATGCGGCGCGAGCTCGACCGCTTCGAGCAGGACCACCCGCGCTCGCGTGAGCTGTTCGAGGGCGCCAAGGCCAATCTCCTGGCGGGGGTCCCGATGCCGTGGATGAGCGAGTGGGCCGGCCCGTACCCCGTCTTCGTTTCCGAGGCCCGCGGGGCCAGGTTCACCGACGTCGACGGCCGCGAGTACGTCGACCTCTGCCTGGGTGACACCGGGTCGATGACCGGACACGCGCCGAAGGAGGCGGTGGATGCGATCGCCGAGCAGGCGGCCAGGGGCATCACCCTCATGCTGCCGACCGAGGACGCGGCGTGGGTGGGCGCCGAGATGCAGCGGCGGTTCGGCCTGCCGTTCTGGCAGTTCTGCCTGACCGCCACCGACGCGAACCGC
>DASXTX010000213.1:0-21118 GCA_036505195.1 Actinomycetota bacterium
GCCGCTGTACGACTACTGGCGCGAACCCGACGCCGCCTACCTGATCATGCGGTTCCTCCGGGGCGGGAGCCTCGAGGACCTGATCGGTGAACGCCCGCTCGAGCTCGAGCCTGCTGCCAAGATCCTCGATCAGGTCGGCGCCGCGCTCGCGGCGGCGCACCACCAGGGCGTGGTGCATCGTGACGTGAAGCCCGGCAACGTCCTGCTGGACGAGGACGGCAACGCGTATCTGTCCGACTTCGGGATCGCACTCGAGACGGGCGCCCCCGAGCAGACCGCGGGAACGATGATCCGTGGAACCCCCGCCTACCTGTCACCCGAGCAGATCAAGCTCGAGCAGACGACGCCGCGCTCGGACATCTATGCGCTCGGCGTCGTGCTGTACGAGATGCTGACCGGCGAGCACCCCTTCCCCGGCACCTCGCTCAACGTGTTGCTCGACCAGCACCTGCACCACCCCATCCCGTCGGTGCGGACCACGCGGCCGGAGATCGCACCCTCGGTCGACGCCGCAATCGCGCGGGCGACCGCCAAGGATCCGCAGGCGCGGTTCGGCGACGTTCTCGAGCTCTGTGCCGCGTTCAAGAGCGCGATCGGTAGCAAGGCACCGGTCACGGTCCGTGGCGAGTTGCGCAACCCCTACAAGGGGCTCCGGGCGTTCCTCGAGGCAGACAGTGCCGACTTCTTCGGGCGCGAGCTGCTGACCCGACGGCTCGTCGAGCGACTCGCGGAGAACGGCGCCGCCCGGTTCCTGTGCGTCGTCGGACCGTCCGGGTCCGGCAAGTCCTCCGTGGTGCGGGCGGGACTCGTGCCGGCGATCCGGCGCGGGGTGATCCCCGACTCCGAGCACTGGTACGTCGTGGACCTTCTGCCCGGCGCCCATCCCCTGCGGGAGCTCGAGACTGCGCTGCTTGGCGTCGGCGTGAACCCGCCGCCGTCGTTGCTCGACGAGCTCGAGCGAGACGAGCGAGGGCTGATCCGCGCCGTGGATCGCCTCCTGCCCGACCCCAACGCCGAGCTCGTGATCGTTGTCGACCAGCTCGAGGAGATCTTCACGATGGTCGAAAGCGACGCAGAGCGCGCGCACGTGCTCGAGAGCTTCCGGGCGGCGACCGCCGATCCGAAGTCGCGCGTTCGCGTCGTCGCGACCCTTCGCGCCGACTTCTTCGACCAGCCGTTGTCGGTTCGCGGCTTCGGCGACCTGCTCGCGTCCCGGCACGATGCGATCACACCGATGTCGCCGGAGGAGCTCGAGCGCGCGATCGTCGGGCCTGCGGAGCGCGTCGGCCTGGACGTCGAGCCCGGGCTCGTGGCCGCCATTGTCGCCGACGTGATCGACCGCCCCAGCGCGCTGCCACTTCTGCAGTACGCGCTCACCGAGCTCGCTGGCCGTCAGGACGTCGGGGCATTGACCCTGAACGCCTACCGGAAGATCGGAGGCGTGTCGGGTGCCCTCGCCCGCCGCGCCGAGCACCTGTACGACGTCCTGGACGAGGGCGGGCGCGTGGCGTGCCGCCAGCTGTTCCTACGCCTCGTGACGCTCGGCGAGGGTACCGAGAACACCCGGCGCCGGGTCCGCCGCTCGGAGCTTCCGCACCTAGACGGTGGGGCGATGGAGACCGTGATCGACGCCTTCGGGCGGCACCGGCTCCTGTCGTTCGACCGCGACCCGTCGACGCGCGAACCGACGATCGAGATCGCGCACGAGGCCCTTCTGCGCGCGTGGTCGCGCCTCCGGGGCTGGATCGACGAGGGTCGAGAGGACCTTCGGATCCGAGGCGGCCTCGCTACTTCTGCGGCCGAGTGGATCGTCAACGATCGCGACGCGAGCTTCCTGTTGCGCGGGGCCCGGCTGGACAGCACGGCCGCGTGGGCCGAGACCACCACGATCGCCCTGTCCACCGACGATCGCGCCTACCTGGACCAGAGCGTCCGTGTCCGGGAGATCGAGCGCGCCGAGGAACAGACGCGGATCGCCCGCGAACGCACGCTCGAACGCCGGTCCGTCAGCCGGATGCGCGGGCTGGTCGCGGTGCTCACGGCTGCGGCGCTCGTCGCCGGCACGCTGACCGTGGTCGCGGTGAGTCAGCGAGGCCAGGCGCAACGACAGGGACGCATCGCGACGGCGCGCGAGCTCTCGGCCGCCGCCCTCGCGAACCTCGATGTCGATCCCGAGCGAAGCATCCTGCTCGCGCTCCGGGCGGTGGAGACCACGGCATCGGACGGACCGCCGCTGCAGGAGGCGGAGGAGGCCCTGCACAGCGCCATCGCCGCGGACCGGTTGCTCTTCACGATCCGGGACCCCTCGACCATCAACGTCGCGTGGAGCCCCGACGGACGCCTCCTCGCCACCGGGGGCTCGGGCGGCACCGCGCAGCACGACGCGATCCTGTGGGACTCGGCGACGGGCGCGCTGGTGCATCGCTTGTCCGGGCACACGGGAGACATCACGAGTCTCGCGTTCAGTCCGGACGGGTCGCGACTGGTGACCACGGCCGAGGACGCACGGGCAATCATCTGGGACGCTCGCACCGGGCGCCGTCTCACGACGGTGGCCGCCGCGGGTGGCAACGTCGGCGCCTCGTTCAGCCCCGACGGGCGGCTGGTCGCGATCGGGGACACCGGCGAGGCCCCCGGCATCACGATTGTCGACGCCGAGACCGGCGACCTCGTGCGCACGCTCGGACGGGATGGCATCGACCACTGCCTCCCCAGTTTCAGTCCCGACGGCACCAGCATCGCGGCCGCTTGCTACGATCGCAACGACAGCCTGTTCGTCTACGACGTCGCCACCGGACGGCGAACGCTCACGATCCCCGCCACGAACGGCGGAGTCGCCTACAGCCCGGACGGCAGCCGGATCGTCACGGCATGTTGCGACGGGTCCCCACGGATCTGGGACCCGCGGACGGGCCGCGAGCTCCTCGCGCTCCAGGGGCACACGGGTGAGGTCTTCGGGGTCGCGTGGAGCGCCGACGGGACGCGCCTCGCGACCAGCGGGACGGACGGGACGGCGAGGGTGTGGGACGCGACGTCGGGTCGACAGGTCATGGTCCTCTCCGGCCACGCCGGAGGGCTCGGCATGGTCGATCTCAGCCCCGACGGGACCCGCCTGCTGACCGGTGGCGGCGACGGCACGGCGCGCGTCTGGGATATCACGCCGGCGGGCGGCTCCGAGTGGATCGGCGGCGCGGAGCCGTTCCCGATCTGGAACGTCGAGTACAACGTCGACGGATCGACCATCCTGACGGCCGGGGAGGGCGCGCGGCTGTGGGACTCCGCGACCGGCGAACGGATCCGAAGCTACCCGCTGGGATTCGGAGGCACCTTCGGACCGGGCGGCTCCACCGTCCTGTCGTTCGTCGACACCGAGACGGGGCCAGGCGTTCGGGTTCTCGACGCCGACTCGGGGGCGGAGGTGCACATCATCCCCGGGCCCTCGTGCTGCAACCTCGCCGTGAGCCCCGATGGCTCCGTGATCGCGACGGTTCTCGAGGCCGGCGGGCTGGCCCTGTGGGACGCGGCGTCGGGGACGCGCCTCCGCAGGCTCCGGATCGCACCGGTCTATCCCTTCGAATGGGTGCCCGACATCGCGTTCAGCCCCGACGGCAGCCTCGTCGCCGGTGTCGCAGGAGACACGCTGTTCGCGTGGGACGTCGACTCCGGTCGAAAGGTCATCGACATCCAGGCACACTCGGGCTTGGTCTCATCCGTGGCCTTCAGTCGGGACGGGTCGAGGATCGCCACCTCGGGCCTCGACGGGGTGGCCGTCTGGGATCGGACGTCCGGCGATCGGATCGTGCGGCTCACCGGTGTCGGCAACGTCGGTGAACTCGCCTTCAGCCCGGATGGTCGGCTCCTCGCGACGGCGGGAGACGACGACGTAACCAGGATCTGGGACGTCGCGTCGGGACGACAGACCCTGTCGCTCGAACGCGCGGGCGACGGGCTCACGGCCGTTGCCTTCAGCCCCGACGGGACGAAGCTGGCAACCGCCGGACTCGACGGCATCCTCCGCGTCTACGTGCTCCCGATCGGCGAGCTCGTCCGGCTCGCGCGCGACCGCGTGGCGCGAGGGTTCACCGACGGGGAGTGCCGCCAGTACCTGCATGTGGCCTCCTGCCCGCCCGCGCTCGCTCGGGCTCCCGGACCGCCACCGGCACTGGCTCCTCCGGCGACGGGCGAACCGATCGGTCCCGAGGGCGCCTTCCGCGTGACGATCCGTCCCGGCGACCTGCGGC
Organism: Actinomycetota bacterium; assembly: GCA_036505195.1. Classification (GTDB taxonomy): domain Bacteria; phylum Actinomycetota; class UBA4738; order UBA4738; family HRBIN12; genus DASSJM01. The sequence continues at coordinate 4,242 of DASXTX010000213.1, forward strand.
TCCCGGTGTTCACGGGTGAAGACGTCGCGGACAACGCGGGCGAGTACACCCTGAGCATCACGGGGGGTACCTGGCGCCTCCATCACGAGCGGGCGAACGGCGGGACGATCGACACCTCCGGAACGTACGCCGTCGACGGCCGCGAGATCACGTTCACGGATCGCTACGACCTCCAGTGTTTCGGGATGTCCTGGTCGGGACGGTGGGCGCTCCACGGGGTCGAGCTGTCGTTCACGACCATCTCGTCGGACACGACCCCGACATGTGAGCCCGAGGCTCTCAACGAAGCGATCCGCCGAGCGGTGTTCGGGTCGCATCCCTGGCAGCGCGTCAACTATCACGCGGTCGGCGGGTAGTGCTCGTCGAGGTGCGCCACGAGCCCCGCGGGATGATGAGGGCGTCGACCGCGATACAGGCCTCTGCGCCACAGATCACCGGATTGGCGTCGAGCGCCTCGAGATGGTCGCCGAGGTCGGGCGCGCTGCCTCGTGCGCCCGGTGTCTATCCGCGGTCTCTCAGGCTCGTGCGGGCTCCGATCAGATTCCAATCGGCCTTGTAACGCTCCGTACCGTAAGCCAGGACTTCGTCGACCTCTTGGATCGGCTCGGCTATGACTCCTACCTCAAGGTGGTCTGCGACGATTGGTACATCGCAGCCATCGATGATCCAACGCAGCAAGTGCAGATTGGCTATGCCTCTTGGGCCAGCGACATCTGGCCGAGTCGGGATTCATCCCGGGCCTTGACATGCACCCCGGCGGGAGTCGGACCTGGATTCTGCGACCCGATCATCGACCGCAGGATCGAGCAGGCCGTGAACATGCGGGCCACGGATCCTGCGGCCAGCCACGACCTCTGGTCCGACATCGATCACGATCTCACCGACCGCGCCGCCCGGGTTCCGCTGAGGAACGTGATTGGGACGAACCTGGTGTCTGAGCGGCTCGGCAAATATCGGTTCCACCCATTCTGGTTGTATCTCTACGACCAGATGTGGGTGCAGTGATCTGATGAGATTCTAAGACGGTATCGCGGGGAGCGGGCCATCCCCTCCAGAGCGCCGAGCGAGGATACGTATCGTGCTGCGGCGGTTGAGAGTTGGTGTTCGGAGTCGGACTGTCCGAGTGACCGCCCGACAGACCGCTCGATGGACGGCACGACTGAGTCGTGACACTGCCGCCGCCGATCCTCGCCGAAGGCCGTCGACTCCTCTAGGCAGCCGCTTGATCCTGAAGGGCCTGAAGGAGAGGGAGGCGGTTCACACATCGTCCTGCAAGGTCCACCATGGCCCTTCGTGTGAACCGAGGAGGGACGAGAAGGGCTCCTCGTAACTGACCTCGGCGATCGCGCCGTTTCGAACTCGGATCGTGCGGAGAAAAGCTCGGTTCCACATCTTCCGGATCTCAGGCCGGGCCTAGCGGTAGCTCGCCGCGCAGTCCTTCGCGAGGTCGAGCGCCAGGTCGATGATCTGCTCGCCTGGGCTAGCTTCTCTCCATCGTCCGCAAGCTGCGACTCGGCATCTGCCACCTCAGCGTTGATCCTGCTCTGCTCGCGCTTGAGGGTCGCGACGTCGATGGCATCGGCGCAGTAGGCGCGCAGGAGCTTCTCCCGCTCGTTGGCAAGCTGGCGAAGCCGCCGGCCCAAGAACTCCGTCATCTCCGCCCGGTGCCGCTCCCGTTCGGCAACCTCGACGCGCAGCACCCGCTCCAGTCTCCGCCTTAGCGCGGCCGGGATTTGCACTCCGTCGTACAGGGCCTCAACGGCTAGTTCGAGATCGGCTGCCGGGACGTACTGCCCCTGGAACCCGCGTCGCGGCCAAGCGGTGGATCGCCGTCAGGTCTGCTGTTGCCGGGTTGATCGTGGGTGGTGCCGGTCCCCATTCAGTCCCCCTTAGCTCCGCGTTTCCTCCACGGCTCGTGCCTGGAGCCAGTCGGGGGCACCTCGGTCGGGCGCGGAGAAGACGTGGAGTCTCGGCAGGGGGCGGGGGACAAAGCCGAGACAGGTACCCCGTCGTTCGTCGAGCCCGTGACCCGTCCCAGGAAGCCGAGGCGCCGGCGCCGGCCGCCGGGGCGAGCTTCCTTCGCCCGGGGGTCCGGCCACGCTCGCAGCCGAACCGGAGCCTCGAGCCCAAGCTGCATGAGGCCCACGAACAAGCGTATGGGCCACCGCCGCGAGGGCGGCAGCGTCCCGGCGAGCCGGGTCCGTAGGTCTGGGGACAGGAGCTCGTGCTTGGTTCCAGAGCAGTTCCGCGCGTTCCGGAAACCCGGCCGTCCCGGGAGGATCGGATGCTGGGCAGACGCGGGATCCGAGTGGAACTCGGCTGGAACTGGTCCGGAATCCGCAACCGTGGCCACGGGGCAGGGCGGCCGATGCGCCACCAGGCGCAGCCTTCGCCCCGGAGCATGTGACGAGCGTGATCATCTTCACCCGTACAGGGGTGCGGAACGGGCGCCGGACCGTGTCGGCGTCGGGGGAGGAGTCGTGGGGGATTTCTTGGGGCCCGGGTCGGACCCTCGGGGAGACCGGGGGAGACTTCGGGACAGCGTCTCTCCATCGCACCCTTCGAACGCGCCCCGGACAACCCGCTGAGCGGCGTGCTGGTCATCGGGGCGGGAACGGGAAGCGATGTCGCGATCGCCCTGAGCCACTACTCGAGCGCCCGGCAAAGGCGCAGGTCCGGCCCATGATCGTGGGTTCCGACCCCTACAGGTCCAGCGTCGTGTACGCGACCATTCAAGGTGGAGGGCCGACGGCCGATATCCATCACGACCATGAACGGGACTCCTGAGCCTCGCTACCGGATCGCCTTCGCCGGCGCCGTCCCCGGCTTCGTCTCGCTAGTCGACGTCGAGTAGGCGGGCATGGACGTCCGCAAGCGCGTGCTCCTGCCCTCCGTGCGGGACACGCTGCCTACCCCTCGGGTCGGCAGTACCGTCGCCCGGTTCGCCGTGCCGACGGTCGTGGTCGTCGCCCTATGCACCTTGTTCGTCGGCTTCGCTCACAAGTCGATATGCGCGAACGGCGACTTCACCGAGCTGACGTACCGCGCGTACTGCTATACCGACGTCATACCGCTCTATCGGGACCAGGGGCTCTCCGACGGGCGGGTCCCGTATCTGGATGGTCCCAACGATTACCCCGTCGTGACGGGTCTCTTCATGTGGGTGGCGTCGCTTGCCGGCCGAGGTGAGGGAAGGTTCTTCCTGACCAACGCCGCCGCACTCGCGATCCTCGCGCTCGCCACGGCTTGGCTCCTCGCGCGGCATGTAGGGCTCCGGTCCCTCTACTTCGCTGCGGCACCCACACTGTTCCTGTACGCGTTCCTCAACTGGGATCTTCTGGCCGTCTTCCTCGCGACCGCGGGGACGGTCGCGTTCCTTCACCGGCGCGACGTTGGCTCGGGTGTCCTCCTCGGGCTCGGGGCTGCCGCGAAGATCTATCCCGGCCTCCTGCTGATCCCGTTCGCGCTCGAGCGCTTCCGTACCGGTGAACGGGCCGCCGCCGCGAGGATCGCTACCGCGGGAGTTTGCACGTGGCTGGTCGTGAACGCGCCGTTCGCCATATTGGGTCGCGAGGGATGGACCTACTTCTTCCGCTTCAACTCCGCCCGGCCCCCTACGTCGGCGACGTTCTGGTACCCCGTCTGCCGGGCCGTCTCCGGGGTGCCATCGTGCAACGACGTGACGCTCATCAACCTGACATCGCTGATCGGCTTCGTCGTGCTTGCGGCAGTGCTGTGGCGAGTCAAGCTTCGGCGGGAGCCCTCGTTTCCGCGATGGACCTTCGGGCTCCCGCTCCTTGTGGCGTTCCTCTTGACGACCAAGGTGTATTCACCGCAGTACTCGCTGTGGCTCGTGCCGTGGTTCGCACTCGTTCTGCCGAACCTCCGCCTGTTCGTGCTGTTCGAGGCGGCGGACGCCGCCGTATTCGTTACCGAGTTCTCCTATCTCGGAGGGTTGCACGGCATGCCGGGGATGCCGCTTTGGGCGCTGGTCATCGCCGTCGCGGCTCGAGCCGCAGTCCTCGTCGCGATCCTGGCTGATTACCTGCGTGGTGACGGCGCAGTCTGGCGGGCGTCTGCTCCCCCGCTCATTCGCGCAACCGACCCTCCTGTAAGCGATCCGCGCGACCCAAGTGATTTGTAAGCATTCAGAGGCCGGACCCCCGAGTATGGATGCCTCCGAGAGCTCTGGAGCGTCGTCGGCATGGCTAACGGGATCGCACGCGGCGACCGATGAAGCGGCGTTCCATCTGCTCGACGACAGCGAGGGGCTGGATGCGAGCCAGGAGCACGGCGGTGAGGTTGGCGCTTCCGGAGGTGAGCTCCACCGTTGCGTAGAAGCCACATGTGCCCGGATTGTCGAACGGCATCCGCACGCGCTTGTACGCCGTCGTCCGTCGGTAGAAGTCGCCCGAGCTAGAGCCGAACCCTTCGCCGCTGTAGCACTGGACGTTCCAGATCACGTGGACTCGCTTGTCCCTCGGATTCGTCTTCACCTTGACGAAGAGCGCATTGGGGTGTGTGACGTTACCGTTCGGGGTGGCTGTGGCGCCGTCACCGTAGCCACGATCCCGGTCCACGACGATGGTGCGAGCGCCTGGCTGGCGCAGCGGTGAGCAGAATCGCTGCGACCAGTGCGACCGCTATCGGCTTTCGCATGCTCGCCTCCACGAGAACGATCGGCCGAATTGTCGGTGAGCATTAGGTCCTACCGCCGTCTGCAGACCATCCCACGACGCTGTGGCCGGGGGAACGAAATGCCCGTCGGCGCCATGGTCCCGCCGCACTCCTCGGGTGAATCCCTCACCCGACGCTCTCGGCGCAGGCGCTTGATGATTCCCGGCCCACTTGGCGCCGACTCAGACCGGGGTAAGCGGATGGCGCGCCGCCGTTGGCACCGGGGGAGGTGACCGCCCGGGTAATCGCTCGGCTGACCGCTCGACAGACCGCTCAGCTGATCGCCCATCAAATGCCGCTGTTATGTCGGGCGAGGACGTGGATCCCTATGCGGCCGTTTGATTCTGCAGGGACTTAAGGCGGTTCACACATCGTCCAGCAAGGTCCACGACCTGCAGCGCCGGCAAATTCGACCGCCGCCGCTCCGGCCGACGTCGAGGCGCGCCTGAAGATCAGGCCATCGTCGTCCTCGTAGACCAACCGCCAGCCGGGGTCGGCCTGCATCTTCGGGATGAGCGGCCCTTGCTGGTCGCGGGCGAGGATGGCCACGTCGACGTCCCAGGCATCCAGGGTTGTCTGCCAGCCCTCGACGCCGCTCGAGACGGCGACGTAGTTCGACCAGACGCTCAAGGGGATGACCTCGATGCGCGAATCGACGATCACCGGGTTCCGCGGGAACTCGAACTCCAGCCACGAGCCCCACCACTGCGCGTTGAACAAGACCTCCCCCGGCCGCAGCGTCCGCTGCAGCTCCCTCGTGATCCCGACAGGAGCGAATGCGAGTTTGTCTCCGGTGGGCATACTCGGTCCCGTGTAGGGCACCCACCGGAGCAGGCTGCCCACGAGGACAACCGCAAGCGAACCGACGATCACCGCGTTGACCGGGCCGGAGGGGTCCCGGCGCTCGAGCCTCGCGGGCCGATCCGACACAACGCCGGCGAGCACGATGGGCGCGACCATCGCCCACCACCACACGCCGCGGATGGCGACGAGGGCGATCGCCAGGAAGACGACGAGCGGGACGAGCGATCCCCACGGGACGGGTCTTCGAACGTGGGCGATCAGCTGCGCGGCGACAACGACGATCGACAGGAAGAACACGATGCCGGTGACCGTCTCGATCGTCGGGGGTCGCCACTCGTCGACCGAGTTCCGGATGACCGGATTCGTCGCGAGCCCTACGGCGTAGGACCACACCCGGTACCCGTAGGGGTTCGCCATCGTCGCGAGCAGGCTGCCGAGGCCGGCCAGAAGCAGCGTGGGCGACGCGTGTCCGCGCGTCCATCGGTCCTCGACCCAGGCGAGCCCGAGCAGCAGGGGGGCCAGGAAGAAGCTCCCGTGCAGGTTGGCCCACAGGACGGTGATCGGGATCGCCAACCACACGCCATTGGGATGCGTGCGGCGACGCGCAACCAGCCAGGCGGTGACGGCGAAACAGACCATGCCGAAGAGCTGCGGTCGAAGCTTGAAACCGGTCGTGAGCATGAAGCCCACGGCAAGCGTGAGCCCCGCCGCGCGCTTGGTCGCGGCACCGGCGGCGCGACAGGCGAGGAACACGAACGTGAGCACGAGGGCTTCCAGGAACGCGCGCAGTGCGACCAGGCCGAACCATCCGCCGAGCCCGAACGCGCTTGTCAGGACGATCTGAGTCAGCCACTGCTGGTTGAGCCAGGGCCTGCCGTAGGCCGTGGCCGTGAAGACATCCGTCCGAAGGATCGCGTGAGTGTCGAACATGATGTCGCCGGCACGGAGGTGGTAGGCAAGGTCGATCGCGGCGAGTGGCGACAGCGCGATCACGAAGAGGGGGATGAGGATCCCGGTCGCAACCCAGACGTGCGAGAGCCGGATCCTGGCGAGGCCTGAGGCGCGAAGCCGAGGCGCGCTGATCGGTGCAGTGGCGATTGCGGGACGTGGGCCGGCCATACGAGCCGTCATCGGCAGACTACGTGGGTGACTGAAGCGAGTACACCCGTCCTATCGGCGGATACAAGGGTTCGCGAAGATTCTTCCTGTCGGGACGCGGTAACTCCGCTTCTCACTCATCCCGGCGTTCCCGGCGAACATCGGCTCCTTGATGGCGAGCCGAACCTCTACGGCCAGAGAACACCGTCACGGTGTCAATCGAGTAGTGAGGACCGGAGCCCGTAGAGAGCTCACGAGTGATCCTGCTGTGGATGTCCCGCCGGTCTTGCAGCGACAGCCTCTGGGCGAGCAGGGTCGTCCGGCCTAGCCAGGGCCTCGCAATCGGTCCGTTACGTCCTCGAACCTGTACGGGTGATCGTAGTCCGTGAAGACGTACGTGCGATCCGGAAGCAGCGGCAGCGACCCACCGAAATAGTCGTTCAGGATCACGCGGAACGTGTTCACAGGGGTGATCGTGGCTGCCGCGGGCCCGTTCCCAGCTGCTCACATCCCCTCACCTCCACGACCGCCGAGCCGGTTCGCTAGGCTGCATGCATGGCCCTGGCTCGCGACGCCGTGCTGTGGGCGGCCGAGAACCGCTGGCTCCGCGAGCATCTCCCGAAGTACCGCTTCGTGCGGCGGAGCGTGCGCCGCTTCATGCCCGGCGAGACCCTCGACGACGCGCTCGGCGCCGCGACGCGTCTGCAGGAGCGTGGGCTCCCGACGATGTTCACGGCGCTCGGCGAGAACGTGATCGAGCTCTCGGACGCCCGGCGGGTCGTCGAGCACTACCGCGAGGCCTACGACCGCGTCGCGGCGGCCGGCCTGGACACCGAGTTCTCGGTGAAGCCGAGCCACCTGGGGCTCGACCTCGACCCGCAGGCCGCGCTCGCGAACCTCGAGGAGCTCGCGACGACGGCGACGGAACACGACAACTGGCTGTGGCTGGACATGGAGTCGGCCCCGTACGTCGACGGCACGCTCGACCTGTACCGCAAGCTCCGGGCCGGGCACCCGAACGTGGGCGTCTGCCTCCAGGCGTACCTGAAACGTACTGCCGACGACGTGGACTCGTTGATGCCACTCGACCCGACGATCCGCCTGGTCAAGGGCGCTTACCGCGAGCCGCGCGAGCTCGTGTTCGGGTCGCGCGAGGTGATCGACGAGGCCTACCGGCGGCTCGCGCTCCTGATCATCGCGAGGAAGGGACCGGTCGGGCGGCTCGCCCTCGGTACCCATGACGTCGGCCTGATCCGCCAGATCGAGACGGACGTCGGAGGGCGCGACGGATTCGAGGTGCACATGTTGTTCGGGATCCGTCAGGCCGACCTGCTGCGCATGGCGGCGGACGGTTACCGGGCGCGCTCGCTGATCTCGTACGGGACACACTGGTACCCGTGGTTCATGCGCCGTATCGCCGAGAAGCCCGTCGAGAACACGCTGCTCGCGCTTCGGAACCTCGTCGCGCGCGGCTGACGTTCAGCCCAGGATCCGCGCCTCGCCGAACCCGGCGTCCAGCGCGCCGGCCTGCTCGAACCGGCGAGGGTGGAACTGCTCGAGACCCGGGTCCACCTCGGCCCCGGTGAGCAGGTCGGCGATGTGCGCGCCGAGCGCGGGCGCGAGCTTGAAGCCGTGGCCGCTCGTCCCGGCGTCGACGAACACCCCGGGCGCGATCTCGCCGATCACCGGCTGCCAGTCCGGGCTCACGTCGTACAGGCTCGCCCAGCCACCGCGAGCGGTCGCGTGCCGCAACGCCGGCGCGCGCCGGACCACCCCCGCCCCGAGTCGCTCGGCCTCGTCCCCGGCGACGCGCTCGTCGAACGCGTCGGGGTCGACGTTCGGCTCCGGGTGGAGCGGGCCCATGATGAACAGGTCGTCGCCCTCGGGACGGAAGTAGTAGCCGTTCGGCAGGTCGCCGTGGGCCGGGACGCGAGTGTCGTCGCTCCACGCGAAGGTCGCGACGATGTGGCGCTCGACCGTAAGCGGGAGGTCGACGCCGACCATCGCCGCGAGCGGCGCGCTCCACGGACCGGCGGCGATCAGGACGCGTTCGGCCGAGATCGCGGCATCGGTCGTCGACACGATCCAGGCCGAGCCCTCAGGCTCGATCGCGGTGACGGCGTGCCCCAGGCGGATCTCGGCGCCGAGCTCGCGGGCGCGTTCGAGCAGGCCCTGGGTCGTGAGCACCGGATCGGCGTACCCCGCGTCGCGCTCGAACGCCGCGATCGCGATCCCGTCCAGGTCGAACGCCGGCCACTCCGCCACGACCTGCTGCGGTTCGAGGAGGTCGGTCGGGATGCCCTGGTCGTTCAGGCGCGGCACGACCTCGCGCACCGCGGCCTCGTCCTCGGGCGGATGCAGCACCAGCAGGCCGGTCTCGCGGAACCCCGCGTCCCGCCCCGTCTGCTTCTCGAAGTCGCGGAACAACGCGATCGAGTCGCGCGCCACGGCGGCCAGGAACGCGTTCGTGTAGTAGGCGCGGACGATCGCGCTCGAACGCCCGGTCGGTCCTCCCGCGGGCGACGTCCGCTCGATCACGACCGTTCGGACGCCGCGGTTGGCGAGGTGGAACGCCACGCTTGCGCCGTGCACGCCGGCTCCGATCACCGCGACGTCGTAGGAATTCATGCTACGGCGCGCTGCCCCGCGGATCGTTCTCGGTCACCACGTCGGCGGGGTTGCCCGCGCGCTTGGCCACGACGGCGAAACGATCGTTCTCGAAGACGATCCGCTCGATGTCGCCGATGAAGTGCTCGGGGACGATCGCGAACTGCCGGGCGTCGCTCCGGACGTCCTGGTACTCGGCCATCGTGATCTCGATGAGGCGGTCGCACGACCTCAGGGCGCATTCGCACGTGATGGTCATCAGCCGGCCGGGCGGTTCGTCCCGGTGCGCCTGCTCGATCTCCTCGTTGATCTCCCTGGACGCAGCCTCGTTCAGGGCCATCCGCTCTTCTCGCGAGCTCATGGCGGGATTATCCCCCGCCCGCAGCGAGGCCATCCGTGCCCGCAGCGTCGAAACCACCGGGCCGACCGCCACCCGCGTAGACTCGGGAACCGGAAGCAGATCGACCGCGAGAGCGTCGAGAAGGCCAAGGAGGCGGCGAGCGCCGCGAGCTCGACGATCGACCGAGGGAGCGTCCCGCGCGTGCTGGGGATCATCGGGGCCGGTGCCGGCATCCCGCCCGAAATGTCGAACGCAACATCGTGGAGCATGGCGGAGAGTTTCGTCCTGTTGTTCGGCTACGTGCTTGCGTTCGTTATCGCCGTCGGGCTCGTCTCGTGGGTGGACCGCAAGCTGAGCTCACGCAAGCTCTTTCGCGAGATCTATCGCGAGCTCGGAATTGGCAGGCATCCACCTCGCTAGCCGGACCGAACGGCGGTCAGCTACGAGAGGCGGAACGCCGCTCAGAAGGCGCCGGCGTAGGCATCGAGCGCCGGCTGTCCGCCCAGGTGTGTAGAGCACTCCTGATCCAAGGCTCATACGAGGGCCTCGACCACCATCCCTCGCTCGCCGTAGGGTGTCGGAGATGCCGTCGTAAGGAGTGACCGGGGAAGGGATCAGGCTGTGGCGAGCCAACCGCCAGAAGCTTGTTGGCATGGGGTACCTGGATAAGGGCGTCCTCGACCTTGATATCCAGGACGATCACGAGCGAGCCCTGGTCGAGAACGTCCTCGAGCAGACAGGCCAAGTGACCTGGTCGTTCAGTCGGTTCGACGAAGGCGAGTGGCAGGAGAACATCGCTGAGCCTCGCACCGAGCGATGGCTCTGGTTCGTGGTGGCGAACATCCTGTACCCGATGGGGTACCAAGCCGACTTGGGCATAAAGCGAGGACGGCGAGCCGACGACGGGGTAGCCGTGAGGCGCGGGCTCCGGGTGCGGCCAGTGTCCGTCGTGGACTTATCCCGAAGTGAGAGAATAGAGACGAAGCACCCATTCATTGGGACCGTTTGCGAAGAGGCCGTGGGCAGCCCCTCGAACCGAGGAGGCACGATGACCACCCTCATGGATACGGTCCGCATCGAAGCCCCGACGAGATCGCCGGTGCGACCGGCATCCCCGTTGGACCCTTCGTGGGACGACGGTTCCGAGATCCCCTCCTCTGAGCGCTCGGTCCAGGACCGATCCCGCAGCACCCAGTGGGACCGATTGGCGATGGGCCGTGGGCAGTCCCTCTGGAGCGAAGCAGCATGACCACCCTCACGGGTACGGTTCGCACCGATTCCCCGGCGAAACCACGGTCAATGCCGGCAGCCGCGGTGGACGCCCGGCGAGACACCCCCACCGAGTCACGATCACTCGAGCGCTCGTTCGAGGTCGCGTCGCGCGGCGGATACGCTCGGACCGTCGTGGGCCGGCTCGCCTACTTCGATGAGGAGGCGCAAACGTACATGGTGCTCACACGCTCCGGGGCGCTCGTCAGGGTTCCGCTGCGAGACATCACGAGTTCGCGCGGAGTTCCGAGGAGGGGTCCGATCGTCGCCGAGGCCCTATCGAGGATGTCGAGGCTTCGGAACGCGACAACGGTTTCGCCCACGTAGCCTGTTGGCTCGCCGTGCGGCGCGGGCTCCGATTCGGCCCGGTTTAGACCTTCGACCTAGGGGCCGCCAGCTGATCGTGCCCCCTCAGTGTCATGAGGAGTGTCGTGACATCGCTCCTGTGGAGCAACAGCCAGGCTTCACCTTGTTCGCTCGTCGTGACGATCAACCCGGTCGATCGGACTCCGACCGAGCTGACTTGAATCCGCTCGATGTCCCCCCCGCGCAGCTCGAATGCCTGCCCGCCACACAGTCTTCCTCCCGGCACCCAGTGCAGACCCTGATCCCCGACCGCGCCGAACAACCCGCCGACGACGACAAAGAGCGCAGCGGCGGGCCAGTCGCGCGGGTCGGTCAGCACGGTTCCGCCGGCGGCGATCACCAACATGATCCCTAGCGCCAGCGCCAGCACGCCGAAGAGCCTGGTGCCGCCCGGCTTCGACGAGACCGTGACGCGCCAGTCGTCGGACGCCCTTGCCCTCATCTATTGGTTATCTGCCGGACGACCGCAACGACTGAGCCGGCCTGGAGCGAGACTCCTTGGCATGGGCAATCGCGCGGGACGCGGCCATCTAGTGACCGGTCTCCTGCAGATGCCGACGAGCACCGCCCGCAAGTGTCCGATCCTCCTCGCAGGAGCGGCACCCGCCCGCACGTTCCGATAAGCACGGCCCTGAGCGTCCTGTCCTCCTCGCAGCCGATCAGCAGGCTCGGCGAAGGCGCGACTCTCTGGGTGCCCCAGAACTCGCCGATCCGATCGACTCGCTCGAAAGGGGAGAGCATGAGGACGTGGAGCAGCTCGACGCGGGGAGCGGGCCGAGCGCGAACCTACGTCATATAGCTCTGGACCACGAAACAGCCGTTGTAGACGGCGTGGATCACGATCGCGAGCGCCAGCGACTTGCGCCACTCGGTCGCCAGTGCCAAGGCAACGCCGCCGAGGAGGATCGCTGGCATGTAGGGCGGGTACCAGTGAAGGAATGCGAAGAGTGCGGCGGACGACACCGCGGCGAGTGCCACGGGGTACCTCGTCCTCAAACCGCGGTACAGGATGCCCCGAAACATGCTCTCTTCTCCCACCGCGACAACGACGACCTCGACCATCCCGAGCACGATCCACGGGCCGTCAGATGCCAACTCAGGAGCCGGGGGCATCGGGTACCAATCAACCCATCCATGAAGGTGTCCGAAGATCCAGTTCGTGACGAACATGCTCACGAAGTAGAGACCGACGCCAGCCGCCAATCCCACGACGAGATCGACGACCTTTGGCATCCTTATCCCGATGGCCGCGACGCCATCGGGGCCTCCGAGGCGCGTGGCGGCCGCCCTCGCGATCACAAAGAGGAGGCCACCGGCGCCGATCGTCCAGAGCGCCCCCGAGACCTGTCCGGCAGGGACGTGAAGTACGAAGAGAAGGATCTGGAGGAAGACGAGAGCGCCCTCGGCGATGAGCACGACCACCAAGGCCTGCCCGGGCGACCAGCGGACCGCGGGTATCGGCGACGTCTCTGGCGGCGCGGGTAGCGCGCGATCCAATGTGGGCGGCGCAGGCATCCACTCGGGCGAGGCTCCGCGCAGGCCCGCCACCTCTCGTCGGAGGAGGGTCACACCCATGTATCGACGCGCGCCGTCCCCATCCTGAATCCAGGACCCGACAAAGACGTCCCCCTGAGACGAGAAGCGGAGTCGCGGCTGACATCGGCTCCGGCGACGTTCGCGCACGCTCGGGCACGCGCGCAGAGGAGGGACCTGTTCCTTCTCACCACCGGGATGGGCGAGTTAGCAGGCTCGCCAAGGGCTCCCTAACTCCGCGACGTTCTCGGTGTGAGAACGCGACTCAGTTCCCGCCGGGGGCGGTGACAATCAGCCACAACGGGGCAACGGTGCGGCATTGAATGGACCACGTGCGCATTGGCTAGACCACATGCCTGCGTGAACGCGATCCTTTCAGCAGGAGCAGAAGACGGAGGGACACAGCGAAGGCGTCGAGCCCCGTGAGTACTCCCGCCGTCAGCGCAGCCTGGATTCTCCGGCCAAGTCGAACTCTCCGAGTCGATGAACTTGCGATGCAGGTAGCCGAACCATCCGCTCACGCCCGCGAACATCGCAAAGCCCACGATCAGCAGCGCCGGATGCTCTCCCCACATGAAGATGAACACGACGCCGACTAGGCAGATTACCGCCCAGGGGCCGATCTCCAAGATGAAGTCCTGGACAGTCTCGCCTCGTGGGGAGCGCTCCATCTCATTCTGGTTCGTTACTGCCCTGGCTGAATCGCCTCAGCGAGAAGCCGCCACCAGCTCCTTGAAGCGGAAGCAGGACGTTACGTGGTCGTTTACCAAACCGCACGCCTGCATGAACGCGTAGCAGACGGTCGGTCCCACGAACCGGAACCCCTTCGCCTTCAGGTCCTTACTCATGGCCTTGGACTCTGCGGTCTCGGCGGGGATGTCCCCCATGCCCTTGAACCGTCCCACCAGCGGCTCGCCGCCGACGAACGACCACAGATACGCATCGAGCGACCCGTGATCGCGCTCCACCTCGCGCACGCGGGCGGCGTTGTTCACGCTGGACTCGACCTTCATCCGGTTCCGAACGATCCCGGGGTCCTGCAGCAGGCGCTCGACCTTCGCGGGGGTGAAGCGCGCGACCTTCGCGGGATCGAATCCTGAGAAGGCGCGCCGGTAGCCCTCGCGCTTGTTGAGGATCGTCGACCACGAGAGCCCCGCTTGGGCGCCCTCGAGCGTGAGCATCTCGAACAGCTGCGTGTCGTCGTGGACCGGCACGCCCCATTCCTCGTCGTGGTACGCAAGGTAGAGGGGCTGGTCGACTGGCACCCACTCGCAGCGCTTGGGCATCGTCCCGAACGCTAGCATCGGTTCCCGACATGGCTTCCCCCTGGTGGTCCAGGCCCGGGCTCGACACGCGTGAAGGGCGGCTGTTCGTCGCCGGCCGCGACGCAGAGGCGCTCGCGCGAGAGCACGGGACACCCCTGTTCGTCTACGACCTCGTCCGGATCGAGGAACAGGCGCGATCGCTGGTCAACGCGTTCGAACGCGTGGGGGCGCCGTTCCGCCTGCGCCTGGCGCTGAAGGCCCAGCGGGAGCCCGAGGTGCTCGAGTTCGTGCGGTCGCTGGGATTCGTGGGCCTCGACGTGTGCTCGCCCCAGGAGGTCGACCACGCGCTCGAACACGGGTGGGAGCCGGCCGAGATCTCGTTCACCGGCACGAACCTGTCCGAACGCGACCTGAACGCGATCGTCCCCACCGGCGTGCACGTCAACCTGGATCTGCTGTCGCAGCTGGACCGGTTCGGTCGGCGGGCGCCGGGGTCGAACGTCGGGATCCGGGTCAACCCGCGCACCGGCGCCTCCTCGCGCGGTCACACCCACCTGTACACGGGGGAGGAGCGGCCGTCGAAGTTCGGCATCCTGGATGAGCAGCTCGATGACGCGCTCGAAATCGCACGAACCCACGACCTGTCCCTGGACACGGTCCACTTCCACGTCGGAAGGACGTTGCTCACCGACGCCCTTCCCGACCTGGAAGTCGCCGCCGAGCGAGCCGCCACCGTGGCGAGGCGCCTCATGGACGCCGGCCATCCGGTCACCGAGGTGAACGCCGGTGGCGGCCTCGGTGTCCCGTTCGATGCCGAGAAGCCGGCCCTGGACGTCGACGCGTTCGCTCGGGTCCTCACCAAGCAGCTCGGGCCGCTGGGCGTGACGATCGGGTCCGAGCCCGGCGACTTCCTCGTGAAGGAGATGGGCGTGCTCCTGGCCGAGGTCGTGAGCGCCGACGATCGGGACAGGCACCGGTTCGTCGGGGTCGACGCCGGGTTCAACGTCGCGCCCGAGCGCCGGATCTACGACGAGCCGATCCCGCTGGTCCTGTGCCGGGCTGTGGATGCTCCGGGCGAGCGCCCGATCACGGTGGCGGGGAACATCAACGAGGGCGACGACCTGTGGGCCGAGGACCTCCCGCTCCCCGAGGTGGGCGAGGGCGATGTGATTGCCCTGCTCCGGGTGGGCAGCTACAACCGCTCGATGCACATCGACCACTGCATGCGGCCCCCGGCCGGGATGGTGGCGTTCGCCGAGCGCGTCTGACTGTCAGGCGGCGCCGGTCTGGTCTCCGTCCCAGCGTTCGTTCACCGGGTGCGCGGGAACCCGAGGTCGACCGTGCTCTTCGCGGGGTCCGGCCAGCGCTGCGTGACGACCTTGCCTCTTGTGTAGAACCGGATCCCCTCGGGCCCGTACATGTGGGCGTCGCCGAACAGCGAGCTCTTCCAGCCGCCGAACGAGTAGTAGGCGACCGGCACAGGGATCGGGACGTTGATGCCCACCATCCCGGCCTCCACTTCGAACGTGAACTGCCGGGCCGCCCCGCCGTCGCGCGTGAACAGCGCCACGCCATTGCCGTACGGGTTGCGGTTCACGAGGTCGACGGCCTGGTCGTAGGTCTCGACGCGTGTCATCGAGAGCACCGGGCCGAAGATCTCGTCCTTATACGCATCCATCTCCGGTGTCACGTCGTCCATCAACGACGGCGCGAGGAAGAACCCAGGACTGTCCCTGTAGAGCGGGTGCTCGCGGCCGTCGGCGACGATCCGCGCACCCTGGGCCGAACCGCTGTCGAGGTACGAGGCCACCTTGTCCCGATGCGCGCGGGTGATGAGCGGGCCCATCTCGGACTCGGGGTCCAGGCCCGGGCCGACCTTGATCTTGGGCAGGCGGTCGGCGATCGCGTCGATCACCGTGTCGGCGATCGTGCCGACGCTCGTCAAGACCGAAATCGCCATGCAGCGCTCGCCGGCCGAGCCGTACCCGGCCGAGACCGCCGCGTCGGCCACCATGTCCACGTCGGCGTCGGGCAGGACGATCATGTGGTTCTTCGCGCCGCCGAGCGCCTGCACACGCTTCCCGTTGGCCGTGCCGTTCGTGTAGATGTAGCGCGCGATCGGGGTCGAACCCACGAAGCTCACCGCCCGGATGTCCGGGTGCTCGAGGATCCCGTCCACCGCCACCTTGTCGCCCTGGATGACGTTGAACACGCCGTCGGGCAGCCCCGCGTCGGCGAACAGCTCCGCCAGCACGAGCGCCGCGCCCGGGTCCTTCTCGGAGGGCTTGAGGATGAAGGTGTTGCCGCAGGCCATCGCGTTCGCGCACATCCAGAGCGGGACCATCGCGGGGAAGTTGAACGGCGTGATGCCCGCGACCACCCCCAGCGGCTGACGGATCTCGAACACGTCGACGCCCGTGGACACCTGCTCGGAGAACCCGCCCTTCAGCAGGTGCGGGATCGCCGTCGCGTACTCGACGTTCTCGAGCCCGCGCTGCACCTCGCCCATCGCGTCCGAGAGCACCTTGCCGTGCTGCGACGTGAGGACGGTCGCGACGTCGGTCTTGCGGGCCTCGAGCAGCTCTCGGATCCTGAACATGATCTCCGCGCGTTTGGACAGCGAGGTGGCGCGCCAGGCCGGGAGCGCCTCCTTGGCGGCCTCGACCGCCTGGTGGAGTTCGGCGGTGTCGGCGAAATCCACTTCATGCGTCTGCTCACCGGTGGCGGGGTCGTACACCGGGCCTCGACGTCCCGACCCGCCGAGGACGTGCTTGCCGCCGATGTAGTGGCCGATGCGCTCCATGGCGTCCCTCCGGGTGCGTGGGCGTTGGGAGGATGGTACTCGCCGGGGCTAGACTGCCGCTCTCCGGACTCGAGGGGGATCCGATGAGCGACCTGACCGCCGACGAGATCGTCGA
>DASXTX010000214.1:0-5755 GCA_036505195.1 Actinomycetota bacterium
GATCTGCATGATGTTCCCCCGGGCGCCCGAGTTGGCCATCATGTAGATCGGGTTGGTCTTGCCGAACTGGGCCTCCATCGCGTCCTTGACCTCGTCGGTCGCCTGGGTCCAGATCGTGATGAGCTCCTGGCGGCGCTCGTCATCGGTGATGATGCCCTTGCGGTACTGGGCCTCGATCTTCGACGCCTCCTTCTCGTGGCGGTCCAAGATCACGGCCTTGTCCGAGGGCGTGGTGACGTCCTCGACCCCGAGCGTCACGCCGGCGCGTGTCGCGTAGTGGAACCCGACGTTCTTCAGGTTGTCGAGGATCTGCTCGACCTGCGCGCGGTCGTAGCGGTGCACGCAGGCGTCGACCAGACGGCTCACGTCGCTCTTGAGCAGCGGGCGGTCGACGAACTCCTCCGAGTCCGGGAAGCACTGGTTGAAGATCAGCCGTCCGACCGTGGTCTCCACGACCGGGACGCGGTCCCCGTTCGAGGTCTCCGCGTCGGCGACCTCCGGCAGCATCTCCGGCGGGAGGGCCTTGCCCGGTAGACGCACCTTGATGACGGTATGCAGCCGGACCAGCCGGTGATCGAGGGCCATCAGGGCCTCGTTCACCGAGCCGAACCTGGGGATGTCCTGGTCGTTCTCGGGACGATCGGGCTCGATCGTCAGGTAGTAGATCCCGAGAACCATGTCCTGGGTCGGCACGGCGATGGGACGACCGTGCGCCGGCGACAGGATGTTGTTGGTCGACAGCATCAGGATGCGGGCCTCGGCCTGCGCCTCCGCGGACAGCGGGACGTGGACCGCCATCTGGTCGCCGTCGAAGTCCGCGTTGAACGCCGTGCACACGAGCGGGTGGATCTGGATCGCCTTGCCCTCCACCAGGACCGGCTCGAAGGCCTGGATCCCCAGACGATGGAGCGTCGGTGCCCGGTTCAGCAGCACCGGATGCTCCTTGATGACCTCCTCGAGCACGTCCCAGACCTGCGGGCGAGCACGTTCCACCATGCGCTTGGCGCTCTTGATGTTCTGCGCGAGCGCCTGGTCGACGAGCCGCTTCATGACGAAGGGCTTGAACAGCTCGAGCGCCATCTGCTTGGGCAGGCCGCACTGGTGCAGGCGGAGCTCCGGACCGACCACGATCACCGAACGGCCCGAGTAGTCCACCCGCTTGCCGAGCAGGTTCTGGCGGAACCGCCCCTGCTTGCCCTTCAGCATGTCGGACAGCGACTTCAGCGGTCGGTTGCCGGGACCCGTGACGGGCCGGCCGCGACGGCCGTTGTCGAACAGGGCGTCGACGGCCTCCTGCAGCATCCGCTTCTCGTTGTTGACGATGATCTCGGGCGCCTGCAGGTCGAGGAGTCGCTTCAGTCGATTGTTCCGGTTGATGACCCGGCGGTAGAGGTCGTTCAGGTCGCTCGTCGCGAACCGGCCACCGTCGAGCTGCACCATCGGTCGCAGGTCCGGCGGGATCACCGGCACGGCGTCGAGCACCATGCCCATCGGCGAGTTCCGACCCTCGGTGAAGTTGGAGACCACCTTCAGGCGCTTGATGGCCTTGAGGCGCCGCGTGCCCTTGCCCGTGGCGATCTGCTCGCGGAGCGACTCGGCCTCCTCCTCCAGCTTCAGGTCCTGGAGCAGGCGCTTGATCGCCTCCGCTCCCATGCCGCCGTCGAAGTAGTCCCCGAACCGCTCGCGCAGCGAGCGGTAGACGGCGTCGTCGGCCACGAGCTGCTTCACGGACAGGTTCTTGAACCCGGTGAGCACCTCGTCGAGGTGCTCGGTCTCGCGCTTGGTCGTCTCGGTGATCCGGTCGACGTCGCGCTGGGCTTCGCGTCGGGCGGCCGAGAGCTGGGCGCCCTTGGCCCCCTCGCCCTCGAGCTCCCGCAGGCGCTCCTCGAGCTCGGACAGGCGGGTCTTGATCTCGTCGTCGCGCTCGGCCTCGAGCTCGTTCTGCTCCTGCTCGATCTCCTTCTCGATCTCGGGCAGCTCCTTGTGACGCCGATCCGTGTCGATCCGCGTGATGACGTAGGCGGCGAAGTAGATGATCCGCTCGAGGTCCTTGGGCGCGATGTCCAGGAGGTAGCCGAGCCGGCTCGGGACGCCCTTGAAATACCAGATGTGCGTGACCGGGGCGGCCAGCTCGATGTGCCCCATCCGGTCGCGGCGGACCTTGCTGCGCGTGATCTCGACCCCGCACCGCTCGCAGATGATGCCCTTGAAGCGCACGCGCTTGTATTTGCCGCAGTGGCACTCCCAGTCCCGCGTCGGACCGAAGATCCGCTCGCAGAACAGACCGTCCTTCTCCGGCTTCAGCGTCCGGTAGTTGATCGTCTCCGGCTTCTTGACCTCGCCGTTGGACCACGCGCGAATCTGATCCGCGGTGGCAAGGCCGATCCGGATCTCATCGAAGAAGTTCACATCCAGCACGTAGGCGGCCTCCTCACGACCTCACCCTGCACCATGAACAACGCTTCCCTGTTCCCTCCTGCGTCCCCCCACCCGGCCTGCGTCCCGCACACCCGGCTGCTAGTCGTAGTCGGCGCCGGCCGGCTCCCTACGGGACAGGTCGATCCCGAGCTCCTCGGCCGCGCGGAACACGTCCTCATCGGTCTCCTTGAGCTCGATCTCCTCGCCCTCGGCCGAACGCACCTCCACGTTCAGGCAGAGGGACTGCATCTCCTTGATCAGGACCTTGAAGGACTCGGGGATCCCCGGCTCGGGGATGTTCTCCCCCTTGACGATCGCCTCGTAGACCTTGACCCGGCCGAGCACGTCGTCGGACTTGATCGTCAGCAGCTCCTGCAGCGCGTAGGCCGCGCCGTATGCCTCGAGCGCCCACACCTCCATCTCGCCGAACCGCTGCCCGCCGAACTGCGCCTTCCCGCCGAGCGGCTGCTGCGTGATCATCGAGTAGGGGCCCGTGGACCGGGCGTGGATCTTGTCGTCCACCAGGTGGAGCAGCTTCAGGATGTAGGCAACCCCCACGGTCACGGGCTCCTCGTACGGCTCGCCGTTGCGACCGTCGTACAGGACCGCCTTGCCGACGTCGTCGACCAGGCGGACCCCGTCCTTGTTGGGGTGCGCGCTGCGGATCGCCTCGAGGATCTCGTGCTCGCGCGCGCCGTCGAACACCGGCGTCGACACGTACACGGGGCCCTCGTGGTCCTGCCCGTCCTTGCGGAACCCGACCAGCCCCGCCCACCCGAGATGCGCCTCGAGCACCTGCCCGAGGTTCATCCGCGACGGGACGCCGAGCGGGTTCAGGATGATGTCGACGGGGCTCCCGTCGGCGAGGAATGGCATGTCCTCCTCCGGCAGGATCGTCGAGATCACGCCCTTGTTCCCGTGGCGGCCGGCGAGCTTGTCGCCGTCGGAGATCTTGCGCTTCTGCGCCACGTAGACGCGGACCAGCTGGTTCACACCGGGCGGCAGCTCGTCGCCGTCCTCGCGCGTGAACACTCGGACGCCGATCACCTTGCCGCTCTCGCCGTGCGGGACCTTGAGCGAGGTGTCGCGCACCTCGCGCGCCTTCTCGCCGAAGATCGCGCGCAGCAGCCGCTCCTCGGGGGTGAGCTCGGTCTCGCCCTTGGGCGTGACCTTGCCGACGAGGTAGTCGCCGGGGTTCACCTCGGCGCCGATCCGGACGATCCCGCGCTCGTCGAGGTCCTTCAGGATCTCCTCGGACACGTTGGGGATGTCGCGGGTGATCTCCTCGGCCCCGAGCTTGGTGTCGCGGGCGTCGACCTCGTGCTCCTCGATGTGGATCGAGGTCAGGACGTCGTCCTTGACCAGCCGCTCCGAGATGATGATCGCGTCCTCGTAGTTGTGGCCCTCCCACGGCATGTACGCGACGATCAGGTTGCGGCCGAGCGCGAGCTCGCCCGCCTCCGTGGACGGCCCGTCGGCGATCACCTGGTTGCGGACGACCTTGTCGCCCTCGTTGACCAGCGGCTTCTGGTTGAGCGACGTGCCCTGGTTGGACCGGCGAAACTTCTGGAGCTTGTAGGTCTTCATCGAGCCGGTCCGCTCGCGGATCACGATGTCGTCGGCCGAGACGTCCTCGACGACCCCGGCCTCCTCGGCCAGGACCACGTCCCCGGCGTCGACGGCGGCGCGGAACTCCACGCCGGTCCCGACGATCGGCGCCTCCGAACGGAGCAGGGGCACGGCCTGCCGCTGCATGTTGGCCCCCATGAGGGCCCGGTTGGCGTCGTCGTGCTCGAGGAACGGGATCAGGGCCGCCGCGACCGAGATGATCTGCTTGGGCGAGACGTCCATGTAGTCGACCTCTTCGGGCACGACCGAGTCGACCTCAGCGCCCTTGCGGCGGACCAGGACGGTCGAGTTGGCGTAGGCGCCGTCGGGCTTGATCGGCTCGTTGGCCTGCGCGATGACGTGCCGGTCCTCCTCGTCGGCCGAGAGGTAGTCCACCTTGTCGGTGACCTTGCCGCCCGTCACCCGGCGATACGGGGTCTCGATGAACCCGAACTGGTTGATGCGCCCGTAGGTCGAGAGCGAGCCGATCAGGCCGATGTTCGGGCCCTCCGGTGTCTCGATCGGGCACATCCTCCCGTAGTGCGAGGGGTGCACGTCCCGGACCTCGAACCCCGCGCGCTCGCGCGAGAGCCCGCCCGGCCCCAGCGCCGACAGCCGGCGCTTGTGCGTCAGCCCGGCGAGCGGGTTGGTCTGGTCCATGAACTGCGACAGCTGCGAGGTGCCGAAGAACTCCTTGATGCTCGCGACCACCGGACGGATGTTGATCAGCGTCTGGGGCGTGATCGCCTCGACGTCCTGCGTCGTCATCCGCTCGCGGACGACCCGCTCCATGCGCGACAGACCGATCCGGATCTGGTTCTGGATCAGCTCGCCGACCGAGCGCAGGCGCCGGTTCCCGAAGTGGTCGATGTCGTCGGGCTCGTAACCCTCCTCGCCCGCGTGCAGCTTCACGAGGTATCGCACCGTGCGGAGCATGTCCTCGTAGGACAGGATCCCCTTGTACTTCGGCCCGTTCTCGCCCTGCTCGTCCTTCTGGAGCTCCGACCAGACGCGGAACTTCGGCTGGTCCCACCCCTTCTTGTCGGGGTTGTCGAGCTCGGCCAGCTGCCTGGCACGGGCCTTCAGCTGCGTCTGGAGCATGCCCTGCGCGGCCTCGAGCTTCTTGTTGACCTTGTAGCGACCCACCCGAGCCAGGTCGTAGCGCTTGTGGTTGAAGAAGAGGTTCTCCAGGAGCGTCCGGGCGGACTCGGCCGTCGGGGGCTCGCCGGGCCGCAGCTTGCGGTAGATGTCCTCCAGGGCCTCCTCGGGGGTCTCGACATGGTCCTTCTCGAGGGTGTTCTTGATCGACTCGGCGTGGTCGAAGAGCTCGAGGATCTCGTCCGCCGACCACCCGAGCGCCTTGAGCAGGACCGTGACGTTCTGCCGGCGCTTGCGGTCGATCCGGACACCGACGGTGTCCTTCTTGTCGACGTCGAACTCGAGCCACGCCCCTCGGCTGGGGATGATCTTGGCGATGTAGACGTCCTTGTCGGTGGTCTTGTCCAGCTCGCGGCTGAAGTAGACCCCCGGGGACCGCACGAGCTGGGACACGACCACCCGCTCGGTGCCGTTGATGATGAAGGTGCCGCGCTCGGTCATCATGGGGAAGTCCCCCATGAAGACCTCCTGCTCCTTGATCTCGCCGGTCGTCTTGTTGACGAACATCGCCTCGACGAACAGCGGAGCGGAGAAGGTGGCGTCCTTGTCCTTGCACTCCTCCTCGGTGAAC
>DASXTX010000215.1:0-28913 GCA_036505195.1 Actinomycetota bacterium
TCGGTCCCCGGCAGGCCGAGCGCCCGGGCGATGAGCACGCGCTGGATCTCGCTGGTGCCCTCCCCGATCTCGAGCACCTTGGCGTCGCGGTAGAAGCGGGCCACGGGGAAGTCCTCGACGAACCCGTAGCCGCCGTGGACCTGCACCGCCTCCCGGGCGCTGGTGACCGCGACCTCGCTCGCGTACAGCTTGGCGATCGACGCCTCGGTCGCGAAGGGGCGCCCTCGGTCGCGGAGCCACGCCGCCCGCTGGTACGCGAGCCGCGCCGTCTCGACCCCCACCCGCATGTCCGCGATCTTGAACTGCAGCGCCTGGTACGCGCCGATCGGCTGCCCGAACGCCTCCCGCTCCGCCGCGTACCGCACGCTCTCCTCCAGGCATCCGCGCGCGAGGCCCACCGAGAGCGCCGCGATCGCGACCCGCCCGTCGGCGAGCGTCTCGAGGAACTGCGCGTACCCGCGGCCGCGCTCGCCGAGCAGGTGGTCCGCCGGCACGCGACACGCCTCGAACGAGACCTCGTGGGTGTCGCTCGCGCGCCAGCCCACCTTCCGGTAGCTCGCGCCGACCGTGAGCCCGGGCGTCCCGACGGGCACGACGATCGTCGAGACGTCGCCGTCGTCGGCCGTCTCGTCCAGCGCCGCCACGATGATCACCGACGTCAGCGGCGTCCCCGAGTTCGTGATGAACGCCTTCGAGCCGTCGATCACCCATCCGTCGCCGTCGAAGCGGGCGGTCGTCCGGATCGCGCGGGCGTCCGAGCCGCCGCCGGGTTCGGTGAGCGCGAACGCGCCGATCGCCTCGCCCCTCGCCATCGATACCAACCAGCGCTCGCGCTGCTCATCCGTGCCGAACCGGAACAGCGGGTTCGCCGCCAGGCCCACCGCGGCCTCGAGCGTGATCGCGAGCGACGAGTCGTACCGCCCGATCTCTTCCAGACACAGGCAGAACGAGAGCAGGTCGCCCCCCTGCCCGCCGACCTCCTCGGGGAACGGGATCCCGAACAGCCCGAGCTCGGCGGCGCGCTTCACGATCTCGGTGGGGAACTCCTCGCGCTCGTCGGCCTCGGCCGCGGCGGGCGCCACGATCTCCTGGGCGAAGGCGCGGACCGCGGCCCGCAGCTCGTCCTGCTCCGGCGTGAGGTCGAAGTCCACGGGTCCGAAGCCTAGCGGTCAGGCCCGCGAGATCGCCGAGCGGCTCGTGACCAGCTCGGCCTCGCGGAAGGCCTGGAGCATCTGGGTCCGCTCGAGCAGCTCCCGGGCGCGCTCGACCTCCCCCTCGCCACCCGCGGCCTGGACCCCGAACACCTGCGAGATCCACCACACGCGCGCCGCGAGGTCCTTCGCCGAGCCCTCGTCGCGCTCGTACCGCAGGATCGAGAGCGCGCGCTCGAGCGCTGCGTCCCGCTCGCCTTCGGCCAGCAGGATCTCGACGTCGGCGTAGTCGATCCAGTCCTCGCCGGCGGCGGTGTGGACGTTGGCGACCGAATCGACCTCGTCCAGCACGCGCCGTGCCGAGCCCGGATCCCCGGCGTTGACGAACGCCCGGGCGAGCGCGCTCGCCGTCCACGTGATGATGCTCCGCTCCTTCAGCTCGCGACACAGGCGGTACGCCTCGCGCAGGTCCCTCACGGCGTCCTCTGCCCGGCCGGCGAGCCGTCGAGCGATGCCCCGCGACGTGAGCGCGCTCGCGAGCTCCCAGCGCGCACCGAGCTCGCGGAACGCGTTGACGGCGGCGTCCAGGTTCGGCTCGGCGTCCTCGAGACGCATCATCCGGCGCATCGTGCCGCCGACCGCCTCGTGGGCGACCGCGATCGAGAACCGGTCTCCGCTCGTCTCGGCGACGACGAGCGCCTCCGCCGCGAGTCGGAGCGAGCCCTCCTCGTCGCCCTCGTCGCTCTCGAGCGTGGAGAGCCCCACGAGCGACCGAGCCTCGGACCAGCGGTCGCCCTCTGGGTTCGCGCGCGCGGTCTCGAGCGCCTCCCGGAACATCGAGCGCGCGCCCTCGGTTTCCTGCCGGAAGTAGGGCGCCCACGCCGCGACCAGCAGCGTCCGCGCCAGCGTCCACGGATCCCCGAGCCCGCGCGCCGCCTCGAGCGCGTCGTCGAGCAGCTCGGCAGCGCGCTTGGCGTCACCCAGGATCGAGAGCTCGATGTCGCCGAGGAACCGCGAGGCCTGTGCTCGGACCGCGGGGTCGCCGTCGCCGAGCTTCAGCGCACGCTCGAGCACCGGGACGGCGGGCTCGAACTCGCCGAGCCAGTAGCGGATCTCGCCCAGGCTCGCGAGGATCCTCGCCTCGCGGAGGCCCCACCCGCGTTCGGGGCCGGCGAGCTCCAGCGCGCGCCCATAGTCCTCCTCGGCCGCCTTCATGTTCGGCCCCTCACGGGCGATATCGCCGGCGCGAGCCAGGGCGTCGACCGCCCGCTCCGCGAGCATTCGGTCGCGCGGGTTCAGGTCGAGCGCGGCCAGCGCCGCCTGCTCGAGGTGGAACGCGATCGCGCGCGGGCGGCGGGCGGCCGTCTCCGGGTTGCCGGACAGGCCGTCGGCGACCAACAGGTGCAGGCGCTGGCGCTCGCGCTTGGGGAGGCTCTCGTAGGCGACGTCGCGCACCATGCCGTGGCTGAAGCGCCAGACGTCCGGGCGATCGCCGTCGTGTTCGAGCAGCTCCTCCTCCTCGAGCCGGCCGAGCGCCTCGCCGGTCGGAACGGCGATCAGGTCGAGCTCGGCGAGGGTGAACGACGAGCGGGCGAACACCGAGGCCTTGCGGATCAGATCTCGGCCCTGCGGTGAGAGGTGGTCGATCCGGGCCGCGATCACGGCCTGCACGGTCGGCGGCAGGAGCGCCGGCGGCAGCGGGCCGGTGTCGGCCGAGAGCCCCGTCCCTTGGTGCAGCAGCATCCCGGTCGTCTCGATGATGAAGAACGGGTTCCCGCCGGCGTGCTGCGCGATCCGCTGGGCCGTCGCCTCGTCCAGGCCTTCGCCCGCGTCCCGCGCGAGCTGCGCGGAGTCGTCGAGCGAGAGCGTCTCCAGGTAGAGGTTGACCGAGTTCCCGCGACCGCCGCCCCAGCCGGGACGGTCGTCGAGCAGCGTGTACCGGGCGGCGCAGATCACGAGCAACGGGATGCCGTCGGCCTCGCGCACCAACTCCTCGACCAGCTCGAGCATCGGCGTCTGGGCCGCCTGCAGATCCTCCAGCACCACGACCACCGGTCCACGGCTGGAGAACCCGCGCAGGAGCGCGAGCAGGCCCGAACGGATCTCCGCCACGCGGTAGCGCTTCTCGTCGCGCGCCTCGCCGGCGATCCCGAGCGCGATGCACAGGCGCTCGACGATCTGCTTCGCCTCGTCGGACGGGGTGCACTCCACGACGATCTCCTCGAGCCGCGCGCGGAGCGCCTCGGGCGGCGCGTGCGCCGCCTCCCCCATCTCGTGCAGGAGGATCTGCGCGAGCGGGCCGAAGGTCACGTCCTCCTCGAACGGGCTGGCGCGGCCCATCAGCACCTTGGCGTCGTCCGGCAGACCGGCCACGAACTCGTCGACCACCCGGCTCTTGCCGATCCCGGGCTCGCCGAACAGCGTCACCAGGTGCCCGCGGCGCGTCTCCCGCGCACCGTCGAACGCGTCCTGCAGTAGCCGGAGCTCGCGCTTGCGGTTCACGAGCGGGATCGTTCGGCGGCCCGAGCCGGGCTGGAGCGCCGCGACCGGCCACGCGCGCGCCTCATCCTCGAACCCCTTCGCCTCGACCTCGCGCATCGGGCCGTACTGGACCTGCGAGAGGGACAGGAGGTAGCTCGTTTCCGAGACGAGCACCGTCCCCGGGTCGGCGGCCTGCTGGAGCCGCGCCGCCATGTTGACGGTGGCGCCGTAGAGCAGGCCCTGCTCGGACGCCTCGCTGCCGATCGCGACCGGACCGGTATGGATCCCGACGCGGATCCGGAGCGGGACCGGGAGCCCGATCTCCTCGCCGAGGCGACCGACGCGGTCGACCAACCCCAGGCCGGCCCGAACGGCGCGGAGCGCGTCGTCGTCGTGCGTGTGCTGCAGACCGAAGACCCCAACGACCGCATCCCCGGCGAAGTTGTACGCGCGGCCGCGGAGCGACTCGAGTTCTTCGGCCACCATCCGGTAGTACCGGGTGAGGACCTCTCGGTAGCGTTCGGGATCGATCTGGCTGGACAGCAGGGTCGACCCGACGAGGTCGACGAAGATCACCGTGACGAACTTGCGCTCCTCCGGCGCCGGGGCACCCACCGGATAGCCGCAGTTCGGGCAGAACCGCGCCTCGTCGGGCAGAGGAAGCCCGCACCGCTCGCACGTCAGGGTGGCCATGCCGAAAGCATACGAGCGCCGGATGACGCGACCCGCGCCGGGGTGCGGCCAGGAAGCGGCCGGCGCGACAGTACTATCTCGCTCGTGACCAGCAGATCCGCCTCGGCGCAGCACCTGCGCGACCTCGCGGTTCTGCGCCGCGTCCGTGACCGCATCGACCGCGAGTACGCTCAGCCGCTGGACGTCGAGGCGCTCGCCCGCGGGGCGCACATGTCGGCCGGGCACCTCAGCCGCCGGTTCCGGCTCGCGTTCGGCGAGTCCCCATACAGCTACCTGATGACCCGGCGCATCGAGCGCGCGATGGCATTGCTGCGTCGCGGCGACCTGAGCGTGACCGAGGTCTGTTTCGATGTCGGCTGCTCGTCGCTCGGCACCTTCAGCACCCGCTTCACCGAGCTGGTGGGTGTGCCACCCAGCGCCTACCGGCCGCCAGTCGCCGCGCGCCATGGCCGGGATGCCTCCGTGCGTGGCGAAACAGGTGACCAGACCGATCAGGAATCGAGAAGCGCCACTCGCCGAGCCGCACGTAGCATGACCGCCATGGATATCACCATCTACCAGACGCTTCTCCCGCACGAGGATCCGGACGCCTCGCGGGCCTTCTATCGCGACACCCTCGGCTTCGAGGTCCGCAACGAAGTCGAATACGGCGGGATGCACTGGATCACGGTCGGGCCCCCCGACCAGCCCGGCACGTCCATCGTCCTGTACCCCCCCGCCGCCACTCCCGGCATCACCGACGACGAGCGCCGCACCATCGCCGAGATGATGGCCAAGGGAACGTTCGCCAGCATCAACCTGGCCACCAAGGACGCCGACGGCGCCTTCGAACGCCTGCAGGCCGGAGACGCCGAGGTCGTTCAGGAGCCGACCGACCAACCGTACGGGGTTCGCGACTGCGCCTTCCGCGATCCCGCGGGCAACCTGATCCGTATCCAGGAGTTGCGCTGAACCGCCCGGCGATCGTGCCGGAGATCAAAGCGGCACATACGTTTCCGAAGCAAGGAGGTGCTTTGGCAATGGCTGAGAAGACAACCGCGAAGAAGGGCACCACGACGTCCGCCAAGCGCACCGGCGCGGGCAACAGGTTCACGGCCGAGGAACGGGCCGCGATGAAGGAGCGCGCCCGGGAGCTGAAGGCCGCCAAGACCAAGGAGGAGGGAGAGCGCGCCCTGCTCGTGAAGATCGCCGAGATGCCGGAGGCAGACCGCACCATGGCGGAGCGGCTCCACGCGATCATCACGAAGAGCGCGCCGAGCCTTTCACCGAAGACCTGGTACGGGATGCCCGCGTACGCCAAGGACGACGAGATCGTCTGCTTCTTCAAGAGTGCGGACAAGTTCAAGTCGCGGTACGCGACGTTCGGCTTCGAGGAAGCAGCGAACCTCGATGAGGGCGCCATGTGGCCGACCTCCTTCGCGCTGAAGAGGCTGACGGCGGCCGATGAGAGGAAGATCGGCGCGCTCGTGAAAAAGGCGGCGAGCTGAGCCCAGCAGGCGCTGCACGTTCCGACGGCCTCGACGCGTCCTAGGTCTCGACGACCCTGAAGCCTGCGATATCGAGGATCGATCCGGTTCGCCGGGGTTCCGGCTCGACGACCACCTCGACGCGTTCGCCGATCTCCAGCGGCTCCTCGCCCGGCTCGACCCGATGGATCAGGACCGCGTCCGCTCCATCGAGACGGACCGCGCCGAGGGTCTGGGGGCGCTCGAGCGGCTCGCCCTCGATCCCCTGGAACACGATCGTGAAGGAGACGAGCTCGCCGGCGGGACCGACCTCGGTGTCGGCCGAGAGCTCCGAGAAGCATCGCTCGCAGAACAGCCGCGCCGGCACGTAGGTGTACGCGCAGATCTCGCACCGCGAGCCGAGCAGCACGCCGCGCTCCTTGAGCGCCGTGAAGAATGCGTCGCCGGCGACACCCGGCGTGTAGCGGTGGCGAACGGGCAGGTCCCCCTCCCACCGCCGGATCTCTTCGGGGCGCGCGATCTTCTCGAGCATCAGCTCGCGTCCCCTCCCGGAGGGCTACCGCTCGCGCGATCGCGCTCGCTCCCTGGGCCCCACGGATCCCCGCGCCGTGGTCGGAAGTACGCGATATCGAGGATCGAGCCGGTGCGCTCGCTCACCGGCTTCCACACGGCTTCCACCTTCATCCCGATCCTGATCTCGTCGGGTTCGACCTCGCCGAGCGTGTGCAGGAACCCGCCGTCCGAGCCGTCGATCGCGATCACCGCGGGGAGCTCGGGCTCGTCGAGGGGTTGCATGTCCCACCGCACGTTGCAGATCGAGAACGTCTGCACCACGCCGGTGTGCTCCACCTGCTTCCACGCGTCGGTGCCGCGGAAGCAGCGCTCGCAGAACATCCGGGGCGGCACGAGCACGCGCTCGCAGTTCCGGCACGCCCGACCCATGATCCGTCCGTCGCGGAGCCCGTCGAGGAACCGGCCGATCGCGACGCCTGCATCCCAGGCGTAACGTGCCCCGATCTCGTCCTCGACGGCGCCCGTGGCCGAACGGAACTCGGTGTCCGAGAGCGACGTCGCCGGCGTCGCGGCGGGCGGCGTCTCGAGCTGCGTCGCCGTCGCGGGCGGGCCCTCGCGACCCATCACCACGACGGTCCCGACCTGCATGAGGTCGCCCCAGGCCTGCGCCACGCCCCGTTCGGGTGTGCCCGGGACCTGGCGGGCCCCCGCCTCGCCACGGAGCTGCCAGAAGAGCTCGGCGATCTTCATGAGGCCGGCCGCCGCGATCGGGTTGCCGACGCCGAGGAGGCCGCCGCTCGGGCACGAGGGCAGATCGCCCTTGCGGTCGAGGACGCCGTCTCGTGCCGCCTCGGGCGCCTTGCCCCTGTCGAACAGCAGCAGGCCCTCGAGGTGGTGCAGCTCCTTGTAGTCGAAGGGGTCGTAGGGCTCGACGACGTGGATCTGCTTGCGCGGCTCGGTCACGCCGGCCATCCCGTAGGCCATGCGAGCCGCGTTCGCGACGTAGTCGGGGAACACGAGATCGCGGTTGGTCCAGTAGGCGGTGTCGAGGTTCCACCCGACGCCCTGGATCCAGACGGGGTCGCTGGTGATCTGCTTCGCGGCCTCCTCGCTCGCCACCACGATCGCGACGGCGCCGTCGCTGATCGGCGAGACGTCCAGGCGTTGCACCGGCCACGCGAGCGTCTCGGAGGCGAGCACGTCCTCGATCGTGATGCCGGCCTGGCCGAGGAGGGCGGCCGGGTGGTCGGCCGCGTTCCGCTTGTTCTTCACCGCGACGGCGGCGATGTCGCGCTTGTCGATGCCGTGCACGGTCATGTAGCGGTTCATCTCGAGCGCGAAGATCCACAGGAGGTTCGGGCCGAGCGGGCGCTCGAGGATGTTGTCGAAGATCGTCAGGAACGCGCCCTGCGGGTGTGGCTGCGTCGAAGACATCTTCTCCTCGGCGACGGCGAGGACGACATCGGCCATCCCGCTCGCGACCGTGTAGAACGCCTGGATCGCCGTGAACACGCCGCTGCCCCCGCCCACGTACGTCCGGATGAAGGGCCGGCCGAACGCACCCGCCCCGTCCGACAGATACTCCCCCTTCATGTGCACGCCGTCGAACGCGTCGGGGGCGCTGGTCAAGCACACCGCGTCGATCCGATCGAGGGGGAGCTCGCAGGATGCGAGCGCCTCGCGCGAGGCCTCCCACGCGAGCTCCTTGCCGGTCTCCTGCGCGCGGCGAACGAATCTCGTCATCCCCGCGCCCACGACCGCGACCCGCCGGGCCATCTAGCCCTGCTCCGGGACGTACTCGATCAGCTGCATCGAGTTGCCGTCGGGGTCGTCGAACGATGCGTAGCGCGCGATGCCCGGCACCTCGCCGAGGTGCTCGTGGAACGCCACGCCTCGCTGCTCGAGCGCGGTCTTGGCGAGGTCGAGGTCGTCCACGCGGAACACGGCGGTGCCACCGTGCGGCGCGTTGCCCTCGCTGCGTGCGCCGTGGAGCCCGATGTGGATCGCGCCGGCCTCGAGCTCGGCCCATTCATCGCCGTGCCGGACCCGCAGCCCGAGCCCGAGCTGCTGCTCGTAGAAACGCACCGACCGATCCATGTCGGTCACCCAGAACCACACGTGGTCGAGGGCCCGAAGCTTCATCCACCTGCTCCCTCGTCGTTCGCGAGGACGACGACGGCGGCCGACGTGGACGGCGCGCTGCGCGCGGACTGCGCGACCGCCACGTAGGCCTCGTCGACCTGGCGCTCGCCGGCCTCGTCACGGAGCTGCTCGACGCACTCCAGCAACCGGACGAGGCCGTTCGCCTCGAACAGGTTCCCCTGCCCGAGCGAGCCGCCCGAGACGTTCACCGGGAGGTCCCCACCCGGCTCGAGCTCGCCCTCCTCGAGCAGCTGCGCGAGCTCCGACGCCTCGCCCAGCCCGAGCGCCTCCAGGTGCAGCAGCTCCTTGTACGCGAAGGTGTCGTCCACCTCGACTAGGTCGATCTCCTCCTGCGGGTCGGTGATCTCGGCCTGGCGGTACGCGGACTCGGCGGCCTTGGTCACCGGTTCGATCTCGCCCCACGTCCGGCTCTCGAGCGACGGGCTCCCGGACGACCAGCCCGCGCCGAGCAGCCACACCGGCCCCTCGGTGAGCTCGCGCGCCCGGTCCTCCGCGGCGAGGACGACCACGACGCAGCCGTCGGCGCGTTCGGCCACCTCGAGCGCGCGGAGCGGCCACGCGACCGGCGCCGAGTCGTCGACGTCGTCGGCCGCGAGCTCGGCCGGGTACGCGGCGCGCGGATTGTCGAGCGCGTTCGAGCGGTTCTTGGCCGCGATCATGGCGCAGTGCTCCTCGGAGATGCGGGTGCGTTCGAGGAACGCGTTCATGTCCAGGCCGGCGACCGCGAGCGTCGGGAACCGCAGCGGTCGGTTGAGCACCGGGTCGAGGGCGAACGCCTCGACCGCGCCGAGCGTCCGGACGTCCGAGACCTTGCTGTGCGCCTCGACGGCCACGACCGACGCGAGGCCCGAGCCGATCAGCATCATCCCCGTCGCCACGCCGAACAGCCCGTCCGCCGCGACCGTCTGCACGGGCCGCTGCATCGCGCCGAGCTGGTCGGGCACGTACTCGTCGAAGATCGACGTGCCTTCGAGGAGGTCCTCCGAGCAGCAGACGAACGAGTCGACCTCGGTCCGCGGGTCCACCCCGGCGTCGTGGTAGGCGCGCTGCGCCGCCTCGAACATCAGCTCCTTGTACGAGATCCCTGCGGTGACCGGCGCGAACCCCGCGTGGCCCACGCCGACGACGGCGACCCTCGGCTCCACGTTGGCGATTGTCCCATCGAGGCGCGGACCCCGCTCGCCGAGGGCGGCAGGAGCGGGGGCCTCAGAGCTCTTCGAGCTCCCTGCGGAACTCGGCCTCTTCGTCGAACTCGCGACGCTCCTCGCCGAGGAACATCAGCACGCAGCCCGCCCACGCGATCGCGAAACCGATCCCGATGTTGAACAACCCGCCGATCTCGAGGATCCCCAGCGTCATCACGACGTAGCCGACGGCCACCAGGACGTACCCGACGATCTCGATCTTCGTCGCCGGTGGTGTCCGCGCTACCGATCGGTTCAGGGTGTCCATGCCGTCTCGCTGTCGACCGGGTCCCCGGAGTCTACCCCCCGAGGATCCTCTTCTTCTGGCTCTGGAACTCGTCCTCCGTGAGCACGCCCTTGTTCCGCAGCTCGGCCAGGCGCTCGAGCTCGCCCGTCGTGGAGGCGGAGGCCGGCGGCATGGCGGGCGTGGTCGCTCCCGATGCTGCCGGGGGGGCCGGCACCGCGGGTGCCGAGTCGCGGCCGACCCCTCGGTACATCCGGTCCTTGTTGAGCTCGCCCTGCTGGTAGATCGTCTTCTGGACGTGCTCGGGGTTGCGGATGTCGCCGAACACCTCGCGCCCGAACTCGCTCGCCGAGCTGATGATCAGGTCGCCGGCCCCGATCATCCGCTCGAACACCCCTTGGTGGAAGCGCACGTCGTTGATCGCCTCGAGCGGGATCTCCATCGACCGCTTCGCGATCCACCCCTCGCGGTGGATGACCCGGTCGGACGTCACGACGAAATACGACGTCACCCACGCGACGAACTTGCGCACCGGGAACCAGATCAGCACGAACACCGCGATGGCGGTCGCGCCCCAGAGCGTGACGTCGCGACCCGTGCCGTCATCGGGGCCGTACGACACCGCCGCGATCCACCCCGCGATCACGAGGACCGTGACGATCGCCGGCATCACGAGGGCGATCCAGTGCGGCCGCAGCTCGAGGACCAGTTGCTCGTTCTCGATCAGCAGCTTGCGGGGGAACGGCATGAGCGCATCCTACTCCAGGTGCTCGACCTCCCCGAACCGCACGACCTCGTCGCCCGCCGTCGTTCGCACGACCAGTCCGCCGCGATCGTCCAAGTCCACGGCCTCTCCCTCGACGACCGCGCTCCCCGCCGTCGTGGCCCGGACGCGAGTGCCGAGCGTCGCGCACACCTCCCGGTAGGACGCGACCACGCCCCCCGCGAAGGCGGGATGCGCGGGCTCGTACCCGCGCACGAACGCGGACACGAACGCCTCGAGCAGCTCGTCGTCCTCGGCCTCGATGGCGCCGGCCCCGGGGATGTCCGGGGGCGGCTCCCCCAGGTTCACGCCGACGCCGACCACGACGTGCTCGAACCGGCCGCCCTCGACACGGGACTCGGCCAGGATCCCGCCCGCCTTGCGCCCGGCCACCAGGATGTCGTTCGGCCACTTGCACGCGGTCCGTTGGTCGGCCAGCTCGAAGCAGGCCTGCGCCATCGCCGTGCCGGCCAGCAACGTGAGCAGCCCGCCGGACGCGGGGTCGAGGGCGGGTCGCAGCACGAACGAGAACATCAGCGCCCGGCCCGGCCGGTCGAGCCACGTGCGCCCCAGGCGGCCGCGGCCCTCGGTCTGATGGCCGGCGGCGACGAGTGTCCACTCGGGCGTGCCTGCGGCCGCCAGCTCGAGGGCCGTCGCCTGGGTCGAGGCAGTAACCTCCTCGAACCGCACGGGTGCACGCAGACCCACGCGTTCGAGCGCCCGGACCAGGGCGTCCTCGGACAGCACCAGACGTTTGACTCCCGTTCGGGGGTACCCGATTGTTCCGTGGGTACCGGGTTCCGCGGACCCTCGGAAGGCCGACGGTCCGATCGGGCAAGCATGACGGAGCGGAGCGCGTGGCGAAACCTCGGATCCTGATCGCGAACCGCGGTGAGATCGCGGTCCGCATCATCCGGACGGTCCGAGAGCTCGGCTATACGTCGATCGCCGTGTACAGCGACGCCGACCGCGAAGCCCTGCACGTCGAGATGGCCGACCAGGCCCACCGGATCGGCCCGGCGCTCGCCGCCGACTCCTACTTGTCGATCGGCGCGATCCTGGAAGCGGCGTCGCGGGCGAAGGCGACGATGATCCACCCGGGCTACGGGTTCCTGTCCGAGCGGGCGCACTTCGCGAGCGCCGTCGCGGACTCCGGCTTCACGTTCGTCGGGCCCCCGGCCGAGGCGATCGAGATGATGGGCGACAAGGCGGCGGCTCGGCGCGCGGCCGACCGCGTCGGCGTCCCGATCGTCCCCGGCACGCCCGAACCCGTCACGCTCCAACAGGCGCCGGCCGAGGCCGAACGGATCGGTTTCCCCGTCCTCGTCAAGGCCGCGTTCGGCGGCGGGGGCAAGGGCATGCAGGTCGTGCGGAAGCCCGAGGAGCTCGAGAGCGCCCTCGCCCGAGCGACGCGCGAGGCGCAGGCGTACTTCGGCCGCCCCGAGGTGTTCCTCGAGCGGTACATCGACCGCGCGCACCACGTCGAGGCGCAGGTGTTCGCGGACACCAGGGGGAACGTGTTCTTCCTGGGCGAACGCGACTGCTCGGTCCAGCGACGCCACCAGAAGCTGATCGAGGAGACGCCTTCCCCGGTGGTCGACGCCGACCTGCGGTCGCGGATCGGCGAGGCCGCGATGGCGCTCGCGAAGGAGGCCGGGTACGTGAACGCCGGCACCGTCGAGTGCATCCTCGACGAGGACGGCAGCTTCTACTTCCTGGAGATGAACACGCGGCTGCAGGTCGAGCACACGGTGACCGAGATGGTGACCGGCCTCGACCTGGTGGCCCTCCAGATCCGCGTCGCGCTCGGCGAGAAGCTCGACCTCTCGGACGTCAGGCCGACGGGGCACGCGATCCAGTGCCGGATCAACGCGGAGGACCCGGCCCGCAATTTCCTGCCGGGGCCGGGGCGCGTCACCGCTTATCGGGAGCCGTCCGGGCCGTTCGTGAGGGTCGACTCGGCCGTGCGGGCAGGACGGGAGATCCCGGCCGACTATGACTCGATGTTCGCCAAGGTCATCGTCTCGGCGGAGAACCGCGTCCGGGCGATCGCGCGGATGGACCGCGCGCTCTCCGAGTTCCAGGTCGAGGGCGTCCCGACGACGATCCCGCTGCACCGGTGGATCCTCGGCACGCGCGCGTTCTCCAAGTCGACGCACTCGACGACGTGGCTCGAGAAGGCGCTCCGCGACGCCGAGCTCCCCGAGGCCGGCACGCCGGCGCCGCCGCCCTCCGACACGCGGCAGCCGGTCCCGGCCGAGCTCCTGCTCGAGGTGGACGGGCGCCGGGTGCCCGTCCGGATCTTCGACCAGCGGCGCGACACCGCCCCGAAGGTGCCCTCGCGTCACTCCGCCCACGGCGGCGACCACGTGCACAGCGTCATCGCGGCGCCGATGCAGGGCACGATCCTGCGGGTGCTCGTCGAGCCCGGTCAGGAGATCCAGGCGGGCGACGTCGTCTGCATCCTCGAGGCGATGAAGATGGAGAACGCGATCCCGACCCCGCGCGAGGGCGTCGTCACCGAGATCCCGGTGCAGGCGGGGCAGAACGTACAGCCCGGGGACCCGCTCGTCGAGCTGGACTGACCTCCCGTGGGCGGTCGGCGGGACCGCGGCGCGGACGTGATCCCGGCCGAGATCAGCCCCGAGGGCGCGTTCGCGGGTCGGGTGCTCGCCCTGACGCTGCTCGTCTCCGCCGTCGCGTTGATCGGAGTGTCGTGGGACGACATCTGGCGCGTCTGCAACGCGGTGTCGGGCCCGTGCGTGGAGCGATCGGCGGGCGCGATCATCCTCTCGATGTGCTCGCTCGCCGCGATCGTGTGGGGCGTGGGGATCCTGGTCCGCCTCCGGCGTCGGCCCGTCGATCCGCAGGGGAGCTCGCGCTACGTCCTGGCGCTCGGCGCCCTCGTCTCGCTCGGGTGCATCTTCGTCGCGGGGAGGATCCCGGCGTTCACCTGCGACCGCGGGCGTTTCGACGACGTCCTCGTCCTGTGCATGC
This sequence comes from Actinomycetota bacterium, assembly GCA_036505195.1. GTDB lineage: Bacteria > Actinomycetota > UBA4738 > UBA4738 > HRBIN12 > DASSJM01. The sequence goes on from DASXTX010000215.1 coordinate 13,656, forward strand.
ATCCCCCGTCGACCTCGGAGCCGACGAACTGGCTGCTCCTGAAGAAAGCGGTCGTTGTGCTCGGCCTGCTGGGCGGGATCGTCGTGTCGGTGCGACCACGGAACGTCAAGGTGACGGCACCCGTGGCGGTCGCCGTGTGGGGTGCCGGGTTCGGTTGGTTGATCGTCGACACGATGGCGTGAAGGGCAACCCGAAGCCGAGGGCGCGAGCTCGACGTCGCGCTAGGCGCCAGGAGCCCCCCACGCGTCGCGCCCGGTGATCCGGAACCCGGCCTCGCGGATCTTGTAGGAGCGGTTGATGGAGATCAGCAGCGCGGTGAGCGGCTCGAGCGTGCGCGCCTGCGTGAGGTCGCCGGCGTCCACCCAGCGGAGGTTGGGGATCTGGTCGACCAAGCCGCCGACGACCGCCTTCGCCTCCGTGTCGGTCCCGCAGACCAGGACGTCGCTCTCCATCTCGTGCTCGAGGTTCTGCAGCGCCTCCCCCGAGATCGTGTGGAACGCGCCCACCATCCGAACGGGGTGGACCTGCTCCAGGATGGCCTTGGCCTGCTCGGCGGCCGAGCCGTGCCACGGCCGGACCACCTGCCACGCTCGCCCGCCCACCGCCGTCGCGAGCGGACTCGTGCAGTCGACGACGATCGCGTCCGCCTTCACGTGGTCCTTGATCGAACGGTAGATCTCGGCCTGGCCGCCGAACGGCACGGTCACGATGACGACATCCGCGGTCGCCGCCTCCTCGTTGGCCGCGCCGTCGACGTTCGCGCCCGCGCCGAGCATCTCGCGGGCCGTGTCCGCGACGGCCGAACCCTTCTCCGCGATCCGCGAGCCGATCGTGACTCGGTGGCCCGCCCTGGCGAGCCGGAGCGTGAGGCCGAACCCCTCGTCGCCGGTCCCGCCGATGACCGCGATGTCCATGGCGGCAGAGCCTACCCTGCACCGCGATGGGCCAGTCCCTGACCTACGTCACCGAGCTCGCGGTCGGGCTCGGCTGCGTGGTCGCGGCCGTCGCGACGGCTCGCGGCCGGCGCCTGCGGTGGCTCGCGCTCGTCCTCGCGGTCCCCGGCGCCACGGCGATCGTGCACGCGATCGCCCAGCTCGCCTCGTGAAGGCGCGCCTTACAGGATCCCGCGGTCCTCGAACGCCTGCTGGACCTTGAGCGCCGCCCCGTGATTCAGGAGCGACTCGGCTGCGTCGACCGTCGCCTTCGCGGCCTCCGCGAACGAGGGGTCGACCCCGAAGTCGAACTGCGCCTGCAGGATGACCGTGTCGGCCGTCTCGCGGCCGAGCGCTTTGTGGATGTCGTACAGCGCCCGCGACCAGATCTGCCCGTCGTGGTGGATCCTGCCGGTCTGGTCGTCGACCGTGAGATCCAGGTCGACCCGCCGCAGGCAGTGCACCGGGTCGCCCACCGTGTAGGAGACCGAGTCCCAGTCGGCGATGCACGCAGGGTCGAAGCCGGCGGACACGGGCTCGCTCATCGTGAACGCCCAGTAGTCGCCGAAGCCCTCGCCGATCGAGTTCGAGTCGTGGCTGACGCCGAACCCCGGCACCTGGTCGTCCTGGATCGCGTGACCGAGCTCGTGCCAGATCACCTCGGCGTCCTCGCCGTCGTCCACGCCACCCTTGCCGACCGTGATCGTGTCCTTTTTGGGGTCGTAGAAGCTGTTGTCGCCCCCGTACTGGTCGGCCCGCACGACCTGGGGCTCGTTGTTGATGTCCGTGAACCCCAGGCCCTGGATGTACAGCTGCGCCTGCGTGATCGCGTAGTACGCCATGACCTGCTCGAACCACGTGTGGTCGCGGCCGAACAGGAACGTCCCGTCCGCGCTGAACGCGCAGGTCTTCGTGCCGCACACGTCGGCGTAGTCGCCCCGCAGGTACCCGCTCCCGTCGAGGTTCGTGAGCGTGACGAGTTTGTAGGCGGGCTGGAGGGCTGCGTAGTCCGCGTCCTTGCGGTCGGTGAGCGACTCGTCCCGCAGCGTGACGACGGGGTTCGGATAGAAGACCTTGCCCTGCGCGGTGCCGGTGAACGCCTGCGCCGGCGAGGACGCGAGCAGTGGAACGACGAAGGCGAGCGTGCCGACGGCGAGCGCACCGAGCCTGCGGCGGAGTCGCATGGATCCTCCTTCTGGGGGACGATGGAGGCTCACGATATCGGAGGGGCCGGAGCGCGCGCCAGGCAACCGCCGCGGGCGGACCTAGCGAGGGCGGTACTCGCCGAACACGCCGCGGAGCACGTCGGAGACCTCGCCGAGGGTCGCGCGCGCGCGCAGGGCGACCTTCATGGGTGGGAGCAGGTTGGCGGTGCCGCGGGCCGCCGTCTCGACCTCCTCGAGCGCACGGTCCACCGCACCCTGATCGCGCGAGGCTCGGAGCGCCCGGAGCCGCTCGACCTGCCTCCCGACCTCCTCCTGGCCGATCGTTTGGATCCGGACCGGTTGCTCCTCGGGATCCTCGAACCCGTTCACCCCCACGACCACGCGTTCGCCGCTCTCGATCCCCTGCTGGATCCGGAACGCGGCCTCGGCGATCTCGTCCTGGTAGAACCCGGCCTCGATCGCCTCGACCGCGCCTCCCATCTCGTCGATCCGCTCCAGGTAGCCCCACGCGCGGGCCTCGACATCGTTCGTGAGCGACTCGACGTAGTACGAGCCCCCGATGGGATCCACGGTGTGCGTCACTCCGGTCTCGTGGCCGATCACCTGCTGGGTCCGAAGGGCGATCTTCGCGGCCTGCTCAGTCGGTAACGCGAGGGCCTCGTCGAACGAGTTCGTGTGCAGCGACTGCGTCCCGCCGAGGACCGCGGCGAGCGCCTCGAGCGCGGTTCGCACGATGTTGTTCTGGGGCTGTTGGGCGGTGAGCGTCGCGCCGCCCGTCTGCGTGTGGAACCGCAGCATCAGGCTCCTCGGGTCCTTGGCGCCGAACCGCTCGGCCATGATCGTGGCCCACATCCGGCGGGCGGCCCGGAACTTGGCGATCTCCTCGAAGAAGTTCATGTGGCACGCGAAGAAGAACGAGACGCGTGGCGCGAACCCGTCCACCTCCAGCCCCGCGTCGATCGCCGCCTGGACATAGGCGATGCCGTCCGCGAGCGTGAACGCGACCTCCTGCACGGCCGTCGCCCCGGCCTCGCGCATGTGGTAGCCGCTCACCGAGATCGTGTTCCACCGCGGGATCGTCCGGCCGCAGTACGCGAACAGATCGGTGATCAGGCGCATCGAGGGCCTCGGCGGATAGATGTAGGTCCCGCGGGCCGCGTACTCCTTCAGCAGGTCGTTCTGGACGGTCCCATTGAGCGCCGACGCATCGATCCCCCGCTTCTCGGCCACGAGCTCGTACAGCAGGAGCAGGATCGGCGCGGTCGCGTTGATCGTCATCGACGTCGAGACCGCGTCGAGCGGGATCCGGTCCAGCAACCGGTCCATGTCCTCGATCGAGTCGATCGCGACGCCGGTCTTGCCCACCTCGCCCTCGGCCCGGGGGTGGTCGGAGTCCAGGCCCATCTGCGTCGGCAGGTCGAACGCGATCGAGAGCCCCGTCTGCCCGTGTTCGAGCAGGTACCGGAACCGCTCGTTGGTCTCGTCGGCCGTGGCCATCCCGGCGTACTGGCGCATCGTCCACAGGCGGCCGAGGTACATCGACGGGTACACGCCGCGGGTGAACGGCGGTTCGCCGGGGAGGCCGAGGACCCGTTCGGGGTCGAAGTCGCCGAGATCGTCCGGCTCGTAGACGGGCTCGAGTTCGATCCCGGAGTCCGTCGAACGCGATCCGACGTCGCTCATCGCGGATCCAGGGTAGCCGGTAGCATCGGGACCGTGGACATCGTCGACCCGCGCGTCGAGGACTACATGCGCTCGCTGCTCACGCGCTACGACGAGCCCGTGCTACTCGAGATGGAGGCGGAGGGCAAGGAGCGCGGGTTCCCGATCATCGGCCGGCTGGTGGGTGTGACGGTCGAGCTGCTCGCGCGTTCGGTCGGCGCGGAGCGGGTGTTCGAGCTCGGGTCGGGGTTCGGGTACTCGGCGTACTGGTTCTCGAGAGCGGTCGGACCGGGCGGCGAGGTGCACGGGACGGACGGCGATCCCGCGAACGAGCCCAAGGCGCTCGACTACCTCTCGCGGGCGGGCCTGGCCGAACCGATCCGCTGGCACGTGGGTGATGCGGTAGAGAACCTCGGCGCGGTCGAGGGCGAGTTCGACGTCGTCTACAACGATATCGACAAGGAGGGGTACCCGGACGCGTGGCGATCGGCCCGCGAACGCGTCCGCGTCGGCGGCCTCTACCTCTGCGACAACGTGCTGTGGTCCGGCGCGGTCGCCGACCCGGCGGGCGACCACGGGCGGGACGCGAAGACCACGAACGCCATCCTCGAGCACAACCGCATGATCGCGGACGACGAGCGCTTCGCCTCCTCGATCGTCCCGACCCGCGACGGCGTGTTCGTCGCCCTGCGCGTGGCGTAGACTCCGCGCGGCTCCGGGCAGGCGTTCGCCGGAACCGCGTCTAGGCTAGGTGTTCGAGGGCTTGATGGCGAAGCGGAAGTCCGACGTCGGGACCCTGTACAAGGGCAGTCCGGGACAGTGGTCCTGGCTGCTGCACCGCATCACCGGTGTCGCCGTGATCCTGTTCCTGTTCGCGCACGTGGTGGACACGGCCGTGGTCGGCTGGGGTCCGGAGGCCTACAACCGCGTGGTCAGCGTGTACCACAACTGGGTGGTCAAGCTGCTCGAGCTCGGCCTGGTCGCCGCGGTGCTGTACCACGCGATCAACGGCGTGAAGATCATGGTCTTCGACTTCTGGCCGTCGAGCGCACGCCACATGAAGGGGATCGCGCTCGCCTCGACCGCGATCTTCGTTCTCAGCATGATCCCGATCACTTGGATCATGGGCCGGAGCATCCTCGAGGACGCTGGAGTGCTCTGATGGCGATCGAAGCGCCCGAACATACGCCCTCGGGCCCGGTCCGCCGGGGTTCCCTCGGCTACCGCGGTCGGGAGCGGCCGGCCGGTGGCTTCGAGTTGTGGTCGTGGTTGTTCATGCGCGTCAGCGGTGTCGTGCTGCTGCTGCTCGCCGTCGGTCACGTGCTGATCATGCATGTGCTCGACGAAGGAGTGGACCGCGTCGACTTCGGCTTCGTGGCCGCCAGGTGGGCAAGCCCATTCTGGCGAACGTGGGACTGGGCGCTGCTCGTCCTCGCGCTGATCCACGGGATCAACGGGCTGCGCATCGTCGTGCAGGACTACGTGCGGTGGCCGACGGTCCGGTTCGCTGTCAACATGTTGTTCTACGTGATCGGGTTCGGCCTGTTCGCGCTCGGCACGGTGGTGGTGTTCACGTTCGACCCGAGCGCGTGGCCGGGGACACCAGGATCGCGGTGAGCTCGTGACCATTCGGCACACCTTCGAGTGCGTGATCGTCGGCGCCGGCGGCGCGGGGCTGCGAGCCGCGATCGAGGCGGTTGACGGCGGGGTCAGCGTCGGCGTCGTATCGAAGCTCTACCCGACCCGCTCGCACACCGGCGCCGCGCAGGGAGGTATGTGCGCGGCACTCGGAAACGTCGAGGAGGATTCTCCGGAGTGGCACGCATTCGACACGGTCAAGGGCGGCGACTACCTGGTGGACCAGCCCTCAGCCCACCTCATGTGCGAAGGGGCCATCGAGTCGGTCTACGAGCTCGAGCACTGGGGGATGCCGTTCGACCGCACCCCTGGGGGGCTCATCGACCAGCGACGCTTCGGCGGACACACCCGCAACCATGGCGAGGCTCCGGTCAAGCGCGCGTGCTATTCGGCCGACCGAACGGGCCACATGATCCTCCAGACCCTGTATCAGCAGTGCATCAAGCGGGGGGTTCGGTTCTTCAACGAGTTTTACTGTCTTGAACTCTTGCTCACCGAAGGGCGTGCGGCCGGCGTCGTCGCCTACGAGCTCGCGACCGGCGAGCTGCACGTGTTCCGAGCCAAGGCCGTGCTCTTCGCCACAGGCGGCTTCGGGCGGATGTTCAAGATCACCTCGAACGCCCACGCGCTGACGGGCGACGGGCCGGCGGTGGCCTGGCGAAGCGGGATCCCGCTGCAGGACATGGAGTTCTTCCAGTTCCACCCGACCGGTGTGTACAAAATGGGCATCCTGCTGTCCGAGGCCGTCCGGGGCGAGGGCGGCATCCTGCTGAACGGAGAGGGCGAGCGATTCATGGAGCGCTACGCCCCAACGGTCAAGGATCTCGCGCCGCGGGACATGGTCTCCCGAGCCATCTACCAGGAGATCAAGGAGGGCCGGGGCGTGGGCCCTCATGGCGACGCCGTCTATCTGGACGTGAGGCACCTGCCTCGCGACGTAATCGAGCAGAAGCTCCCGGACGTCACCGAGTTCGCTCGTGTCTACCTCGGTGTCGAGCCCACAACCGAGCCCGTGCCCGTCCAGCCAACCGCCCATTACGCGATGGGTGGCATCCCGACGAACAGCGAAGCGCAGGTGGTCGTGGGCGAGAACGAGGCGCCGGTACCGGGGCTGTACGCGGCCGGGGAGTGCGCGTGTGTGTCGGTGCACGGCGCCAACCGGCTCGGCACCAACTCGCTGCTCGATATCGTCGTGTTCGGCCGGCGCGGTGGCGCGCACATGGCCAGATTCGCTCGGGAGGTCGATCTTCCGACGACGTTGCACCGGCCGGACGGGGTTGTCTCGGACATGGTCTCGGGGCTGCTGGGCCGGTCCGAGGGCAACAACGCCGCCGCCATCCGATCGGAGCTCCAGGAAGGCATGTACGACCTGGCCTTCGTCGTGCGGAGCGAGGAGAGCCTTCGCAAGATGCAGGGGATCCTCGACGGGCTCCGCGAGCGCTACGAGCGTGTGTACGTGCAGGACGTTGGGAAGCTCTTCAACACCGAGTTGATGGAGGTCGTGGAGCTCGGCTTCCTGCTCGATTGCGCTGAGACACTCGTGGCGAGCGCCCTCGCACGCACCGAGAGCCGAGGCGCCCATTACCGGGAGGATCATCCTCTGCGGGACGACGAGCAATGGCTGACACATACACTCGCCTACCACGAGGACGACGGCTCGATCCGGCTCGAGTACAAGCCGGTGAAGGTTGGTCCTTACCTGCCGATGGAGAGGACGTACTGATGGAGACGCAACCGGTCGGCGAGGTGCTCGCGAACTCGGAGGACAGGCGCGCCGGGGCGTCGGGGAAGATCACGGTCACGATCCGGATCCGTCGGTTCAACCCCGAGTTCCGCGGGCAGGAGTCGTGGTGGGACGAGTTCACGATCGACACGGACCCGGACGACCGCCTCCTGGACGCCCTCCACCAGGTGAAGTGGTACCTCGACGGGACGCTCGCCCTCAGGCGATCGTGCGCGCACGGCGTCTGCGGGTCGGACGCGATGTTGATCAACGGCCAGAACCGACTTGCGTGCAAGGTCATCGTGAAGGACGTCGCCCCCAAGGTGACGGTCGAACCGATCCGCGGCCTCCCGGTCCTGAAGGACCTGATCGTGGATATGGAGCCGTTCTTCGCCGGCTACGAGGCGCTGCTCCCGTACCTCATCAACGACGAGGGTGAGCCACGCCGCGAGCGCCTGCAGTCGCCCGAGGAGCGGCACAGGTTTGACGACACGACCAAGTGCATCCTGTGCGCGGCGTGCACGACGTCATGTCCCATCTTCTGGGGCGACGAGGAGTACGTGGGCCCGGCCGCGATCGTGAACGCCCACCGGTTCATCTACGACTCGCGAGATCGAGGCGGGCGGGAGCGCCTGCAGATGCTCGGCGAGCGAACAGGCGTGTTCCGGTGCCGGACCACCTTCAACTGCACGGAGGCCTGCCCCCGTGGCATCGAGGTCACCAAGGCGATCCAAGAGGTCAAGCGGTCGATCCTGTTCGATCGGTTCTGATCCGCGTGTAAGGTGCCCCGAGCGCGACCTGGAGGGATGCTCCTGGAAACCCTCGTACACGACATCGTGATCGTTGGGGGCGGGGCCGCGGGCCTCCGGGCCGCCATCGCCGCGGCCGAGGTCTCCGACAGGCTGAGCATCGCCCTGGTCTCCAAGGTCTACCCGATGCGGAGCCACACCGTCTCTGCGGAGGGCGGAGCCGCGGCAGCCATGGCGGCGGACGACAGCGCCGAGCTACACGCGTTCGACACGATCCGGGGGAGCGACTGGCTGGCCGACCAGGACGCGGTGGAAGCCTTCGTTGCCGAGGCGCCCGACGAGATCGTGCGACTCGAGCACTGGGGGTGCCCGTGGAGCCGCGAGCCCGACGGGACGATCGCCGTCCGGGCCTTCGGCGGGATGAGCGTGAACCGAACGGTCTTCGCCGCCGACAAGACGGGCTTCCACCTGCTCCACACGCTGTTCCAAACGTCCCTCAAGTACGAGAGGATCGTCCGGTACGATGAGTTCTTCGTGACCCGGCTCCTCGTGGAGGATGGTCGATGCTCGGGGGTCGCCGCGATCGACCTGCGCGACTCGGAGGAGCGATGCATCGTCGGCAAGGCCGTGATCCTGTGCACGGGCGGGGCGGGGCGGATCTTCCCGTTCACGACGAACGGTGCTATCAAGACCGGGGACGGGATGGCGTTGGCGTACCGGGCCGGGGTCCCCCTGAAGGACATGGAGTTCGTCCAGTACCACCCTACCGGCCTGCCTGGGACCGGGATCCTGATGACCGAGGCCTCGCGTGGAGAGGGCGGGTACCTGTTCAATAACCAGGGGCGGCGGTTCCTGGAGGACTACATCCCCTCGAAGATGGAGCTCGGACCACGGGACATCCTGTCGCGAGCCATCATCCAGGAATTCGAGAAGGGTCACGGGTTCGACGGCCCAGACGGGCAGTACGTCCACCTCGACATCAGCCATCTCGGCGAAGAGACGATCGACGAGAAGCTGTTCTTCCTCCGCGAGCTCGCGCGGAACTTCATAGGGATCGATCCGGTCCACCAACCGATCCCGGTGCGACCGGTCGTGCACTACATGATGGGCGGGGTCGACACCGACCTCCTGGGCCGGACCCGCCTCGAGGGACTGTACGCGGCGGGCGAGACCGCGTGCGTAAGCATGAACGGTGCGAACCGGCTAGGGTCGAACTCCCTCACGGAGTGCCTCGTGTTCGGCGCCAGGGTCGGCAGGCAGGCGGCCGAGGACTCGCTGGAAACCGGCGCGCCGTCCGAGAACCCCCTGGCCGAGCTCGCCGAGGCAGAGCAGGAGCGGCTGGTCAAGACCTATCTCGAGGACGGCGGCGGCGAGCGGATCGCGACGATCCGCAAGGATCTCCAGACCTCGTTGGAGCGGGGGGCGGGCGTCTTCCGCACCGAGGAGTCCCTGCGGGACGCCGTGGCGGAGGTGCGCCGGCTGCGGGAGCGGTACGCGAACGTGGCCCTCGACGACCGGGACCGGGCGTTCAACACCGAGCTCGTCGCTGCGCTCGAGCTGGACAACATGCTCGATGTGGCCGGGGCGGTGGTCCGTTCGGGACTGGAGCGGCGCGAGTCGCGCGGTTCGCACACACGACGGGATCACCCGGACCGCGACGACGAGCGGTACCTCAGGCACAGCCTGGCGTTCTGGACGCCGGAAGGTGCCAAGATCGACTATGTCGAAGCCACGATCACGCGGTGGCCGCCCGCCGAGCGAAAATATTAGGGATCTCCGGAGGCAGGGCGTGCGTGCAGACACGATCGCGCTGAGGGTCGGCCGCTACAGGCCCGAGCGCGCCCCCGAGCCGTACTTCGACGAGTTCGACGTCCCTCGAACCGACGACATGGTGGTGCTCGATGCTCTGAACCACATCAAGGACCACCTCGACGGCAGCCTCGCGTACCGATGGTCGTGCAGGATGGGCGTGTGCGGATCCTGCGGGATGATGGTGAACGGCGAGCCACGGCTCACCTGCTCGACGTTCCTGCGCGACTTCGACTCCGGACCGATCGTCGTCGAGCCGCTCCGATACTTCCCGGTGATCCGCGACCTCGTCGTCGACATGACGGACTTCATCGAGAAGCTGAAGAGCGTGAAGCCCTGGATCATCGGGGAGGAACCGCCGATCGATGAGGGCGAGCATCTCCAAACTCCGGATCAGCTCGAGCGCTACAAGCAGTTCAGCATGTGCATCAATTGCATGCTCTGCTTCTCGGCCTGTCCGGTGTACGGACAGGACCCCGAGTTCCTCGGCCCGGCAGTGATCGCCCTCGCCCATCGCTACAACCTCGACTCCCGCGATCGAGGACGCGGCGTGCGGGCGAAGGTCCTCGAGCTCGACACCGGGATCTGGGACTGCACGTTCGTCGGCGAGTGCAGCGTGGTCTGTCCGAAGGACGTGGACCCGGCCGCCGCGATCCAGCGATCCAAGGTCTTCACCGCGACCCAGATGCTCCACGCGGTGCTGCCGTTCGGGGGGCGCGGATGAGGACCGAGGCGCCGAGGCGGTATCCCGTGTACGTCCCTAAGGTTCCCACGACGTGGTGGCTAAGGACGGCCCCATTCCGGCGCTTCGCTGCCAGGGAGTTCACGGCCGTCTTCGCGGCGGCCTTCTCGGCCATCCTGCTGCTCCTCCTGCTCGCCCTGTCCCGCGGACAGGAGGCGTACGAGGGGTTCCTTCGCTGGCTCCGGCTGCCGGCCGTGATCGTCGTCTCCTCGGTCATCTTCGTCGCCCTGCTCTATCACGCGGTCACCTGGTTCCGGCTCACCGCCCACATCCAGGTGGTGCGCCTCGGCGGCAACGTCGTGCCCCGCCGCGCGGTCGTGGGCGCGCTGCTCGGAACCTGGGTCGTCGTGTCGAGCCTCGTCATCTACCTGCTGATCTGGTTCTGATGGTCGCGGCGACCCCCGACCGACTCTCCCTCGGCGAGATCCTCGAGGACTCCGACGCGCGTGAGGTGCGACCTCGCCCCCGCCCTGGCCAACGGCGCAAGGAATCCCGGCTTCGGCAGCTGCTTCGGCCCGAGCCGATGTTCTGGGGCTTGTTCTCGATGGGGGGGTTCGTGTCGGCGATGGCGCTCCCCGCCTCCGTCGCGATCATCGGGATCGCGTTCGCCGCTGGATGGCTGCCGGACCGTGCCTTCTCCTACGAGCGAGTCTCCTCCCTCGCCCAGAATCCGATCGCGAAGCTGCTCCTTCTGGGGCTGGTCTCCCTCCCGTTGTTCCATTGGGCCCATCGGTTCCGGTACGCCGTGCACCACCAGCTGGGGGTTCACGGTATGAGGCGGCTCGTCGCGGCGGCGTGCTACGGAACCGCCATCGCTGGCACGGCGTTGGCCGTCTGGATCTTGCTCCGGATCTGACGGCCAGGGTCGCCGAGCAGGGGAACCTACTCGCCCCCGAGGGTGACGATCCCGCCCTCGGTCAGCTTCTGCACGTCGAGGGCTTCCTCGAGTTCCTCGGGCGGCAGAACCTTGCGCTCCGCGGCGATCTCCCGCACGCCCCTCCCGGTTGCGAGCGCCTCCTTGGCGATGTCGGCAGCGGCCTCGTAGCCGATCTTGGGGACGAGGGCGGTGATGATCGGGAACGACTGCTCGACCAGGGCGCGAGCGCGCTGCGTGTCCGCCTCGAGTCCCTCGATGCACTTCCCCCGAAAGATCGTGGCGGCGCTGGTCAACAGGTCGACCGACTGCAGCAGGTTGTGGGCCATCACCGGCATCATGACGTTGAGCTCGAACTCGCCGAGGGCCCCGCCGACCGTGACCGAGGTGTCGTTCCCTATCACCTGCGCCGCCACCTGCCGGACCACCTCGGTGATCACCGGGTTGATCTTCCCGGGCATGATGGATGACCCGGGCTGGAGCGACGGGAGCCGGAGCTCTCCGATCCCGCCCCGCGGGCCGGAGCCCATCCAGCGGACGTCGTTCGCGATCTTCATGAGCGAAACCGCGACCGTCTTGAGGGCCCCGCTGGCCTCGACGAGCGCGTCCTGGGATCCCTGAGCCTCGAAGTGATCCTCCGCTTCCCGTAGCGGCTGGCCCGTCCGTTCGGCCAGCGCGGCGATCGCCCGGGGCGCGAACTCCGGATGCGCGTTGATGCCCGTGCCCACGGCTGTCCCGCCGAGCGGAAGCTCGGCGAGACGCTCCTGGGCGGACCGTAGGCGTTCGACACCCCTGGCGACCTGGGTCGCGTACCCCGAGAACTCCTGTCCGAGCCGCACGGGCGTGGCGTCCATGAGGTGGGTCCGGCCGACCTTGACGACGTCGTCGAACGCCGTCGCCTTGTCGGTCAGAGCCGCCTCGAGCCGCTCCAGCCCCGGGATGAGGTCGTCCGCAATCCCGAGCAGGGCGGCGACACGGATCGCCGAGGGGATCACGTCGTTCGATGACTGGCACATGTTGACGTGATCGTTCGGATGGATCTCCTTGCTCCCCCGCTCACCGCCGACGATCTCGGTGGCCCGGTTGGCGATCACCTCGTTCGCGTTCATGTTCGTGGAGGTCCCCGAGCCGGTCTGGAAGACGTCGAGGACGAACTCCTCGTCAAGCTCCCCGGACGCGACCTGTTCGGAAGCTCCGCGGATCGCGTCGGCGATCCGCGACTCGAGGAGGCCGAGATCCTCGTTCGACCGGGCGGCCGCCCATTTGATGAGGCCGAGCGCCTGGATGAACCGCCGCGGGAACCGGATCCCCGAGATCGGGAAGTTCTCCACGGCCCGCTGAGTCTGGGCTCCGAAATACGCTTGCGCCGGCACCCGAACCTCGCCCATGGTGTCCTTCTCGGTGCGGAACTGGTCCTCGGTGCGGAACTGGTCCTCCACGGTTTCTCCTCCTCGGTCGCCTCAACTCGACACGGAGATCGTCACGGCACCACCACCAGGGTAACGGCCGCCGCGTAAGGTTCGGCCGTGGCGCACCTGGTAACCCTCATCCCCGGCGACGGCATCGGGCCCGAGGTCTCCGAGGCGACCCGGCGCGTGCTCGACGCCACGGGCGTCCCGATCGAATGGGTGGTCGAGGAGGCGGGCGCCGAGACGCTCGCGCGCGAGGGCACCACGCTCCCCGGACGGGTCCTCGACCAGATCCGCGACTCGCGCGTGGCGATCAAGGGCCCGATCACCACGCCGGTCGGGTCGGGGTTCCGGAGCGTGAACGTCGAGCTCCGGCAGGCGCTCGACCTGTTCGCCGCCGTGCGGCCCTCCCGTTCGCTCGCGGGGTTGCCGACGCGGCACCCGGACGTCGACCTCGTCGTGATCCGCGAGAACACCGAGGACCTGTACCAGGGCATCGAGTTCGAGCGGGGGACCCCCGAGGCGCTCGAGCTCCGTGAGGAACTTCGCCGGCTCTCGGGGCGGGAGCTCCGCGAGGACTCCGGGTTCACGGTGAAACCGATCTCGGTGACCGGCGCGCGACGGATCGTCCGGTTCGCGCTCGAGTTCGTGGCGGCGCACGGACGGCGCAAGGTCACGCTCGGGCACAAGGCGAACATCATGCGGTTCTCCGACGGGCTGTTCCTGTCGATCGGACAGATCGACGCCGAGGGGCATCCGGAGGTCTGGTTCGAGGAGATGGAGATCGACCAGCTCTCGATGCGGCTGGTGCGCGAACCCGCCGAGTTCGACGTCCTGCTGCTGCCGAACCTGTACGGCGACATCATCTCGGACCTGTGCGCCGGGCTGGTCGGCGGGCTCGGGCTCGCGGCGGGCGCGAACCTCGGATGGGAGTACGCGGTGTTCGAGCCCGTCCACGGCAGCGCGCCCGACATCGCCGGCAGGGGCGTCGCGAACCCGATCGCGATGATCCTGTCGGGCGCGATGCTGCTCCGCCACCTGCACGAGGCCGTCGCGGCGACCGCCGTCGAACGCGCGGTCGACCGGGTGCTCGAACGCGGCGACGCGCGCACGCCCGACCTGGGCGGCACCTCCTCGACGGAGGAGGTCGCGGCGGCGATCGAGGAGTCGCTGCGCGGATGAGCGGTCGGGTCGTTCGCCGAAGGACCGACGTCCTCGTCGCGCTCGCGGGGCTCGCGCTGTTCGTTCCGTGCGCGGTCATCGCCTCGGACGGCACGGTCGGGCCCGTGGAGCTCGCGGTGTTCCACGCGATCAACGGGTTGCCCGAGACGCTCTCGCCGGTCATGCAGGGGGTGCAGTGGCTGGGGGTCCTCGCGGTCGGCCCGATCGTCGCCCTCGGGGCGGCCCTGTTCCGTCGGTGGCGCCTCGCGATCGCCTGCCTGCTGGTCACGGCCGAGAAGCTGGTGTTCGAGCGGATCGTCTGGCAGCTGGTCGAGCGATCCCGCCCGGGCAAGACCATCGCGGACGCGATCGTCCGGGGGGACACGCCGACGGCCGGGGCGTCGTTCGTGTCCGGCCACGTGATCCTGCTCACGGGGCTCGCATGGGTCCTCACGCCGTATCTCCGCGGCGCCTGGCGCGGGGTCCCGTGGGCGGTCGTCGCGCTGGTCGCGTTCGCCCGGATCTACCTCGGCGCGCATGCCCCGCTCGATGTGCTCGGCGGTTTCGGGCTCGGCCTCGTCGTCGGCGGCATCGCGAACCTGATCGTCGGGTTGCAACCTCCACGGGCCGGCGTGCCAGACCACACCGCAGCGCGATAGAACTAGAGGTGGACGGGCGTCGGCATGGACGGAGGTGGCATGAACGCCAAGAACGGAGACCGCATCGAAGTCGAGTCCGAAACCGTCGGGACGCCATCCCGGGAGGGCGAGATCCTCGAGGTGATGCAGGGCGAGCTCTCGGTCAGGTACCGCGTCCGATGGCGCGACGGGCACGAGACCGTCTTCACGCCGAGCGGTGGCACCGCCCGGATCATCCCGAAGAGGGCGAAGAAGAAGGCGTAGTCAGCCCGGGTGGGTGTGCTCCTCGGAGCCCGGACCGGGCTCCCCGGGAGGGAGTTGTCAGCAGCCCGGTTCGCCGTGATGGCCGCAGCATTGCGCGCGCGAGAACGTCGCATGCAGGCGGTTGCGGAAGGTGAGCCGAAGCTTGGTCGTCACCGGCGCGTCGTACTCGTGCCAGTTGGTGAAGAAGTCCCGAACGTGCACCCGGACCTCGTGGAGGAACCGGCGCATCAGCCTCCGCCGTTCTTGCCCGCCCACTCGTCGGTGGGGATCCGGAGCGCCTCCGGCAAGAGATCGTTCTTGCGCCACGGCCTGATCGTCTCGGCGTAGAAGTCGCGCCCGCGACAGTCGTTCACGACCCAGACCGGAAAGTCCTCGAGCTCCATCCGCCGGATCGCCTCGGTCTGCAGGTCCTCGAACGCGATGACCTCCTGCCCCCGAACCGTGAGCGCCGACAGCGCGCCGCCGCCGCCGAGCGCCGCCATGTAGACGGC
>DASXTX010000216.1:0-2504 GCA_036505195.1 Actinomycetota bacterium
AGAAGTCCCGCAAGGACGGGAAGTCGGACGAGGAGAAGGAACTGGTCGCAGACGAAGGGTGATCGAGTGCGATGAGTTCGCCTCCCCCAGAGGCGGGGGCGGCGTTTCGCTGGATCCTACCTCCTATCCCTCAAGCGCAGCACAGGAGCGTTACCGCGTTCGGCCGGTCAAACACACAACCGCGACTGCAAACGGAACCTAAGCGCCGATTTCGAGGGGCTTTGTCTCAGGAATCGGAGTTCATGTCTCCGAAGTCATTCCGTCGCGGGCCGAAACGGGACCGCAAGACCAAGAGATTGCGCTACTGACGGCTCCTTCGGACCAGGCGATCAGGAGTGGCGTCGCATGGCCCTCGTCAATTCGTCCTCCGGGTTAACGCGTCCTCCCGATCGTCAACTTCTATCCCTGACGTAGTCTCTGAGTGATGGAACGTCACGTCGTTCTCTACGACGCGGACTGCGGCTTTTGCCGATGGTCGCTCGACAAGACTCTCCAATGGGATCGGGACCGTCAGGTTCGGGCAGTCGCGATCCAGAGCGAGGAGGGAGACCGGCTACTCGCCGACATGAGCGAGGACGAGCGGCTCGCTTCCTGGCATCTCGTCACCCCCGATGGACGACTCTTCTCGGGTGGTTCAGCCGCAGGTCCGCTCGCTCGTCTCCTTCCCTTTGGCCTCCCCGTCGCTGTTCTGGCCGAGACGTTCCCTCGCACGACCGACCACGCCTACCGGTGGGTGGCGAGGAACCGAGACTGGCTCGGTCGACGGGTAGGCTCGCACGCCTGCGCAGTCGACCCTGGTCGACGCTTACCACCCAGCTCACCAATCTGACGCCAGCGCCGGTCCCCCACCCAGGGACGCGCCGCATTGGACTCATGTCATGGCGACGCGACCACAGAGCACGGTGACCGAGATCCGGAGCCGGTACAGACGGGACAGGTGAAACGCGAATTAACATCGCCCAGCGGAGAACGGGACGACAAGCTGTGCAGCTCGCGGAGTGTGAAGGCAGGCAGCATGAGAGACCACCGCTGGCCCAATCGGAAAGACCCCGATCCCGCCGCCCCCGTCGAGAACCCGTTTCGCGGAACAGCGGTTGCGACCCGGTATGCGGCGGCGCGCCCGGATCTCCATCGGTTGGTGATTGAGCTGCTGGCTCGCCGTGTGCCCAAGCCTCGCCGTGCTCTCGACCTCGGCGCCGGGACCGGACTCTCGACCAGGGCTTTACGCGGCTTCGCCGAGATCGTCGTCGGCATCGACTCGTCGGCGGACATGCTCCGAGCGCGCTCCGAGTCTCGGGGCTCATACGTGCTCGCCGCGGCCGAACTGCTCCCGTTCCGCGACGACGCCTTCGACCTCGCCACGGTCGCATCTGCACTCCACTGGTTCGGTGGACAAGCCTTGAGCGAGGTCGCCCGGGTCCTTACACCGGTCGCGCCGCTCGTCGTCTATGACGTCTGGTTTCGCGCCGAGATGGCAGACGTCACAGCGTTTCACGAGTGGGCGACGGGGGAAGGCTTGTCACGCTACGCATCCGTGCCGAAGCATCGCCATGACACGGAGACGCTGCGCGCCACCGGGTTCGAGCGACTGTGGGACGCAGACCTCCAGCGTGAGGTGGAGATGACGCAGTCCGAGCTGGTCGAGTACCTCATGACGCACAGTGAGCGGATCGCCGCCGTGCGGCAGGGGCTCGAGACCGAGGCCGAGCAGCGGTTGGCTCTTGCGGAAGGACTCGCGCCGTTCTTCGCCGGCGCAGCGACCCGACGGCTAGCGTTCGGCATCGACGTCGACGTCTTCCAGGAACGCAACATCTGACATAGAGGCCGAGGGCTCTCTCCGTATTCGCTCAGGAATCGGAGTTCCTGTCCCGACGAGCAGTCATCAAGCCGGCGTCGTAAGTTGTCCCCTTCAGTCGCCGAGTTCGCGGATCCTTCGCATTTCGGATGTGGCGCGAGGATGCCTGCCTGTCGGGGCATAGGGCTTACGCTAGCCGGGGACTCACGTGCTCGGGGACGTGCGTCGGTCCGTCCTTCCTCGGTGTTAGGGTCCGAACGGTGCCCGAGCTGGAGAGCGTCCTCACCGGCCTGAACGAGGCCCAGCGTGAGGCGGCGCTCGCGCTCCGAGGGCCGGTCGCGATCCTGGCCGGCGCGGGGACCGGCAAGACCACGACGATCACGCACCGCATCGCGTGCCAGGTGCTGGGCGGCGCGTTCGCGCCGTCGCAGATCCTCGCGGTGACCTTCACCGACAAGGCCGCGGGGGAGCTGCGGGCCCGGCTCGCGGCGCTCGGCGTGGAGGGTGTCGAGGCGCGCACGTTCCATTCGGCCGCGCTCTCGCAGCTCTCGCGGATGTGGACCGCATACACCGGCGAGCCGCTCCCCGAGGTGCTCGACCACAAGGCTCCGCTCATCTCGTCGCTCGCGAACGCCCTCCCGCCGCCGCACAGGTTCCTCCCGCGGCGCGAGCTCGCCGGCGAGATCGAGTGGGCGAAGAACCGGATGAT
>DASXTX010000217.1:0-11236 GCA_036505195.1 Actinomycetota bacterium
CACGAGATCGAGGCCCACACGAACCGGACGATGATCGAGCGGGCCCGTCTGGTCGTCGTGGTGGCCGACAGCTCCAAGCTCGGACGGGTCGCGTTCGCGCAGATCTGCCCGCTGGACGCGGTCGACGAGCTGATCACGGACGAGGGCGCCCCCCCGGCGACGATCCGCGAGCTCACGGAGGCCGGCGTCGCGGTGACCGTCGCGATCGGCGCCGGGGCCTAGCCGCGGCGGATCGGTTCGGGGATCAGCTCTCCATGCGCCTCGATCAGCTCGTCCACCATCTCGACGATGGCCTCGACCGTGAGGGTGGCGGCCGTGTTCGGGTCGACGAGGGCGGCCTGGTAGACCAGCCGCCGAGAGCCCTCGACGACCGCGCGGACCGTGAGGTCGACGACGTTCAGGAACGTCCGGTTGAGCGCCAGGCACGCAGGCGGGATCGCGCCGAACCGCGTCGGCTCGACGCCGTCGCGGCCGACCCGCACCGGCACCTCGATGCACGCGTCGTCGGGGAGACCCTCGATCGAGCCGTCGTTGCGGACGTTCCCGTAGAGCTCGGTCTCGGTCCCGGTCTCGAGCGCCAGGATGAACTGGCTCGCGATCTCGTCGTTGCGCTCGACCTCGAGCTCCTCCCCGGCGTCGAGCGCGCGCCTGACCTCTCCCCACTCCGCGAGGTTCTCCTCGGAGCGACGCAGGTACTCGTCAACCTCGATCCGGTACCGCTCGACCTGATCGTCGTGCGACAGGAACCACGGGACGTACTCGGCGCTGTGCTCGGAGGACTCGGTCGGGAAGTAGCCGAACCGCTTGAAGAGCTCGACACGGACCCGCCGCCCGAGCCCCTCGGGGTCGTCCTCGACGATCGCCCGCAGTCGCGGGTACAGGTCCTCGCCCGACTCGCGGTCGCGGAACACGTAGACGAAGCACTGGTGGTTGAACCCCGCCGTTCGGAACTCGACGCGCTGCTCCTGCACCCCGACCGTCCGTGCGAGGAACTCGTGCGTGTCGCGAACGCTGTGGCAGACGCCGACCACGTTGAGCGCGGGCAGGCGCGAACCGCTCCAGATGCCCCAGGGCACCATCGCCATCGGGTTGGTGTAGTTGAGCAGGAGGCCGTCGGGACATCGATCGACCATCTCCTCGGCCATCTCGATCATGACCGGGATCGTGCGGAGGCCGCGCATGATCCCGCCGATCCCGATCGTGTCGCCGATCGTCTGGCGGAGCCCGAACGTCTTCGGGACGTCGAAGTCGGTCCGCGTCGCCGGGTAGCCGCCCACCTGGATCTCGTTGATCAGGTAGTCGGCGCCCTCGAACGCGGACGCCCGCGACTCGTGCGCCGAGACGTCGTACCCCGCGTTCGAGCGCTCCACGATCTGATCGGCCGCCAGGAGCGCGTACGCAAGACGTTCGGCGTCGATGTCGTGGAGGGCGATCTCGAGCGATCCGTGCAGCTCCTCGTACGCGCACAGGTCCGCGAGGATCCCCCTCGTGAACTCGACGCTGCCGGCGCCGATGATCGTGACCTTCGCCACGCCGCGAGTCTGGCACCCGACCGAGCGGGGCGTCGACCTCGACGGGTAACGTTCCCGGCGTGATCGTCTGCGTGGCGGCGAACCCCTCGATCGACAAGCTGTTCGAGGTCGAACGGTTGGTCGCCGGCGAGATCCACCGTCCGCTCGGCTTCGTGCAGACCGCCGGCGGCAAGGGCCTGAACGTCGCGCGCGCCGCGCACCATCTGGGTGGCGACGTGCGGGTCGCGGCGATCCTGCGCGGACACGCGGGCGCGTGGCTCGAGGAGACGCTCCAGGCCGAGGGGATCGAGGGCTCGTTCGTCTGGACCCACGGGGAGAACCGGTCGTCCCTGTCGGTCGCCGACCGGAGCGCGGGCAACCTGACGGAGTTCTACGAGCACGGTCCGGACGCGCCGGAAGCGGCGTGGGCCGAGCTCTTGGAGGCGGTGAACCGCCTGGTCCGGCCCGGAAACTGGCTCACGATCTCCGGGTCGATGCCACGGGGGCTGCGGGACGAGGGGTACGCCGACCTCGTGGCCGAGGTCATGGATGCGGGGCTCCGGGTAGCGCTCGACGCCGAAGGAGAGCCGCTGCGTCTGGCCGTGGAGGCCGGGCCCGAGATCGTGAAGCTGAACACCTCGGAGGCCGCGGGGCTGCTCGGCGAACCCGCGAGTAGCGGGGACGACGCGTTGGTCGCGTGCGCGAAGCTCCGCGAGCTCGCCGGCGGGGACGGCCATGCCGGCATCGTCACTCGGGGGGCGGACGGGGTGACGGTGGCCGCACCCGACGGCACGCGCTACGAGGGCGCGCTCTACGAGCGAGGGCGGTACCCGGTCGGCAGCGGCGACGCGTTCCTCGCGGGTCTCGTCGTCGGGCTCGAACGCGGCGATCCCTGGCCGGACGCGCTCGCGCTCGCCCTCGGCGCGGCGGCCGCGAACGCCGAGCTCCCCGGCGCCGGTGCGCTCGACGCCGCGAGGGCGGCCGCGCTCGCGACCCGAGCCGAGATCGGCGAGCTCTGATCGCACGGCGCGCCGATTCGCCGGGTCGTGACCTCAGACACGACGGGCTTCGAACAGGTCGACGGGTCCCGTCAAACCCTTGAGCTCCACCGGACCGACCGCGACGAACGTCACGCTGCGAACCGAGGCCATCTCCGCCACCGGCTCGCTCACCAGGACCTGTCCGCTCTCCGCGCGATCGGAGATCCTGGAGGCGAGGTTCACCGTTCGCCCGTAGTAGTCGCCTCCCTGACGGATCACCGGCCCGGCGGCGACGCCCACGTGGGCGGGTGGCAGCCCGGCCGCGGGGATCTCCTCCACCATGTCGAGGGACGACACCACGGCTCCGCTCGGATCCCGGAAACGGAACATGACGCCGTCCCCGACCCACTTCACGACCTCGCCTCCGTGCACACGTGAACGCAGCTGGACGATGTCGGCGAGCCTGCCCGCGAGCGCGGCCGCCTCCTCGTCGCCGTGCTCATCCGTGAGGCGCGTGTACCCCGAGAGATCGAGGAAGCACATCGCCGTCGGCGGCGCCGCGGGGAGCGAGACTCCGGCGTCCTCCAGCGCTTGCTCGATGTGCTCGATCTGGTGCTCGGTCCAGGTGAGCTCTTGCTGCCGGCGGTAGGAGGCCATGAGGGCGGCGTCGAGCATCCCTGTCAGCCGGGGGCTGAGGCTCGATGCGAGTTCCATGGTCCTTCGCTCGTCCAGGCCCGAGCGGAGCAGCGGCATCTCCACCCCGGAGTGGTAGATCTCGGTTTCAGCCAGGGCGATCCGTCTGAACGCCTCCTCGTAGACGCGCCCGAGTCGCGCCAAGGCCGCCTCGTCGACGATCCCGAGGTCGACGATGCGCCCCGCAAGCAGTGCGATCGGGCGCTCGGCCTCGGCGACGACGCCCTCGGGCTCGAGCCGGGCGAACCCGAACGCCTCCAGGAGCCGCCGCAGGGCGTCGAACGATAGACCGGCCTCCTCGGCAAGCTCGAGATGGGTTTGCGGCCTCCCGGAACCCCACGGCTCGAACGGCCAACTCTCGACGAACGCGAACGACAGGAGTCCCGCCCGGACCGCCTCGGCCATGCCCTCCATCGGCAGGCCACCCTCCTCGCACGCCCGCGCAACCCGGATCTTCAAGGCATCGACCGCTCGGAAGGGCCGGCTCCCGTCGCGCGGGACCAGGATGCCGAAGCCGACGAGGCGTTCGACCTCGGAGGGGGAGATGCCGGCCCTGTCCGCGAGCTCCGTGGGCGACAGCTCGTCGGGCCGGCCCGCCGGTGATGGAGACGCGCCGCTCAGCACGCACCGATCGTAGTCGTGGTGGCGGAGCCGGGCCTCTCACGCCAGGGGACGTCGGTGGATGTCGCAAACCCCCTTCAGCCGGTCGCCCGCGCCGCGATCGAGTCCGCGAGCTTCGGGCTGATCCGGCCGATCACCGCGAGCTGCTTGATGCGGCCGACGCGGATCTCGAAACGATGCTTGCGCAACCCGGCGACGATCTCGGCGGCCACGCGGTCCGGCGTGATCTTCGCTCCCGCGACCGCTTGCGAGAGCTCGCTCTCGACCCACGGCGGAAGGACGTCGAACACCTTGACCTGGCCCTCGAGCTCGGCGCGCAGCGAACGGGCGAGCGAGTGGATCGCGGCCTTCGAGGCCGCATACACGGCCATCCGTGGAGCCGAGACGAGCGCGAGCGCCGAGGACAGCAACACGACGGCGCCGTCGTCCGCACGGCGGAGCAGCGGCAGCGCCAGCCTCGTCATCCGCACCGATCCGAGCAGGTTGACCTCGACGTCCGCCTGGGCGGCTCGCTCGGCTCCCGGCTCGTCGAACGCCCCGCTCCCGAACACCCCGGCGCTGTTGACGAGCAGGTCCAGCCCGCCGAGCTCCTCCTCGACCCACCCGATCGCGCGACGCGCATCGTCCTCCGACGTGACGTCCAGCCGAAGAGCCTGGAGGCGCGAGGCGCTCGCTCGTGCCACCTCGAGCTTCCGCTCGTCCCTGCCCGCGATCACGACCGTGTTCTCCGGCGCGAGCGCCTTGGCCACCGCGAACCCGATCCCCGAGCTCCCACCGGTGACCAGGATCCTGCGCTCGGAGAGTCGCATCGCGCTCATCCCTCGACCCGCTCGACGACCGACCCGAGCCGTGGCTCGATCGGCGCACCCTCGAGCGTGATCGTGATCGGTTCCTCCTGCCGTGACCGCGCGGGAAGGAACAGGAGCGCGATCACGGCGCCGACGAGCGCCACGGCGCCCGTCACGACCGACCCGATCTGGAAGGCCTGGACGAACGCGTCCTGCGCGGCGAGCGCGATGGCCCGCCCGGCCGCACCGCCCACGCCGCCCGCGATCTGGAGCGCCGCGGCGAGCGAGTCGCCCGCCGCCGCTCGGAGGCCCGCGGGGAGCGGGGTGCCGGAGACCGCGTCGAGGATCCGTCCGCCGTAGACCGAGGCCATGATGCTCCCGAGCACCGCGACCCCCAGCGTGCCCCCGACCTCTCGCGTCGTGTCGTTCACCGCCGAACCCACACCCGCCTTCTCGCGAGGCAGCGAGGCCAGGATCGACTCCGTTGCAGGCGCGGCGGCGGAGCCGAGTCCGAACCCCATCAGGACCATCGCGCTCGCGATGACGGAGTAGGACGTCGAGGCGTCGTTGGTCGATGCGATCGCGAACCCGCCCGCCATCAAGGCGAGCCCAGCCGCCACCACCAACTTGGTCCCGATGCGCTGCACCACCTTCGGCGACGAGACGGCCGCGACCACCATGGCGATCGCGAACGGGAGCGTCCGCACACCCGCCTGCAGGGCCGAGTACCCCTTCACGAGCTGCAGGTACTGGGTCACCAGGAAGATGAACCCGAACAGGGCGAAGAAGCCGAGCGTGATCGCGAGGCTGGCCGCGGTGAACCGCATGTTGCGGAACAGGTTCACGTCGAGCAACGGCGCGGGCACGCGACGCTCCCACCACGAGAACACGGCGAGCAGGACCGCTGCTCCGGCGATCCCCCCGATCGTCGTCGCGGAGATCCAGCCATGGCTCGGCGCCTCGATGAGCGACCACACCAGGAGCGTCACGCCGGCGATCGACAGTGCGAGGCCCGGCAGGTCGAGCCGCGGCGCTCGAGGATCGCGCGAGCGGGGGACCAGCACGAGCGTCCCGACGATCCCGGCAACCGTGACGGGCACGTTCACGAGGAAGACCGATCCCCACGAGAAGTGTTCGAGCAACCATCCGCCCGAGATCGGCCCGAGCGCCACGCCGACGCCCGCGATGGCGGTCCAGATCCCGATCGCGGCCGCACGCTCTCGAGGCTCGGTGAAGACGTTGACCACGATCGCCAACGTGGTCGGGAAGATCAACGCGGCGCCCACGCCCATGACGGCGCGGGCCGAGATCAGCTGCCCGGTGCTCGAGGCGAACGCACCGGCCGCCGAGAACGCCCCGAACAGCGCCAGACCTGCCAGCAGCGCTCCCTTGCGTCCGAACCGGTCGCCGAGGCCACCTGCGGCAAGCAGCAGGCCGGCGAACACGAGGGTGTAGGCGTCGACGATCCACTGCAGGCTGCTCGTGCCGGCGTGCAACTCGCGCGCGAGCGTGGGCAGGGCCACGTTCACGATCGTGTTGTCCATGACGATCACGAACAGCGAGACGCAAAGCACGGCGAGGATCTGCCAGCGTCGCGGGTTCGGACCGGTGTCCTCCAGGATCGGTTCCACCGGTCGGATCTGAGTCGTGGTCATCGTGGATCCTCCTTCCACTCGGCGACTAGTGAATGATCACTACCTTCAAGATCGAAAAAGAGAGAGAGCCCCGGGATGCCGGCCGGGCTCACCGCTTCTCCTCCATCGGGACCATCAGATCCCGGGCCCACGGCTGCCGCACGCGGTCGAGCTCCATCGCCGCGACGACGTTCATCAGCATCCCCGTCTCGAAGAAGTGACGGACGTCTTCAGCCGGTGCGCCCGAGACCTCGGCCACGAACGTCGCAAGCCGCTTGAAACCATCGCGGACGATGGTTCGGACGTCGGGGTCGTCGCACGCGACGTACGCCTGGAGCTGCAGCAGGAGCCTGGTGCGGTCCTTGAGCAGGCCCGCGTACGCTCGGCCCATCGCGTGCAGGGCTTCCTCGCCGGAGCGGCCCCCGGCCGCCTGTCGGAACGTGTCGAGCGTGCGTTCGAAACAGCGCTCGACGACCGCGAGGAACAGGTCCTTCTTGGTGTGGAACAGGCGGAACAGGTAGGGCTGGGAGATCCCGACCCGTCTGGCGATCGCGTCGGTGGGCGTGCCGTCGAGTCCACCATGCGCGAACTCCTCCATCGCGGCGCTCAGGATCTCCTCGCGGCGCTCCTCGGCGGTGAGCCTGGTCTTCGAGGCGGTCGACGTCATGCAGAGGAAGTTAGCAGTCACTCACTTCAGCGTCAAGACCGATCTCGGAAGACGGTGATCTTGACCCGAGCTCCTGGGGACGGTTGAGCCACACGTGGCCGTCCTCAGTCAGCCGCGGAGCAGCGGGCGGGTGAGGCAGGTCGGACCGCCTTCGCCCTTGTGCGCGATCTCCGACCCCTCGAACTCCGAGATGTCCACGCCGGCCGACTCCATCCGCCGGCGTGTCTCCGGATTGCCCTCGAGGGCCACCGCCACCCGCGGCGCGAGCGCGAGGACGTTCGGCCCCATCGAGCCGAACTCCTCCTCGGGCACCTCCACGATCGCGATCCCGCGCTCGGCGAGCAGTTCGATCAGGCGGATCGGCATCAGCGGCGGGTAGGCGACGACCAGGTCGTCGTCGAGCGGGGAGAGCAGCGAGAGCAGGTGGAGGCATGCGTCGGGCCCCCGCATGCGCGGCAGGTCGAACGCGAGCAGCTCGACCCCCGGCAGGGCCTCGCGCAAGGCTCGGATGCCGGCATCGTTCGTCCGGAAGCTGCGGCCCACCAGGAGCGTGCGCTTGTCGAGCCACATCGTGTCGCCGCCCTCGGCCGTGGCGGGCTCCACCATCTCGAACGCCACCGGCACGCCGAGCGCCCGAAGGTCCTCGGCGATCGCCGACGGCTCGCCGCGACGGCCCTCCTTGCCCGGTCGCAGGAGCAGCGCGCCGCGGTCGGACACGATCACCGGGTCGAACACGTAGACCGCGTCGGGATCTTCGCCCATGTCGCTCCCGGCGTACACGACCTCGGCACCGGCGGCGCGGAGGAGCTCGCAGAGGGCCTCGTGCTGCTCGGCGGCGATCGCGGGGTCGGGTTCGGCGAGCCACCCGAATCCGCGCCACCGCGCGAGCGAGGTCGGATCGGGCGCGCGGACGAGCACGCGGCGCAGCGGTGCGACGAGCGTCTGTCCCCCGAAGGTCCGTTCGTCCGTGACCGCCACGCGCTCCGCCTCCACCTGTCCGCCGGGGCTGCCATCATGGCACCGTCCCCGGAAGGCCGAGCTTCGGAGGTGTGCGATGAGGTACTTCGACGACGATGCGCTGGCGTTCCTTCGCGATCTGAAGCGTCACAACGACCGGACGTGGTTCAACGAGCACAAGGAGCGCTACGAGCGATCGCTTCGACAGCCGTTCCTCGACTTCATCTCGGACGCCGGCCCCGAACTGCGCACGATCAGCCCCAACCTCGTCGCGGACTCGCGGCCGTCCGGCGGTTCGCTGTTCCGGATCCATCGCGACGTGCGCTTCTCCAAGGACAAGAGCCCGTACAAGACGCACGCGGGCGCGCACTTCCAGCTCGGCGGCAAGGGCGTCCACGGACCCGGCTACTACCTGCACCTCGAGCCCGGCGAATGCTTCGTCGCCGGCGGGATGTGGATGCCGGAGCCCGAGGTCCTGCAGGCGATCCGGCAGCGGATCGCCGACGACCCCTCGGCGTGGACGAAGGCCCGAGGCAAGCTCGATCACTCCGGGGAGACGCTGAAGCGGCCGCCACGCGGGTTCGACGCGGATCTGCCGATGATCGAGGACATCAAGCGCAAGAGCTTCACGGGGTCGGTCCGGCTCACGGACAAGCAGGTCACCTCGACGACCTTCATGGCGACGTTCGTGAGGGACTGTGAGCGGATCTCGCCCCTGATGCGGTTCCTCGCGTCGGCCGCCGGCGTCGAGTGGTAGCGGGCCACTCGCTCGCCGGCCGCGCAGGTGGACCGGGTCAGACGAAGGTCGTGACGACCTCGCCGTCCTTCAGGCGGAGCTCGAGCCGGACGACCTCGCCGAGGCTGCCGGTTCGGACCCTCTCGCCGCTCACCTCGAGGTGGACCGCGCCGGCGCTCCCGAGCTCCAGCTCCAGGATCCGGTCCGCGTGGAACACGACCCGGGCGCCGGCCTCCAAGGTGGTCCCCGGCTGGACCGCCACACCGTCGGCGACGGCGACGACCCAGCACCGGTCCCGCAGCTGGAGGGTCGCGCGGATACCCTCGATCCGCGGCGGCGGCGGTTGCCGCACGATGGATGATGGACCCGGAGACACTTCGGCGGCCGCCGGGGCGGGGGAGGCCGTCTCGGGGCCCGGTTCGGACCCGGTTTCCAGTCGCGCGACCGCCATCGACAACAGGGCGAGGAGCGAGGCGACGGCCAGCGCTCCGGCGACCACCCGTCGCCGCGGCCGGGGATCGGGGAGCGGCTCGAGGATCTGGTCGTCGTGAACCGGATGGTCCTCATCGAACCGGCGGACGATACCCTCCGTCTCGAGATCGAGGAACTCCGCGTAGGCGCGCAGGAACGAGCGGGCGTAGACGGGAGCGGGGAACTCATCGAGCGAGGCGTTG
This sequence comes from Actinomycetota bacterium, assembly GCA_036505195.1. Taxonomy (GTDB): domain Bacteria; phylum Actinomycetota; class UBA4738; order UBA4738; family HRBIN12; genus DASSJM01. Next base: position 9,262 of record DASXTX010000217.1, read on the forward strand.
GCCTCGAGCGCCCGGAGGTACCGTTCCCCGATCCGGGTCCCTTTCGCGGCGTCCGATATCGTGAGGCCTCGCGCTTCCCTCGCCTGCCGGATCGTGGTGGCGACGCGCTGGGAGGTCACGCCGGTCGCGCCGTGAACCTCGGGGACATCCACCTGGTCGATGAGCTCGCCGGGTGACCCAGATGGTTCGGGTTCGAGCTCGCCGGCCGCCGAAGCCACCACCGCGGTCGTTCGCTCGTAGGGCCAACGCAGTCCGCACGACCGACAGAGCCACTCGCCGGAGGCGTCCCTTCGACCCACGGGAGCCGTGCTGCTCCGCAGCTGCAGCACGGACTCCGACGGACCGCCGGCAATGGCCGGCACGACCAACTCCGAATCGCAGCGTGGGCATGCCGGGCTCGAGGTCGCCGGGACCAGGTCGCGGGAGGTCACCATGCCACGCCCCGAGCCATCCGGCACGCGCGGAGGCGTCCGGCGGGCGTGCAGCAACGAAGGGACTGCATCGCTCCGCGGAACCGCTTCCCTCGCATCTCCAACCCCGGCCATGGGGACTTCCCATCGACCCTAGGCTTGTGCTGTGCTCGAAGTCAACGGCGTCCCACCGGAGCGATGAGTTCGGACGCCCCGAATCGTCCGCATAGGAAGACCCCGGAACGGGGATGACCTGCCCAGGAGGGCGGGAGCCCGTGAGGAAGGAGGCGGCATGAACCTGAACAGCGTGCTGATCGGGAGCGAGGATCCGAAGCCCCTGGTGGACTACTACACGAAGCTCTTCGGAGCCCCGTCCGGGAGCGAGGGCGGCTACACCTGGTGGCAGCTCGGGACCGGCGGGTTCACCGTGAGCGAGCACAGCGAGGTCAAGGGCAAGAGCGCGCACCCGGGCAGGGTGATCTGGAACATCGAGACCACGGACGTCAAGGGCGATTTCGAGAAGCTGAAGGCCGCGGGCGCGAGGGTCGTCCAGGAGCCCTATGCCCCCGACACGGGCGACGCTCCCGAGGCACCCGAGATGTCCGTCGCCACGTTCGCCGACCCCGACGACAACTACTTCCAGCTCGTCAGCCCGATGTAGCGGGGTCGAGCGGCGCGCACGGCTACCGGTTGAACAGCCCGGCCACAACGTTGATCGTCATCGCGACGACGACGGTCCCGAACAGGTACGACATGTACGCGTGGCGCAGGGCCGTTCGCCGGATCGCCTTCGAGGCGATCGAGGTGTCCGAGACCTGGTACGTCATCCCGATCGTGAACGCGAGGTATGCAAAGTCCGTGTAGGTGGGAGCGCGGTCCCCGTTGAAGTCGATCCCGCCTCCGGTGGCGAAGTACAGCCTCGCGTAGCGCAGCGTGAACACGGTGTGAACGGTGGCCCAAGAAAGGATCACGCTCACCGAGGCGAGCCCGACGATCATCGCCTTGGCGAGGCCCTCGGTGTCGGACGCCTCGAGGAGCGAGAGGCCCACCCCGACCAGGCTCGCCACGCTCGCGAGGATGAGGATCAGGTCGGCGGTAGGCCGCGAGATGTCCTCGATCGCCGCATGCTTCGCCGTGGCCGCGCCGTCCATCCCGGCGACCGTGAACCACATCCAGGCGATGAAGACGGTCGCCGCGACGTTCCATCCGATCAACGCGGCTGCCTGCCACGGCGTCACGAGCCATGCGATGGCGAACGCGGCGATCCCCCCGGCGAACGACACCAGCACACGTCTGCCGGCGGCGCCGTGCGCGGTCTCGATACCACCCTGCGGATCGCTCGCGGCCGTCCCCTCCACCGAGCCCACGATACGCGGGGCCCTGCCGGCGCGCACCGGACATCGAACGCGCCGATACCCTGGTCCGATGCCGTTCGGTCGCTACACCGTGCTGGACGAGGGCGAGCCGGTCGGGACGGAGGAGTTCCGGAGCGCCCCCGGTCCGATGGGCTGGCGCTCGTTCAGCCAGGTCCAGACCTCGGACCCGTCGCCGCACGCCGAGACCCT
>DASXTX010000218.1:0-8787 GCA_036505195.1 Actinomycetota bacterium
GAGCAGACGATAGACAAGCTCGAGCGGTTGATCGCGGAAGCGGCACAAGGCGGGGCGCAGCTCGCCGTCTTCCCGGAAGCGTTCGTTCCTGGCTACCCGAGAGGCATCGACTTCGGAACGGTCGTCGGGCAGCGCACGCCGAAGGGTCGCGATCAGTTCAGGCGCTACTTCGATGGGGCGATCATCGTGCCCGGTCCTGACGTCGACCGGATCGCCACGGCCGCGCGCGAGCATGGGATCCACCTCGTCGTGGGGGTCATCGAACGCGATGGCGGAACTCTCTATGACACCGCGCTCTTCTTCAGTCCGGAGGGCTACCTGGGCGAACACCGAAAGCTGATGCCCACGGGAGCGGAGCGGCTGATCTGGGGGTTCGGCGACGGCTCGACCCTGCCGGTCTTCGACACGTCGCTCGGACGGCTTGGCGCCGTCATCTGCTGGGAGAACTACATGCCGATGCTGCGGATGATCATGTACGCCAAGGGCATCCAGATCTACTGCGTGCCGACCTCCGACAGCCGGGAGACGTGGTTGCCCACCATGCGCCACATCGCGCTCGAGGGGCGTTGCTTCGTGCTCACAGCCTGCCAGTTCCTACGTCGGTCGGACCTCCCCACGGACATCCCGAATCAGATCTCGGATCAGCCAGACGCGATCCTCTTGCGGGGAGGCGCTGCCATCATCGGTCCGCTCGGTGCGGTGCTGGCCGGGCCGTGTTTCGACGAGGAGAAGATCCTGTACGCGGAGCTCGACCTCGACGACATCACGCGGGGCAAGTACGACTTCGACGTTGCCGGCCACTACGCCCGCCCCGACGTGTTCCACCTGAGCGTGAACGAGAATCCCCAGCGGCCCGTCGCCTAGGACCAACCCTCGGCCCGCGATTGACCGCTAGCCCGGGGTGAGAAGCCGCTCCCTGTAGGCGGGACGCCCTCCTCCTAATGCGTTCCGCGAGCCAGTTAGTTCAAACTCTTCAGCCGTAGCCGAAGCGCAGCCGGAATTGAACTGCACGCGGATCGTCGAGTCTCCCAGCCTCGTCCACGGTTCGAGGCTCGCTTCAGCGTTGACCGGCAACTCTGCGCGGAGAGAGAATCCGCGCGGCGTGGCCGGGACGATCGGTGACCCAGTATCCGAGCTCGATCGCAGGTGGGACCGCGTTGGACGCAACGCCGCCTACATGGCCGGTGCGTCCTTCTTGATCGGGACCGTCCTCTTCCTGCTCGACGCGGCCGATCTGCTGGGGAAGGGCCCCGAGTACCACGCGACCGCGGCCGGTCAGCTCCAAGACGAGGCCAACTTCTGGGCGGCCTACTTCAACCATCAGCACAGGATCTTGTGGACATCGTGGGCCGCGATCTGATCTTGCCGCTGGGATTCGTCGGCCTGATCGTGGTGGGGCTGGCGATCCGCCACCTCGTGGGGAGCGACCGGCCGGAGGGCCAGCTGATGGTGGCGTTCCTGGTCGTCGGCGGCGTACTCTCCTCCGTCGGCGACCTGCTCTTCCTAAGCGACGTCACGTACTGGCGCTCCGGTGGGTGGAGCGGGCATCCGCCAGAGATCATGGAGTCGATCGGGCGGGCGGCGTCAGCGATCGAAACCCTGAACGTGTGGCCCGAGGTCGCCGGCTTCCCGATCCTCGCGGCGGGTCTCCTGTACGTTGGTCGTCTGTGCAGGACGCGGCCGGAGCTGCCGACGCAGCTTGGGATCGTCGCCTACGTCGAGGCGGCGCTCCTGCTTGTCATCGCGATTGCCGAGGCGGTCGGAAACGATACGGCGAACCAGGTGCTCAGCCTGATCACGGGTGTCCTCGTCGCTCCGGTCCTCGGGGTGTGGCTGGGCAGGCACTTCGGTCGACTGGCCAAGCGCTGAAGCGAATGACCGCGCCCTAGTCGGCAAATAGACGGCCACACTCCCACCAAGGGACAACTGGCCCGGGCGGTGTCCACGGGTTGCGGCGTTTCTCGCTCGCTATCTGATCTCCCATCACGTGCAGGACGGCCTCCTCCCCCTCAAACAGACCGTCCGTCACCTTCTCAAGCCGGCGGATAACGTTGCTTAGGCGTGGACCTAGCCCTCTGTCACTGTGTAGAAGGTGCGGCGGAGCACACCTGATACATGAGTTGATTCCTTGAAAGCAGCCGTCTTGAACCACTGCGCCGCTCGGACAGGATCGTCCGTGGACGTGTGAACGAGAACAGCATTCGGCTCGTCGATATCCTGATAGATGGGACCGTCCACGATGCCGAACGAGTGCCTGTTCTCCGCGTTTGCGCGATGAACCCGCAACCAGGTATCGAATTCCGCCACTTCGACGCGCGCCATCGTGTGCACCATGGCCAACCCCCCGTCTTGCCGAAGCAGCACCCTACGCCTCTAGGAGCCGTCTCGGCACAGGACGGGCACTGGAACCCCCCTGCGAAGAGACGCCCGCCCGACGTCTCGATCCGCGGATGACACACCAACGCCAGCCGGGAGCCGGGCCGGTAGTCGTCGGGGTCATCAGGGCCCGTCACGGGTTCGTAGGCGATGTCCTTGACGATGGTCAATGGTGGCGCCCCTTTCGGCTCCTTCGGGGCAGTCTCCCTCTCCTGGCCGACCGAGGCCAGTCCCGTCCTCCCAGTCCCCAGAGCGTTGACAGGTGTCGGGAGGGCTGCGCTCCGAAATGGGGAAAAGGGGTGCCAAGAAATTGGGTCTGCACCCGACTGCCGTCCGACAGTCGCGCATCCACCCAAGGTGATGACTCATCGACCCGAAGGCCGAGCGGGGCCACGATCTTGTCGATCACGTGCAGGACGCCTCCTCCCCCTCAAACAGACCGGGCCGTCACCTTCTCGAGCCGCCCCTTCCGCTCCACGTAGACGTCGTCGGGCCCGTTCACCATCACCTCGGACGTTGTGACGCCCCTTCTCTTCTCCGGGGCCCCCGGTTGCGGCGCGGTCCCGTCGGGGGAAGGATTCGAGGGTGGACGCCGCCCAGACCAAGTACGCGAAGACCATCGACGGCGTAAACATCGCGTACCGGGTGCACGGCGCGGGGCCACTCGACCTCGCCTACATCATGGGAGGACCGGGGAATATCGAGGCTGGGTGGGAGACCCCGTGGTGCATCAGGTTCCTCGAGCGGCTGTCCTCGTTCTCCCGGGTGATCCTCTTCGACAAGCGCGGCTCTGGCCTCTCCGATCGAACTCAGACGCCGGACCTGGAGTTGCGAGCCGACGACCTGCGCGCAGTCCTGGATGGTGCCGGCTCGGATCGAGCGGTGCTCTTCGGCGACGGCGATGGAGGGAGCCTCGCCGCCTTCTTCGCCGCGACGCACCCCGATCGGGTCCTCGCGCTCGTCCTCTACAACTCGTGGGCCCGAGCTGCATGGGCTCCCGACTACCCGCTCGGCCGCTCGAAGAAGGAGTGGGAGGAGTGGCTGGCGGAGATCGAGGAGCAATGGGGCACCGAGGAGATCGCGAGGCGGTGGCTCAAGTTCAACCCGTCGCACGTGGGCGACCCGGAGTGGATCCGGTGGTTGGCCAAGGACATGCGTCACGGCGCGTCCCCCGCCGCGGCGCTCGCCTTCAATGAGGTCGAGGCCGAGATGGACGTCCGGAGCGTCCTGGCGACCGTGCAAGCATCGACTCTCGTGCTCTCCCGCTCGGAGCCGGCGCACGCAAGAGCGGCCGACCTCGCAGAGCGCATCCCCGGAGCGCGGCACGTGCGAGTGCCCGGCAAGGACTGGATCCCCTACGCAGGGAACATCGAACCCTTCATCGATGAGGTCGAGCGGTTCGTTCGGTCGGTGAGCGCGGAGGAGGCGTCGTACGACCGCGTGCTCGCGACGGTGCTCTTCACCGACATCGTCGGCTCCACGCAGAAGGCGGCCCAACTCGGGGACGGAGTATGGCGAGACCTGCTCGAGCGACATCACGCAACGGTGCGAGCGATGATCGGGAGGTATCGAGGTGTCGAGATCGACACCGCAGGCGATGGGTTCCTTGCGACGTTCGACGGTCCAGCCCGAGGGGTGGGATGCGCTCGGGCGATCTCAGAGGCGGTGAAGACACTGGGCCTCGAGGTCCGAGCCGGATTGCATACGGGGGAGGTCGAGACGATCGACGGGAAGGTCGGAGGCATCGCCGTATACATCGGCGCTCGTGTAGGAACCCTCGCAGGACCATCCGAGGTGCTGGTGTCGCAGACCGTGAAGGACCTCGTGGCCGGGTCCGGCCTCACGTTCGAAGACGCGGGCGAGCACGAGCTGAAGGGCGTCCCCGGCAGCTGGCGCCTCTACCGGGTGGCCAGTGGCTCTGAGCTCGGTGGTCACTGAATCCTGATGAGGACCAGTCCGCGGCGCCCCTCCATGGTCGTGGCAGGCAAATCAGGTTCTAAGAAATCTGGTCTGCACCCGACTGCCGTCCGACAGTCGCGCATCCACCCAAGGTGATGACTCATCGACCCGAAGGCCGAGCGGGGCCACGATCCTCTCGATCACGTGCAGGACGGGAGTACAGATAGCGAGCTGGAAACACCGCACCCCGTGGACATGCCAACAGAGGAGGACTCATTCAGAGATCGAAGCCGTCTTCGGACAGTCTGTTTGGACTCGATGGCGCGGTCATCCGTTTGAGTGGTTAGGAGATAGGGAGGGGCCGAACGCCGCCCCTCTCCGCGAGCAACCCCTCGGCTGCGACCTCGCACTTGGGGAGGTGCCCGACGCCGCCCCCCCCAGCCCGATCAGCCGAAGGATCAACTTCGAGTCCTGGGTGGGGGAAACGACGCCCCCTGTTCCGGGACGCAACCCCTGACGACGCGCGGTTCTTGCGGGTGCCCTGGGGGATTCGAAAACAGCACCCTGCCTTCAGCGCGCGCAATCCCCGAAGGTGATCGTCACTGGCTTGTCTGGACGGGGTGGGATTGCTAGGCGACGAGGGTGCCATTTGAGAGCCCAAACAAGAGCGCCTCCAGCCACGGCCGTCATCAGCAAAGATCCGAGAGCCCCGTCGCCTGCTGACACGACCAAGTCGAGCAGAAGGACAAGTGAGCCTATTCCGAGCGCAGCGGCAACTGCTTTGGTTCCAGACACACCTTGGCGTACTGCTCTCCGTACGAAGATTGCTGGAGCCACGTACGCCCCGACGACGTACGCAGGCGCCATCGCGATCCGCCAGGGTCCTTCGATGTCTGTTACAAAGCCGACGCCGAAGAGAAGGAGTATGGGCAGGGCGATCAGCGCCAAGGCCCACACGAAGACGGGGCGGAGTACTCCCATGTCGGAAGGAGGGCCGTTGGCCTGCACGAGCCGAGCTCGCACGATCCAGGAGAGCTTTGCCACGGTGAGCACGAGGATTCCGAGTTCCAAGACCCCGAGGGCCGCATACGCAGGGCCATCACAAAGCGATTCACACTCCAGATCGAAGAGCGGGATCGCGAACCAGAGAAGGAGGAACCCAACGATCGTAACCGACCAAACGCCGAAGACGAAGAGTCTGGGTAGTCGGCTGGGTGATCTTGACCGCACCACGTCTCTCCGCACGATCTTATCCGGCACGGGAATCCTGTTCTATCGGTTATGTGGCTCTTCCACCTGTAGCAGCCCCCACCATCTCGAGCCGCGGAAAAGGTTCCCAAATCGTAGACTCTCGCCGCCTCGACGGCCCTCCTTACCGGGCGTACGCTGGCGATGTGGTAGATACGTCGGTCCGGCCGCCCACGGCGCCGCCATCAGGCGGTGGCACGCCAGCAGTCCGTAAGCCCCGTCGCCGCTGGCTTCTGTGGCTCGTCCTCGGGCTGCTCGCAGCGCTCATCGCGGTCGCCGCGACAGGGGTCACCCTCGTCGCGAACTACCAGCCCTTCCACGCCGGGTTCAAGCAGTACGGTCCGCCGAAGGGCGTGGGAGCCACGGCGCTTCAGATCGACTGGCTCGATGCGCCGCCGAACGTATGGACGTACCGGATCCCTTCCTACAAGGGGTTGACGTTCACCTACCGGTTCTCGATCTGGAACCACGGCCCGGTCCCGATCACCATCACGCGGTTCGGGATCCCGAAATCCGAACAAGCCGGTGGTGGACTCACTAACGTCCCGGTCGCGATCTACCCAGACGTGTACACGATCCCTTCGGTCGGCGCGGCTTGGGAACCCGTCCGCCCGCTCAGGCTGCAACCGCGGCAGATGGCCGGGGTCGAGATGCGCGTGACCATTACCTCATGCATGGAGGAGGGGGCCACCGCAAAGTGGAACACGATTCCGGTGACGTTCACCGTGTACGGGATCGAACGTCATGTCTTTGCGCCGATGAACGTCCAGATCGATCTTGTCGGCTCAAAGACTGACTGCTGAAGACGCGGAACGACCGGCTCAGCATTTTCTCGATCCGCTGATAACGCTCCTTGTGCGTAGACCGAGCTGTTATCCGCACGCCAGCGGAAGGCTGCGGACGAACAGTCCGTTGGTGGAGTCGCGAGCATGAAGTCGTGCGACGTCGGTGCGTGAGGTCTGGAAGCTCGAGTCCTGGCTGATCGGTCCGATCGGGTAGCGGCCGGTGCCGGCCGTGGGGGCGCAGGCGTACATAACGCAGCCTGCTGTCGTGGCCAAGCGTGCACCTGACGAAACAACCGTGACATCATGCGGTGTGTGGGAGAGGACTTCGTGTCAGTGTTCTGGACGCAGTCGTGGGTCGAGGGCGAGCTCGTCAAGGGCCGACTCGAGGCTGAGGGGATCCCCGTCGATCTCAAGGGAGGGGGCGAAGGCCCATACCCCACCGGCCCGACGGAGCTGTTCGTCCCATCGAGCTTCGAGACACAAGCCAGGGGCATCCTCGAGCAGATCGAAAGCGGATCGTACGATGTTCCGGAGCGCCGCGAGGATGATGCTGGTCGCGTGCAAAACCCCGAACGACCCGACTAGTCGATTACGAGCAGGCCGAAGTCGCGTGGAGCCCCGGGGACCAGGCCGGGGTGCGGAGGGGCTGCGGGGCGTGGTCTGTTCATCAGCGCCAGCCCACGATTTGCGGATTCACCAGCACAGATCGACACTCTCTGCCTGTCGATGAAAGGGAGGAAGCAGATGACCGACAAGTCAGCGGGGGGCCAACGTACCCACGATGAGGTCGTCGTGATCACAGACGGCGCGATCCGCCCGTTCCGCGTCGAGGTTCCGGAGGAGGCGCTCGTCGACCTCCGCCGGCGCATCGGGGCCATGCGCTGGCCAGAGGTGGAGACCGTCGCGGATCAGTCGCAGGGCGTGCAGCTGGCGACGATGCGGGAACTCGCGCGCTATTGGGCGACGGACTACGACTGGCGCAAGGTGGAAGCGAGGCTGCAGGCCCTGCCGCAGTTCACCACCGAGATCGACGGGGTCGACATCCACTTCATCCACGTCCGCTCGCAGCAAGACGAGGCGTTGCCGCTCATCGTCACGCACGGATGGCCCGGCTCCATCATCGAGCAGCTCAAGATCATCGGCCCGCTCACCGATCCCACGGCGCACGGCGCGAGCGCGGAGGACGCCTTCCATCTGGTGATCCCGTCACTTCCGGGCCACGGGTTCTCGGGTAAGCCGACCACGACCGGCTGGGACCCCATCCGCATCGCGCGCGCCTGGATCGTGCTGATGGAGCGGCTCGGGTACGCGCGATTCGTGGCGCAAGGCGGCGATTGGGGGAACGCTGTCACCGAACAGATGGCTCTCCTGAAGCCGCCTGGATTGCTCGGCATCCATACCAACATGCCGGCCACCATCCCGTCCGACATCGCGACGGCGCTCCAGTTCGGCGACCCCTCGCCGGCCGGCCTCTCAGCCGACGAGAAGAACGCATGGGATCAGCTCGACTTCTTCTACAAGAACGGCCTCGCCTATGCCCAGGAGATGGGGAACCGCCCGCAGACGCTTTATGCTCTCGAGGATTCGCCCGTCGGCCTGGCCGCCTGGATGCTCGACCACGACGCGCGGAGTCTGGCGCTCATCGCCCGCGTCTTCGACGGTCAGTCCGAGGGCCTGACGCGGGACGACGTCCTCGACAACGCAACGCTCTACTGGTTGACGGCCACGGCGGTCTCTTCGGCCCGTCTGTATTGGGAGAGCAAGCTGCCCTTCTTCGCTCCGAAAGGTATCGAGCTTCCGGTCGGGGTCAGCGTGTTCCCCGATGAGATCTACGCAGCCCCGCGCAGCTGGGCGGAGAGCGCCTATCCCAACCTGATCCATTTCAACCGGCTCCCCAAAGGCGGGCACTTCGCTGCGTGGGAACAGCCTGAGCTCTTCTCCGAGGAGATCCGAGCGGCGTTCAAGTCGCTCCGCTGAGCAAGGCTGAGGAAAGAGGCCCCGCAGGCATTCGCGGACGCCGTCGCCGAGGTGGATACGTACTGAGCTTAGGAGGTGCGAGATGGAACGATTGATCGGCCGGAGCGGCGAGCTCCCGATCGAAGGTCACTTCCCTTCGCTCGGCAGTGCGACCGAGTGGCTCAATTCGCCGCCCGTGGATCCCGAGGGCCTGCGCGGGAAGGTCGTCGTCGTCGACTTCTGCACGTACACGTGCATCAACTGGCTCCGGTCGCTCCCCTACGTTCGCGCCTGGGCCCAGGCGTACGAGGATCGGGGGCTCGTCGTGATCGGGGTGCACACCCCCGAGTTCTCGTTCGAGCACGACGTCGAGAACGTGCACAGAGCACTCAAGGAGATGGAGGTCACGTATCCGGTCGTCGTCGACAACGACTACGCCGTGTGGGACGCGTTCGCCAACAACTACTGGCCGGCCCTGTACTTCATCGACGCGGAGGGCCGCATCCGGCACCACCGGTTCGGC
>DASXTX010000219.1:0-6724 GCA_036505195.1 Actinomycetota bacterium
GGCGGCGACCTGTTCGTCGTCAACTCAGAGTGGCGCGAGAACCTTGCGGGCATCGTGCCGAACACCTTGGACTCCGAACGGCTCGCACCGCAGCACGACGCCCTGATCGCCGGCAACTGGGTGCACGACAACAACAACGCGGGCGCGCCTGCGTTCGACCTCGAGTACCCGTCGCTCGGGATCGGGATCATCGTGAACGGCGGGCGCGACAACGTCGTCACGCAGAACCTCGTCGAGGATCACGACGCCTTCGGCATCGCGCTCCTCCCCTCGCCCGACGAGAGCCTCTGGCTCACGCAGGGCAACGAGGTTCGCGACAACCTGGTTCGGAACTCGGGCGAGGCCGATCTCGCGCTCGGCGCCCCGTCGGCGGGCGGCGACTGCTTCTCGGGCAACGACTTTTCCTCGAGCCTGCCGCCGGCGATCGAATGGCGGGCCGGTTGCGGGTCGCCGTTCGCTCGGATCCCCGGCGGCTCGGTGGGCGCTGTGTTCGGCCCGCTCGAGCGCTACCTCGAGGCAGCGCTCGGGGACGTCGCCGTGGGCGACTGGCGTTCGCAGCCGCCGCCACCGGATCAGGAGCAGATGCCGGGCGCCGAGAGCGCCCCGCCCGACCCGGCGATCGCCGAGACCGCCGTCCCCGAACCCGTCCGCATCCGCGACGCCCGCACGCTCGACGTGCCGGCATCGTCCGACGTCTCCAAGGAGGTCACCGTGCTCGGGATCTCGCTCGCCACGAGTTGGTGGGGTGTGCTCATCGGCCTGTACGCCTACGTGCTGCCGCTGATCCTGTACTCGGCGTGGGTCTCGATCGCGCTGTGGGACCTGGTCCGCCAGGACGCCGTACCGAATCGGACCCGGGTGCTCTGGATGCTCGCCGTCCTGGTGGTTCCGCTCGTGGGTCCGGTCGCGTACTACGCCTTCGGACGCTCGCCGATCCAGCGGTCGCTCCGAGTGATGCTGGTGGTGGGTGGGCTCGCGATCTACGTCGCCCTCACCGCGCTGGCGATCGGGCTCGGACCGTAGCCGGAGTCCAGCCTTCGGGCAGGTCCCCGGCACCCGCCGAGCCGGGGACGGTTCGATGCTCGTCCCGTCGCCTAGGGTTTCCTCGGGTCGGATGTCGAGAAGCGCTCGGCGGCTCCGACCCAGTCGTGAGGGCGCCCACCGCGGGCACCGAGGAAGGGAGTGTGGATGAAGTACCTGATCATGATGTTCGGAGACCAGGCCACGATGATGGAGACCCGGTCCACGGAGTGGATCAGGTCGATGATCGGGTTCATGAAGGACCTCGACCAGGAGCTCCGGGACGCCGGCGAGTACGTCGACGGACAGGGGCTCGTCGACCCGACCCAGGCGAAGACCGTCCGCTTCGAGAGCGGGGCCCCGGTCGTGACCGACGGTCCGTTCGCGGAGGCGAAGGAGTCGCTCGCCGGCTACTGGATCGTCGACGTGCCCGAGGAGCGGGCGCTCGAGATCAGCTCGCGCATCGTCGCGTTCATCGAGGGCCCGATCGAGGTGCGGCAGATCGCCGATGCGCCGCCCGAGTACTGAGTCCGTCAACCGGCCACGCACCGCGACGAGATGAACCACGACGAGCCAGCCAAGACGAGCCAGTCAAGACGAGACAGCGACGACGAGACAGGAGGACCGCGATGCCGAAGATCAGCCCGTTCCTGTGGTTCGACGACCAGGCCGAGGAGGCCGCCGACTTCTACGTGTCCGTGTTCAACGCGAGGCCCGGCTCCGCCGGCGACTCCGAGATCCTCGGGGTCTCGCGCTACGCTGAGGCCGGCCCCGGCAAGCCGGGATCGGCGATGACCGTGTCGTTCAGGCTCGAGGGGCAGGAGCTCACCGGGCTCAACGGCGGCCCACACCACTCGTTCACCGAGGCGGTCTCGTTCCTGGTCAACTGCGAGACGCAAGAGGAGGTCGACGCGCTCTGGACGGCACTGTCTGAGGGCGGCGAGGAGGGCCCGTGCGGGTGGCTGAAGGACCGCTACGGCCTGTCGTGGCAGATCATCCCGATCGCACTGGGCGAGCTGCTGGGCGACCCCGACCCCCAGCGCGCGGCGAGGGCCATGCAGGCGATGCTGCAGATGAAGAAGATCGACATCCAGGGGCTGCGGCGCGCCGCCGAGGCGGCGGCGTAGCGACCGCCGTCGGTCGCGTGCCGATCGAGGCTCCCCGCGTCGAGGACCTGCTGCGCGAACTGGCGCCGCAGGTCCTCGGCGCGCTCGTCCGTCGGTACGGCCGGTTCGATTCGAGCGAGGACGCCGTGCAGGAGGCACTGCTCGCCGCCGCCATGCAGTGGCCGGATGGGGGCATACCCGAGAACCCGCGAGCCTGGCTCGTCACGGTGGCCTCGCGCAGGCTGGTGGACGGGTGGCGCAGCGAAAGCGCCCGCCGTCGGCGCGAGGAACACGTCACGGTCCTCGAGGTGCCCGAGCCGGGGCCCGTCGCCGAGCGGGACGATACGCTCACGCTCCTGTTCCTGTGTTGCCACCCGTCGCTCTCGGTGCCGTCGCAGCTCGCGCTGACGCTCCGGGCGGTCGGCGGCCTGACGACCGCCGAGATCGCGAACGCCTTCCTCGTCCCCGAGCCGACGATGGCCCAGCGGATCAGCCGCGCGAAACAGACGATCAGAGACGCCGGCGCTCGGTTCGACCTCCCGCCCGAGGCGGAGCGCAAGGACCGGCTCCGCGTCGTCCTCCACGTGCTCTACCTCCTGTTCAACGAGGGCTACACGACGAGCGCGGGTCCTACGCTGCACCGGGCGGACCTGACGTCCGAGGCGATCCGGCTCGCACGCCTGCTCCGACGGCTCCTGCCGCAGGAGGGCGAGATCGCCGGACTGCTGGCGCTGATGCTGCTGACCGATGCCCGGCGAGCGGCGAGGACCACCGCCGACGGCGCCCTCGTCCCCCTCGCCGACCAGGACCGCGCCCTGTGGGACCGGACGCAGATCGAGGAGGGCGTCGGGATCATTGGCGACACCCTCGGGAGGGGTGCGATCGGGCCGTACCAGCTGCAGGCGGCGATCGCCGCGATCCACGACGAGGCCCCGAGCGCCGACGAGACCGACTGGCCCCAGATCCTCGCCCTGTACGACGTGCTCGAACAGGTCTCGCCCGGCCCGGTCGTGACGCTCAACCGGGCGGTCGCCGTCGCGATGGTCGATGGACCTCGAGCGGGTCTCGCGGTGCTCGGCACCCTGGACGCCGACGACCGCATGACGCACACCCACCGTCTCGAGGCCGTCCGGGGGCATCTGCTCGAGCTCGCGGGCGACCCGGACGCGGCGCGCGAGTCCTACCGGCGCGCCGCGAGGATGACGGCCAGCGTCCCCGAACAGCGCTACCTCGCGATGCGCGCAGCCCGTCTGCGTTAGGGGATCTGCTGCTCCTGCGGGGTGGGCGTGCGGGCGAGGCTCGCCATCACGGCGCCGGCCAGGATCAGCAGGCCGCCCGCCGCGACCCCGAACGTGACCGACTCGTCCAGGAACACGAACCCGAGGACCGCGGCCGCGAGCGGCTCCATCGCGGAGACGATGGACGTGCGGACGGCGCCGATCCGCGCGAGAGCCTCCATCAGGAAGAAGAAGGCACCCGCGGACGACAGGCCCATGCCGACGAGCGGCCACCACTCGGCGGCGCCGGCGGGCAGGTCCCAATGGCCGACGACGTTGGCGTAGACGAACAGCCCGATCGACGCACCGGCGCTCACCCACATCGCGCTGGTGAGCGCGTTGGTGCGATCGACCAGCAGGTCCACGCCGGTGAGGTAGGCGCTGTACGTCATCGCGGTGACGAACGCGAGCAGCACGCCGACGCCGTCGATCGCGAGACCGGTCCCCGTGCCGACGACGATCGCAGCTCCGGCGACCGCGCACAGGAGGGCGAAGACCGTGAGCCGCGCCGGCAGATCGCCGCCCAGGGCCCACGCCCAGACCGTCACGAAGACGGGGTAGGTGAAGAACAGCAGCGTCACGGCGGCGACCGTTCCGTGCTGGGTGGCCGTGAAGAACAGGCTCGCCTCGATCGCGTAGCCGAACAGCGCGAGCAGGACCAGCCGGAGCCGCTCGCCGCGCGCCGCCAGCACCGGCCGGCGCGTCAGGAGCAGCGCCAGCAACAACGCGACCGCGCCGATCGCGAATCGGATCGACAGCATCGTCTCGACCGGGACGCCACGCTCGAGGACGAACCGGCCCCAGATGATGATGGTGCCGAACAGGACGGCCGAGACGGCGGCCGAGGCTCCCCCGAGCAGGTCGTGGCGCGCGGGCGGATCGGTCGCGCTCAGGCGAGTTCGATCCGCATCCGCTTGAAGGCCTTGCCCTTGTTCTCGGTCTTCGCGACGCGTACGTGCCCGACCTCGGCCGTCGAACGCACGTGGGTCCCACCGTCCGCCTGCTTGTCGAGCCCCTCGATCTCGATCACGCGGATCGGGTCCACCGACTCGGGGATCAGGTTCACCTTCGTACGGATCAGGTCCGGATCGGCGAGGGCCTCGGCCCGCGGGACGAAGCTGACTCGGACCGGGCGGTCGGCCGCGAGCTCGGCGTTCAGCTTCTCCTCGACCTCGCGCCCGAACTCCGCGTTGATCGTGTCGAGCTCGAAGTCCATCCGCGCGGCGCCGGGTTCCATGTTCCCGCCGGTCACCTTCACGTCGTAGTCGCGGAACACCACCGCGGAGAGCGCGTGCAGCGCCGTGTGCGTGCGCATCAGCGTGTGACGGCGGTCCCAGTCGATCTCGGCCGTGACCATGGCACCCACGGGTGGCGGATCGCCCTCGACGAGGTGCAGGAGCGTGCCGCCCTCCTTGACGGTGTCGACGACCACCGTCTCACCTCCATCCCACAGCAGGGCACCGGTGTCCCCCGGCTGGCCTCCGCTCCGAGCGTAGAAGACCGTTCGATCCAAGACGATGCCCCGTTCCGTGACCTGCTCGACGGTCGCATCGCAGGACGTCGCGTATGCATCGGTGGCACACAGCTCCTCCGTCACTTCCACAGGGTAGCCGACCTCGGAACCGGTCCTCGCGTCCCCGAGGCCGTTCCGCCGCAACCATGAGAAGTCGCGCGGAGATACTCAGGATGACGTCGGATCGGGCCGATACTTCTTACGAGATGCTCCGCGAGCTCGAACTCCGCCCCCTCCATATCCTCGAGGTCGACCTCGCCGACGTGGCCCGAGGTGTCGCGGCGGGGCTCGGCGCATCCCACCGCGTCTCCGTCGACGTCCCGGAGGGCACCGTCGCCACGGACCGCGACCTGGTCATCGAGATCTTGACGGACCTCCTGGGTCACGCGCTGGAGAACGCGCCCGACGGCTCGAACGTGACGATCTGCGCCGACAGCGAGAAGTCGGGGTTGCGGCTGTGGGTCAGCTACGACGGCGCGGGGACCGATCCGGCACACCGAGCGACGCTCGTCCACCGCTTCCAGCAGGTCGACCGACCCGCCATCCGGCCCCACGGCGGCCCGGGTGTCGGCCTGCATCTCGCCCGGGACCTGGGTCGGCAGTAGCAACCCGTTCCGGTCTGCCGGCCGCCTCTAGCCATGGCGCTGTCCGGCTCCGTCCTCGCCGGCGATGAACGCGGAGACGCGAGCGACGAGCTCGGGGATCCGCCGGAGCAACTCCTCCTGGCTCCGGAGCGCGATCAGCTCGGCGTTCGGCAACAGCTCGGAGAGGAGCCGCCCGAGCTTGGCCGGGTGGATCTCGTCGCCCTCGATCGTGACGACGATCGTCGGCGTCGTCACGTCGCGCAGCAGCTCGCGGTCCGGGATCGGCCAGTCCTCGACCACGCCGTGGATCGCACGGGCGAGCCCGCCGGGATCGTCGTGCTGCCACAGCACGCGGTCGAGCTCAAGCCGCCACGGCGTCTCGACGTACTCGGCCACGCGTGCCGGATCGCTCAGGACGGTCTCGAGCGCCTCCTGCGGCGTCTTGCCCTCGAGGTCCTCGGCGAGCAAGTGGTAGCGGTTCGCCAGCCCGAACGGCAGGTCCAGCCCCGCAGGCAACAGCCAGACCATCCGCTCGAATCGGTCGGGTTCGCGGCACACGAGGTTCCCGATCGCGCCCGCCCCGAGCGAGGTCCCCACGGCGACCGTCGCTCCGAACGCGTTCGCCACCGCATCGACGTCGCGCGCGAAGTCCTCGAACCGGAACGCCTTCGGGTTGCGTGGCGAGCTCGAACGGCCGTGCCCCCGGAAGTCGAACCTCACCTTGGTCCCGGGCACCAGGGGCGTGAAGGCGGCGAGCTCGTTGCGGTTGTTCGTCAGCCCGTGCGCGAAGACGGTGACGGGCTCACCCTCGCCCTCCACCTCGCAGAACAGCGTGGCATCGTCGTTGCGGACCTCGGGCACGAACCCAACCTACCGAAGCCCCGGTCGTACGATGCGCCGGGATGGCCGACGTCACCGTGACGCGAAGGGTTGACGGGGACCCGATGCGGTTCGACGTGACTGTGCGCGAGGGCGACGCCACCACCGAGCACGACGTCACCGTGTCCGAAGCTGAACTCGAGCGGCTCGGGGCGGGCAGGTCGCCCGAGGCGTTCGTCCGCGACTGCTTCGCGTTCCTGCTCGAACGCGAGCCGAAGGAGTCGATCCTGTCGTCGTTCGACGTCGGCGTGATCGGTCGCTACTTCCCCGAGTTCGAGCGCGCGATCGCCCGCCGCTAGCATCGGCGAGCGGCCCAGCCGACCGCCTCGATCTCAGCCGAGCGCC
>DASXTX010000220.1:0-31073 GCA_036505195.1 Actinomycetota bacterium
CGCCTTCTCCACCCACAGCGTATGCGCCTGGACATTGATCAGGAACGCGCCGGGGCCGAACGCCGCCGAGGCGTCGACGATCCCGGTTGTCTCCCATGCGCCCCAGTTGCCGGCGGGGCGCCCGTCGACGTCGGTGGGCCCCCCGTCGGCCGTCTGGTCGATCTTGACGACGACCTCGGGAGAACCCGAGAACGGGACGTACCAGAGCCGCGCCGTGGTCGCGTTGGGATCGGTGGAGGTCGGCGGGAACTGCTGGCTCGATCCCGGGTCCTCGGTCACCAGGAGGCCGGTCTGCGTCGTCTCGACGTTGTCCGGCTGATGGATCTCGTTCAGGGTCTTGACCGGGGAGTCGTCACCCTCGACCGCGATGCTCAATGAGTCCACGACCTTCGGGTCGTCCGGGTCGAGCACCATCTTCCACACGCGTCCGTTCGTCGAGATCCCAGGTCCCGAGAATGGAGCCACGGCGGGCGCGGTGCCCCTCCCGGAGTCCACGACGTAGACGACGTTGCCCATGCCGGGTCGCTTGTCGTAGGCGATGTCCTCGACGCGGACGAAGTCGAATACGTTGTGGAGCTGGCTCCAGTACTCGAGCACCCACTGGGGGCCGTCGATGCCGGTCGGGACGGTCGTGCGGAGGTCCCGCTGCCAGCTGCCATTCGTGGGTGGCAACGGATAGCCGAGGTCGGCCGCCTTGATCTCCGAGCCGTCGGGGTTCTTCCCGGTGGCGATGTCCTTCGGCACCTCGATGAAGTGCCCGCTCACCGTTGTGGCCGATCCGGGGACGAAGTCGTAGTAATCGTCGAAGGCTGGGTCGTCCGAGACGAACGCCCAGAGGTCGCCCTCGTCGGCGAGCAGCGAGTCCGTGTCCGATGCGATGTACGAGTACAGCTGGGACTGGGAGGCCGCGCTCGTCTCCGTGTTGGGTCCGCCGGGCGGGATCGTCAGCGGGCCGCTGGTGAAGGTATCGTCGCCCGAGAGCACGACCAGGTCGTCGAATCCCGGGATCGCGACGTTGTTCTCGTGGTTGTGCCGGCCCATCCCGTAGATGACGTGGTACTGCCGGCTCTTGGCATCGAGCGCGAGCACGACGCCGTTCTCCTCCTCGTCCGGGTCACCCATCGGAGGGGGCCACGAGTCCTCCTGTCTGAACACGTAGTCCGGGGACTCTTCGTTCGTGAACAGGATGTCGCGGTCGAACCCCTCCTTGCTCGTCGCGAGGTAGTTGGAGCAGAACCGCTGGAAGCCGCCGCTGCTCGGGATCGCGAACGAGCCGTCGAGCACGCCGGCCGAGTTCTTGTTCAGGATCAGCGCGCTCACCTGTGAGTTGTCGAAGTCGCTCTCGCCGTTGGACGCCGTCGGCGTGGCCGTGTTGAACGGGAACGGTACCTTGCTCGTCTCATGGTTCACGTACACGTCGACCCGCCCGTTGCCGCGGTTCCGCAGGGAGATGCCGTCGGGGATGGCCTCGAACCGGAAGGCGTTGTCCCCGAACACGTCCCCGACGGTCAGGAGCGGCGTCACGGTGACCCCGCTCTTGATGGCCGTGAGCATCGAGGGTTGCGCCGTCTTGAATCCGCCGTTCCCCGCTGCCATCGCCGTCGTGCCCGAGATGGCCGTCGCCATCGCGAGCGCGGCGCAGGCGAACGCCATGCGTCGTCGCATGTCTTCCTCCTTGGAGATTGGGGACCAACCAGTCCTAGCAGACTCCTCTCGCTGCGGGCAACCCACAGCCGACGTAGGTGGCCGGATCCGGCGGGCGCGTCCTCGTTCGCCGAGGCACGTCCCTCGGAGCCTGTCCGCTGACTCGCCGGGCGGTTATCGTGAGCCGTGCGCACGAACCTGACCCTCGGCGACGTGGGCGGACTCCTCGACGAGCCGCTCGTCGCCGTCCTCGCGACCCTTCGCTCCGACGGATCGGTCCTGCTCTCGCCGGTGTGGCACGAGTGGTGGGACGGCGGGTTCAACCTGTGGCTCGCGGCCGATGACGTCAAGACCCGGCATCTGCGTCGCGATCCACGCGCCACGCTCGTCGTGGCCGAATCCGTGGAGCCGCTTCGGGGTGTGGAGCTCCGCACGGAGGCCGAGCTGCTCGACGCGGGCGATCTCTCCGATGCCGTCCGAATCGCCGCCCGGTACGTGGGTCCGGAGAAGGACTTCGAGTACGTGCACGAGGCCGGCTACGACTCCGTGATCGCCCGGCTCGAACCCGGCCACCTGCGCGTCTGGGATTTCGCGGACGAGTAGGGGAGGCCACTCACCGGCAGGCGTACGCCGCCGGGAAGAAGGGAACCCCCGTCTGAGTTGCCAAGGAGTACGCGCTTGGACGCGTCTCGACCGATGAGTTCGCGTTCGTACCGAGGTCGAGACACGTAGCACCCCGAGGGAGGAGGCATCGATGACCACCCCGAACAGCATCTCGATCCCCAAGCTCCGGGCCGACGTGAGGGGGCCGGTGATCGGACCCGACGACGCCGAGTACGACCGGGCCCGCGCGGTCTTTTACGGCGGGTTCGACCTGTATCCCGCGGTGATCGTCCGGGTCGCCGACGACGTGGACGTCGCCCGCGTGATCGCGCTCGCGCGCGAGACCGGGCTCGAGCTCGCCGTGCGGAGCGGCGGCCACAGCGTGATCGGACAGGGCGTGTCCGACGGCGGGATCGTGATCGACCTCGCCGGCCTGCGCGCGATCGACGTCGACGCCGAGGGGCGCACAGCGTGGGCGCAGACGGGCCTGACCGCGCTCGAGTTCATCACCGCGACCCACGCTCACGGCCTGGGGGTCGGTTTCGGCGACACGGGTTCGGTAGGGATCGGGGGGATCACGCTCGGAGGCGGCGTGGGCTACCTCGTCCGCAAGCACGGCCTCACGATCGACAGCCTGCTGGCCGCGGAGATCGTGACGGCGGACGGCGAGCTCCACCACGTGGACGCCGAGCACGAACCCGACCTGTTCTGGGCGATCCGCGGCGGCGGGGGGAACTTCGGCGTCGCGACCCGGTTCAGGTTCGCCCTGCATCCGATCGACACGGTGGTCGGCGGCGTGCTCATGCTGCCCGCGACGGTCGACACGATCGAGGGCTTCATGGCCGAGGCCGAGACCGCGCCCGAGGAGCTCTCGTCGATCGCCAACGTGATGCGGGCGCCGCCGATGCCGTTCGTGCCCGAGGAGCTGCACGGCAAGCTCTCGATCATGGCGCTCATGACGTACGCCGGCGACGTCGAGGCCGGTCAGCGAGCCCTGGCACCGTTCCGAGCGCTCGCCGAGCCGCTCGCCGACATGCTCCGGCCGATGCCGTACCCCGAGGTCTACCCGCCGGAGGAGGAGGACTACCACCCGGTCGCCACGGCGCACACGATGTTCGTCGATACGATCGGCCGTCCCGAGGCCGAGACGATCCTGGAGCACCTCGCGACCTCGACCGCGATGATGGGCGTCGCGCAGCTCCGGACGCTCGGCGGTGCGATGGCGCGCGTGCCGGTCGAGGCGACCGCGTTCGCGCACCGCCGGAGCAGGATCATGGTGAACTGCGCCGCCGTCTACGAACGCCCCGAGGAGATCGAGGTGCACGGCCCCTGGGTTGAGGGGTTCGCCACCGCGCTCAAGCAGGACGACGACGGCGCCTACGTCAACTTCCTGGGTTTCGACGGCGAGGCGCGGATCCGCGACGCCTACCCCGGGCCGACGTGGGACCGGCTCAGGCAGATCAAGGCGCGCTACGACCCCACGAACCTGTTCCGGCGCAACCAGAACATCCCGCCGGCCACCGAGGACGCGGCATGAGGTTCACGGCGACGGTCCTGTCGGCCGAGTACAGGATCGACGACCTCAAGGGGGAAACGAGATGAACACCGTGACCTCGAAGGACGGGACGACGATCGTGTTCGACCCATCGGGGGAGGGGCCTCCGCTCCTCGTGGTGGGCGGCGCGCTGAACGATCGCCATGCCGCCGCGACCCTGGCGGGACTCCTCGCCCCGAGCTTCACCGTGTACGCGTACGACCGCCGCGGCCGCGGCGACAGTGGCGACACGCAGTCGTACGCGGTCGAACGCGAGGTCGAGGACCTCCAGGCGCTCGTCGAGGACGCCGGCGGGACCGCGTTCGCGTTCGGTCACTCGTCGGGCGCGGTGCTCGCGCTCGAGGCCGCGGCCGCGAGCCCGGGCATCACGAAGCTCGTGCTCTACGAGCCGCCGTTCATCGTCGACGACTCGCGCCCGCCGCTGCCCGACGACTACGTGTCGCATCTGAAGGAGCTGGCGGCCGCCGATCGCCGAGGCGAGGCGGTCGAGTACTTCATGACCTCGGGCGTCGGCGTGCCGGCAGAGGCCATCCCGTCGATGAGGGAGTCGCCGTACTGGCCGTCGCTGGAGGCGGTCGCGCACACGCTCTGGTACGACGGGGTGATCATGGGCGACAACATGGTCGGCAAGCCGCTGTCTGCCGATCGGTGGTCCTCGGTCACGATCCCGACGCTGGTGATCGACGGCGGGGCGAGCCCGCCGTCGCTGCGGAACGCGGCGCAGCAACTCGTCGACGTCCTCCCCAACGCTCGGCGCCTGACGATGGAGGGGCAGACCCATGAGGTCGACCCGACGCTCCTCGCGCCGGTGCTGACGGAGTTCTTGACGAGCTGAGTCGCGTTCCGAAGGGAGGACGGTGGATCTCGACGAGGTCGCGCGGGCGATCATCGACGGCAACCGGTACATGGTGCTCGGGACCGCCGACGAGGGCGGACGACCGTGGGTCTCGCCGGTCTACTTCGCCCCGTCGGGGTACTCGGAGCTCTTCTGGGTTTCCTCCCCGGAGGCGCAGCACTCGCGCAACCTCGCCGGGCGTCCCGAGCTGAGCATCGTGGTCTTCGACTCGCAGGCGCCGGTCGGTGAGGGGCAGGGCGTCTACATGTCGGCCGTCGCCGAGCAGCTCACGGGTGCCGAGCTCGAACAGGGCATCGAGATCTTCTCCCGCGTCTCGGTCTCGCACGGCGCGAGACCGTGGACCCTCGAGGACGTCCAGGAGCCAGCGTCGTTGCGTCTGTACGGCGCACGCGTATCCGAGCACTGGGTGCTCGACCCGGAGCGCCGGCCCGATCAGCGGACGCGCGTCGGGCCGTAGCGTGCGGAAGCTCTCCCTCGACGGGGATGCGCTCGACGTGGGGAATGGGTGAGGACGAGCGGTCGTTGCAAGCTAGGTAGGGCTGCAGATCGGTCAGTCCAAGGGGGGATGCAGATGCCCGACCTCGAGAGCAACAAGCGAACGGTCATCGAGTTCTACGAGCTCGCGTTCAACGGGAAGCAGCCGGAGCAGGCGGTCGAGAAGTACGTGGGCTCGCAGTACCTGCAGCACAACCCACAGGCCCCCGACGGCCCGGAGGCGTTCATCGGGTTCGTGAAGGCGTTCCCCGAGGGGAGCGTCGACATCCGCCGCGTCTTCGCCGACGGGGACATCGTCGTCACGCACAGCCTGTTGAAGTTCACGCCCGACGATCGAGGCACCGTCGCCGCCGACTTCTTCCGTCTCGAGGACGGCAAGGTCGTCGAGCACTGGGACGTGTTGCAGCCGTTCCCCGAGGAGAGCGCGAACCCCCACCCGATGTTCTAGGGAGGAGCCAGGAGCGGCTGATGGCTCGGACCCCCGAGCAGCTCTGGTCACCGATCGCGAAGGACCAACTCGCGAAACGCGGGGTGACCAGCGGCACGGGGTTCGGGACCAACGAGGGGCTGCGGGTCTCCGGGAAGATCTTCGCGATGCTCGTCCGAGGCGAGCTCGTCGTGAAGCTCCCCAGGGATCGCGTCGATGAGCTCGTCGACGCGGGCGCGGCTCGGCGCTTCGACGCTGGGAAGGGGCGTCCGATGAAGGAGTGGGCGTCGGTCCCGGCGAGCGCGTCCCGCCGCTGGAAGGGGCTCGTCGAGGAGGCGAGGACCTTCGTCGGCTGACCCTCAGGCGTCAACGTCCCTCAGGCGACCTGGCCGACCACCTCACATCGGGCGGCCGAACGTGGGCGCATCGCGGCCACCCGTGCTCGTCGGTGAGCCCGAGCGACCCGAGCAGCCGGCCACCCGTCTCGATCGCCTCGCGAAGGGTCGCCGTGTCCACGTCAGAGAACCGCAGCTTCGCCGCCCGGAACACGGCGAACGAGCCATCGTCCGCCGGAACGTCCCACCGGAGCCCGAACGCGCGGTCGCCACGCTTGCCGTGCACGAACGGTCCGGTGATATCGATCCCGTCGTTGCGATCGTGAACCGTGACCTCGAACACCCAGCGCGCGGAGTCCCCATCGCCCGGGACGAGATCGACGGTTTCGGTGCGGCGCGCCAGTCCGACGTGGATGTTCTCGTAGAAGCTCCCGTCCGGGGCCGGCCCGCACCGGAGGCCGGGGAGTTCGCTCCCGAGGATCTCCACGATCATGGCTCGACATCGTGCCACCGTGGGTAGAGTCGCGCAGCGCGACCAAGGAGGCATGGATGTGCCACGAGACGACCGCTTGCCCGCCTTCGCCGCCGATCGCGGGAGGCGCCGGGGCCGCGAGCAGCGAGCGCCTCGTCCTCCACGCGGCCGACGGGAACCGCTTCCGCGCGTTCGGTGCCACGGCGATCGATCCCGAGGCACCGGGCGTCATCATCCTCCCGGACGTCCGCGGGTTGCATCCGTTCTACGAACAACTCGCGGTCCGGTTCGCGGAGGTGGGGATCCACGCGACGGCGATCGACTACTTCGGGCGCACCGCAGGGATCGACGAACGCGATGAGGACTTCGACTTCAAGCCCCATAGACACCAGATGACCCACGAGGGGACCGCGGCCGACATCGCCGGCGCGGTCACCCACATCCGTTCGGAGGCCGGAGGCGGTGCCGCGCGCGTCTTCACGATCGGCTTCTGCATGGGCGGACGGATCTCGTTCAACCAGGCCGCGGATCGGGACGACCTGGTAGGCGTGGTGGGGTTCTACGGCACGCCTCACACGGGCGGTCCCGACGACGCTCGTGCGCCGATGTCCCTCGTAGACGGCTACCGGTGCCCGGTGCTCGGACTGTTCGGGAGCGCCGACGAAGGCATCCCGGGTGAGGCGTTGGAGCGTTTCCGGCGCAAGCTCACGGAGGCCGGCGTGCCGAACGAGTTGGTCGTCTATGAAGGTGCGCCGCATTCGTTCTTCGACCGCTCGTACGAGCAGCATGCCGAGGCGTGTGACGACGCGTGGCGACGGGTGCTGCGGTTCGTCCGCGGGCCGGGTTAGGTGCCCGAGAGGATCTGCTCGATCTCGTCGAGGTGCTCGAGCCGGTGATCGGCGCGGTCGGGGTTGACGAGCCACCCGAGGGACTCGTTCCTGGCGTAGAGCACGTCCGATAGCCCGGCGACCGCGAGATCGGCCGCCTCCGCCGCCTCGACCGTCATGCGTGCGGCCACCCGCGGCTCGAGCGCGGAGATCAGCGGCTTGACGGAGTCGTTGATCCAGTCCACCGCGTCGTCGTAGTAGGTCGGGACGGGTCCGGTTCCGTCGGGCTTCCAGGCCTCGATGCACGCGACGATCCGCAGGTCCCAGAACGCGACATGGGCAAGGACCGTGGCGACCGTCCACCCGTCGTTCATCGGGTGCTCGAGATCGTCGTCGCTCGCCTTCTCGACGAACGCTCGCAGCCGGTCGAGCGCCACCCTGTTCACATCCACGTACGATCGATCCACCGCCACGGCGTCCTCCTTTCCACCTTCGTCGCGTACCCGTTGCGGGCCAACCCTAGTCGAACAGCCCCGCGATCCCCTGGCCGCCGTCGATCAGCCACTGGACCGGCGCGTGCTCGACGACCTGACGCAAGGCCACGGCCAGGAGACCGTTGAGCGACCCTCGCTGTTCGGCGTCGTCGATCGACTCGAGGAGGCCGGCCCGGACGGCGCGCTCGATCGTCTCGTCGTCCCACGGGATCGGCTCGACGCCGGAGCCCGGCGCGAGGGACAGCACCAGCTCCTCGCGACTCGTCTCGAGCTCGCAGGCCGCCCCGTCGAGCCCGTCGGACACGATGCGCTGCAACGTCGCGTCGATGCCCTCGCCGGGGAACGCCGAGCGAGGCTCGCACGGGTCGTGGATCGCGAGCGCCCCGGCGTACGCGGCGCCGTTCGCGAACTCGGACGCGATCAGGCCCGCGGCCCCCACGAACAGCGCGACAAGCACCCCGACCGCGATCCGGCGATTCACGCTCCCCACCGCCTCCGGAACACGAGGATCGGCACGAGCGCGAGCGCCGCCAGCAGCGCGCAGAACAGGAACGATGGTCGGAAGGTCCGGGTGACGGCCCGTTCGATCGTCTCGACCAAGTCGTGGTGCACCTGCTGCACGGAGTCGTCGGTCCCCGCGCCGGCCTCCTCGAACGCGGCCGCGAAGTCCGGGATCTCGCCCTTCGGCGCCCGCTCGAGTTCGTCGCGGATGTCGAGAGCCAGGGGGATCTTCGTCGTCCCCGGGATCTCGCCGTCGATGATCACGGCCGTGGCGTTCAGCTTCGCGACGTCGGCGCCCGCCGTGAGGTCGCCGGCGAGCAACGGCGCCCCGACGGCCAGCGCGAGCACCAGGCCCAGGTGGCGGACGCCGACGGTGAGCGTCGTCTTCGGCGCGATCCCGCCCTCACCGCCGAGGACCGCGTGAGTGAGGCCCGGCACGGCCAGCCCGAGCCCGAACCCGCACAGCGCGAACGACGCGATCGTGTAGCCCAGATCGCTGGACGGCAGGAACGCGAGCCCGATCAACCCGGCCCCGAGCAACACGGCGCCCGAGGCGATCGCGAGCGCGGCCGGGAGCTGAGCAGCGATCGGCCGCGCGAGCAGGGTCGCGGCCGGGATCGCGCTCACGACCGCGGCGCCCTGGATCGGCGTGAGCCCGAACACGTCGATCACGAGCAGGACGCCGAGGAACAGCGTCCCCACGAGGGCCCCCGAGAGCAACGCCAGCGCGACGTTCCCCGGCACGGTCCGCCACAGGCTCGGCCGCCACCCCTCTCGCAGGATCGCGGCGACGTGTGCCCCGAACGTCGTGAGCAGCGCCGCGCCGGCGACGGGGGCCTGGAAGACGAAGATCGCGCGCCAGTCGAACAGCTGGGTGAGCACGCCGCCCAGCGCCGGCCCCACCGCCGCGCCGAACGTGCCGGCCAGCGTCCAGATCGCGACGCCGCGCGCGGTCGAGCCGGCGAGCGCGCCCAGGACCGGCAGGGAGCCCGCGAGCAGCAGCGCCCCGCCGAGACCCTGGACCGAGCGCGCGGCGATCAGGAACCCGATCGAGTCCGCGAGCGCGCAGGCGATCGACGCGGCGAGGAACAGGACGGTGCCGGCGGCGAGGAGCAGGTTGGCCCGCGCGTGGTGCACGACGACGACGAGCGCGAGCGCGCAGATCGCCAGCACGACGTTGTAGGAGGTGATCACCCACGCCACGCCCTCGATCGTGGTGTCGAATCGCGCGTACAGCTCGGGCAGCGCGAGCACGACGATCGACGAGTCGGCGAACGCCACCGCCACGGCCACCGCGACCGCCGCGACCAGCAGCGTCCGGTGGGTCACGGCCGCGTGGTCACGGTGAGCTCGTCGCCGCCGGTGATCGTGACGCGTCCGGAGCCGAGCTCCTCGCCGTCGAGCGTTGCGCCGGGTCGGGAGGGCACGACGCGGATCGAGGTGAGGCCGCTCACGACCTGGACGTGGATCAGACCGGGTTCGGGATAGGTCTGCGGCCGCAGCCCTCCGTAGTAGTACGCGAGGATGTCCGAGGCCGACAGCCCGCGGAGCGCCTTGCCGTACGCGCCCCACTGCACCATCCCGGCGCCGTGCCCCCAGCCGCGTCCGACGGCGACCGCGGCGTCCCCGCTCGAGGAGAGCGTCATCCACTTCGACGGGAGCGTCACGGGGAGCGGGGAGGGCGGGTAGCGACCGGGCTTCAGGCAGGGTCCCCAGACGTTGACGGCATCTCGGAACGTGGTCAGGTCCATCGAGCGCGACGCACCCGCGCCCTGGACCGTCACCGTCGAGCCCTCCAGGCCGACGCTCGAGATCGTCCGCTGCGGCGGCCACTCGCCGGCCTCGTGGAGGAACGTCGCCACGTCGTCGAACGGCACTCGGACGCGCCAATGCGACACGGGCGACGCGCCGTCGTCGCGTTCGACCACGGGGCGCAGGTAGGGCAGGGGCGCGCCGCCGAACACCTCGTCGTTCCCGTACGTCCGCCCGTTCGAGGTGGAGAAGTATACGGTGTCGGCGGGGCGGTCCCCGTAGAGGAGCACCTCGCCCGACGTGCGCCGGACGGCGGCGAACCACCGCCGGACGCTCGGGTCGAACGGCACGGGGATCCCGCGATACACCTGGCACGAGGTCGTCGCGCAGATCGGCGTCTTGAGCGTCTCGCCCTCGGCGCCCTCCCACCCGGTGGTCGCGAGCGCGTAGCTGCGCGCCGCGATCGCCTGCGCCTCGAGCGCCGCGCGCGGCCACGAGGGCGGAACCTCGGCGATGCCATTCAGGTAGTCCTCGAACGGCAGCGTCACCGTGAGCGCGAGCGTGCCGTCGTCCGAGCGCTTGACCAAGAGCGTCCCCGGGTAGCGGGCCGCGAGCCGGGGCCGGTGGTACCGAACGCACCGAGATGCGACGCGCGGGTAGGTCCCGCGAACCAGGAGCGAGCCGCCGTTTGGCGAGCGGATGAGGGTGGACCTGGGCGCCTCGAACGTGGGTGTCGCGGACGCGGTGGGCCTCGACGGAGCGGTCGTGGGTTCGGATGTCGGTCGGTCCGGCCCGGGTGCCGGCGTCGAGGTGCAGGCCGCGCCCGCGAGGAGCAGCGTGGCCGCGACCACGCGGAACCGGGGCCGTGGAGGTGCGAGCGCGGCCACCCGAGCACGCTAACAGGTCGCCCCGGTTTGCCGATCGGGGCGTCCACGAGCGAGGATCGGGGCATGCGGCAGTCCGCCCCACGGAGCGCCACCCCATGAGCGTCACGGAGTTCCCGGAGCTCCGGATCGAGCTCGGGCCCGCCGCCGAGGCGATCGAACGGACGGGCCGGAGGCTCGCCGACCTGCTCACGACGGTCGACGAGCCCGATCGCGGCGTCCGCGGCCTGGAGTGGACCCTCGGCGAGCTCATCGCCCACGTCGCGGCCCGGTCCGGTCGGTTCGCGGCGTACCTGTCGGGGGCGGCGGTTCCCGAGGGCGAGATCGCCGGCATCGCCGAGGAGAACCGGCGGGATGTCCGCGAACGGCGCGAACGCCCCCTCGCCGACCTGGTCGAGGAGCTGCGGTCGAACGTCTCGAGCTTCGTCGCCACCACCCACGGCAAGCTCGGCGCGGACCCGTTGCCGTGGTACTCGGGGGTCACGCTGGACGTCGCGACCGCCTCCGGGTTGTTGCTCGGCGAGCTGAACGTGCACGGCTACGACGCGGCGGGGACCCTCGGGCGCCCCTGGGCGATCGCGGGCAACGACGCCCGAACGGTGGTCCGCGCCATGGCGACGCTCGCCCCCTGGTACGTCGATCCCAACACGACGCGCGGCGACCGCACGACGTACCGGGTCGTGGTCCGCGGGGGGCCCGCCTTCCGGGTTCGGGTCGACGACGGCACGGCCTCGATCGAGCCCACCGAGGGCGATGCGGACTGCACGATCCGGGCCGAGCCCTCGGCGCTGGTCCTCGTGTTGTACGGGCGCATCTCGCAGTGGCGAGGGGTCGCGAGGGGAAGGTTCGTCGCGACGGGGCGCCGCCCGTGGCGGGCGCTGCGCTTCGCACGGTCGTTCCTTCCCCCCTGAGCCGGCCGGCCCCCTCGAGGCGAGCGGTCCGGGAAGAGCCGTTTAGACTCCACGGGTGGACGAGCGCAGGATCGTCGTCACCAAGGACGGCCCGTACCGCGTCGAGGGCGGGGTCCCCTTGCTGCGCACGGCGATCGTGCAGACCGAGCGCGGCGAGCCGGTCGCGTGGGACGAGGGTCCCGCGTTCGAGACCCCGGGCGAGGTCTACGAGCTCTGCCGCTGCGGCCGGTCGTCGACCAAGCCCTTCTGCGACTCGACGCACGAACGGATCCCGTTCGACGGCACCGAGACCGCCGACCGCGACCCGATCGCCCAGCGCCGCGAGGCCTGGGAGGGCGAGGCGAACCACGTCCTGTACGACGATCTGTCGCTCTGCACCCACGCCGGGTTCTGCCGCAACGTCCGGACCGGCGTCTGGGAGATGGTCGAGGAGGCGGACGATCCGGAGGTGCGGAGCGAGTTCACCGCGATGGTGCAACGATGCCCGTCGGGGCGGCTCGCGTTCGCGGTGCTGCCCGACCCCGAGCCCCTCGAGCCGACGTTCGAGCCGTCGGTCGGGGTCGAGCCCGACGCCTCGTACTGGATCCGCGGCGGGATCCCCGTCGTATCGGAGGACGAGACGCCGTACGAGGTGCGCAACCGTCAGACCCTGTGCCGGTGCGGGCAGTCGCGCAACAAGCCGTTCTGCGACGGATCGCACAAGCAGCATGGGTTCGACGACCCAGCGATGCCGGA
Organism: Actinomycetota bacterium; assembly: GCA_036505195.1. Classification (GTDB taxonomy): domain Bacteria; phylum Actinomycetota; class UBA4738; order UBA4738; family HRBIN12; genus DASSJM01. The sequence continues at coordinate 12,492 of DASXTX010000220.1, forward strand.
GTGAGCGCTCCCGTCGCCGCGTTCCGGAGCTCGTCCCCGGGGCGCTAGGGGGTCGGTTCCTCGACGACCCGCGCGTCGATCACGGGCTCGACGTCGGGATCCAGCCCGGCCGATCGCCGGGCCCGCCGGGCGCGGAGGAGGTCGTAGGAGGCCTCGAGCTCACCCTCGATCTCCTTGAGACGGGCGCGCTCTTTGGTGGAGGCCTCGCTGCGGGACTCCTTGTCGAACAGCTCGTGCTCCTCGTGGGCGAGCTGCTCGATGTGCTCGATGAGGTCCTTGTCCTCCTCCATCGAGGGGAAGCCTAGGCCAGTTCGAGGGGGGCCGACTCATCCACCCGTGCGGCCGCGGTGACCTCGCGAGCGTGGGCACGGCCGGGGATGAACCGGTTGGCGACCACCGCCGCGACCAGCAGCACCAGGCCGGCCACGACGAGCGAGACGCGGAAGCCGCTCATCCAGGATTCGCGGAAGGCCGCGACCACCGCACCCTGCTGCTCGGGCGGGAGCCCTGTGAGCTGCTTGGGGTCCAGCGTGCCGTGCCCGGCCGTGGCCTCGATCGCGGACTGCGTGGTCGGCGCGAGGCCGAGCCCGCTCAGCGCGGGTGCGAGCACGGCGTTGAGCCTCGTCGTGAGGATCGTGCCCAGCAGCGCGATGCCGAACACGCCGCCGACCTCCCTGGCGGTGTTCGTGGTGGCGGAGCCGAGGCCCGCGCGTTCGGGGCCCACCGCGTTCATGACCGCGGCCGTCATCGGCGCCATCGTCGCGCCGATCCCGATGCCCATCATCACGAAGACCGGCGCCAGCAGCAGGTACGGCGTGTCGATCGAGATGAGCGACAGGAGCAGGAGGCCGGTCCCCGCCAAGATCAACCCGAACGTCATCGGGATCCTCGAGCCGTGCTTGGAGGCGTAGCGACCGGCGTTGGGCGCGACGATGATGATCATGACGGTCATCGGCAGGAACCGGATGCCGGCCTCGAACGCGCTGTACCCGCGGATCAGCTGCATGTACAGCGACATGAAGAAGAACGTGGCGAACATGCCGAACGAGACGCTGAACGCGACCGTGGCGCCCGCGGAGAACGCGGGGATGCGGAAGAACCGCAGGGGCAGCATGGCCTTGGGACTCTGCCGCTCGAACAGCAGGAACGCGACCGCCAGGACGGCCGAGGCGGCCAGCGTGCTCACGATCAGCGGGTCGCTCCAGCCCTTCTCGTTGGCCTCGATCAGGGCGTAGGTCGCGCAGAACAGCGCGCCCGAACCGAGCAGCAGCCCGGGGATGTCCAGCTCGCGCGTGACCTCGGAGACCGATTCGCGGACGGTGCGCGAGGCCGTGAGCAGTGCGATGATGCCGATCGGCACGTTCAGGAAGAACACCGACTGCCAGCCGAGGTGCTCGACCATCAGGCCGCCGACGGTGGGGCCCAGCGCGAGCGCAAGGCCCGACATGCCCGCCCACAGGCCGATCGCCTTCGCGCGCTCGTGCGGCGGGAAGGTGACCGTGATGATCGAGAGCGTGCCCGGCATCAGCAGGGCCGCACCGACGCCCTGGAACGCGCGCGCCGCGATCAGCTGCGTCGTGCTCTGAGACAGGCCGCAGAGCGCGGAGGCGAGCGTGAAGATCGCGAGGCCGGCGAGGAAGATCTTCTTGCGCCCGTAGCGGTCGCCGGCGATGCCGCCCGTCAGCAGCAGCGAGGCGAAGACCAGGACGTACCCGTCGACGATCCACTGGAGCTCGCTGACGCCGGCCTCCAGTTCGCGGCTGATCGTGGGGAGCGCCACGTTGACGACCGTGTTGTCCAGCATCGCCATCGCGAGCGCGAAACACATCGTGAACAGGACGATGACCTTCTCGCGTGCGTTCTCGCCCTCGAAACCGAACACTGCTAACCCCCAGACGACAGGCGGTCACGTTCAGGTCACTGTACCGGCCCTCAGGCGACAACCGAGCCCGGTGGCGAGATGTTCCCGGGCCGGCGCTAGGCCGCGGAGGCGGCGTCGTGGGCCCCTTCGGCAAGGGCCTTGCCCGCCTCGAACGAGCCTCCCGAGAAGTCGAACAGGAGCCAGAAGACCTCCTGGTCCTGCCACATGCGGATCGTGGGCGTCGTGGGTGCCTGCATGCGCGGATGCCCTTCCGCAGCAGGTATCGGCAAAGGCCAACGCGGGCTGAACCGCGGGGCTCTCGGGACGGGCGAGGTCGGACTACGTACGGCGGTAGGCGCGGATGCCCATCGCGTAGAAGAAGGCCAGGAAGCCCGCCATCCATGCGGCTGACTGCCAGAGCAGGGTCCACAACGAAGGGACGTCCGAGAACAGCGGGCTGCTGCTCTCGGTGATGAGGTCGCCGAGCGTGAGCACCCGGACCAGGTTCACCCAGATCGTCACCGGATTGTTCTGCGCGATCGGTTGCAGCCATGACGGGAAGGTCTCGGGCGGGACGAAGGCGGAGCTCACGAAGACGAACGGGAACACGATCGTGAACAGCGCCGCCTGGACCGCCTCGATCGTCTTCAGTGTGAGCCCGGCGAACGCGGACACCCAGGTGAACACGTATCCCACGCCGACGATCACGCCGAACGCGAGCAGCGCCTCCCACACGCTCGTGTGGATCCGATAACCGACCAGGTAGGCAACGATCAGCATCAGCACCGTCTGGATACCCACCGAGACGGTGTCGGCGGCGGTGCGACCGGCCAGGACCGCCGAGCGAGCCATCGGCAGTGACCGGAACCGATCGATGATGCCCTTCTGAAGGTCGTCGGCGAGTCCGACGCCCGTCTGCGTCGCGGCGAAGATCCCCGTCTGGACGAAGATCCCCGCCATCAGGAAGTCGACGTACGACAGGTTGGGCGGGAAGAAGCGCTCGAACGCGCCCCCGAACACGAAGACGAACAGCAGCACGAACATCACCGGCTGGATCGTCGAGAACACGAGCAGGTCCGGCTTCCGCACATACGTGATGAGGTTCCGCCTGGTGATGACCCACCAGTCCGACACCGTGTTCGCGAGGCGGCCGGGCGTGCGGAGCGTCTCGGTGATCGCGCTCATACCTTCTCCCGCTTGCGATCGCGGCGCTTGGACCGGCCGCCGTCCTCGGACGGCTGCTCCCCGTCGGCCTCCTCGGCCGCGTGTCCGGTGAGGGCCAGGAAGACGTCGTCGAGGGTGGGCCGCCGAAGCCCGACGTCGGCGAGCTTGATCCCTTCCGTGTCGAGCCGTCGGACGGCCTCCGTCAGGATCGCCGTCCCGTCCGTGCCGACGGGCACGTTGATCTCGCCGGTGTTGTTGTCCACGTTGCCGCCGCCGGGTCCGAGCCCCAGCACGGCGCCCGCCGCATCCGGCGCGCGGCTGCGATCCGCCACGCGTAGGGCCAGCACCTCGCCGCCGACGCGGCTCTTCAGCTGGTCCGAGGTGCCCTCGGCGATCACCCGGCCGCCGTCGATCACGGCGATCGAGTCGGCCAGGCGGTCGGCCTCGTCCAGGTACTGCGTCGTGAGCAGCAGGGTGGTCCCCTCGGTCACGAGGTCGCGGATGATGTCCCACATCTCCAGCCGGCCTCGAGGGTCCAGGCCCGTCGTCGGCTCGTCCAGGAACAGGACCTGCGGGCGTCCGACCAGACTGGCACCGAGGTCCAGTCGCCGTCGCATGCCGCCCGAGTACGTCTTGGCCACGCGGTGGGCGGCGTCGGACAGCTCGAACCGCTCGAGGATCTCCTGGCCGCGTCGCTTCGCCTCTGCCGCCGGCACGTGGTACAGACGCCCCACCATCTCGAGGTTCTCCAGGCCCGTCAGGTTCTCGTCCACCGCGGCGCTCTGGCCGGCGAGCCCGATCACGTGCCTCAACTCTTCCGCCTGCTTGACCACGTCGTAGCCGGCGACGGTGGCGTGTCCCTCGTCCGGGCTGAGGAGCGTGGTGAGGATCCGAACGGTGGTGGTCTTGCCCGCCCCGTTGGGACCGAGCATGCCCAGGACCGTGCTGGGCGGCACCTGCAGGTCCACGCCCTGCAACGCCTCCACCTTCCCGAACCGCTTGGCGAGGCTCTCGACGACGATCGCTGCGTCGGTCATGGAGCGCGCCATCCTACCCACGACGTCAACCCCGCCACGCTCACACCTCTCGCCCTCGTTCGGATCCGAACCCGTGCGTCATGCCGATCCTCCCCTGGCGCATCTCGTAGGACCCTCCCACATCGCGTGAAGACCGCGTTCGGGCCCCGAACTCATCGAAACGCCGGAACCTTTCCTGGGCCGGAGCCGGGAGGCCCGGATCGACGCCCCCGGAAGCGCGAGGCTCAGCCGCCGCCGATCGCAGACATGATCCGCTGCTGGCCCGCCTCGAGCCGCAAGATCGCGGTCGGGTCGATCCGCAGGCTGCCGTACCGCACGTCCTCGTAGGCGCACGTGAGCTCATCGAACGCGTCCGCGCACGAGGGCACCGCGCCGGCCACCACGGGGGCGAACTCGGCGGGCGTCTGCCAGGGTTCGCGAACGATCTCGCGGCGCCGGAGCGCCCACAGGGCCTCGGCGTACCAGCGCCGAACCGCGTCCGCGGGCGGCTCGCGCCGGAACCGGGGCCGGGGGGGCAGCGCCTCGACCGCGGGCAGCGCCATCTCGGTCTGGGTCCCCGGGACGCGGGGCTCGGGCTCGCCGCCGGCCGGTGGCCGGAAGTGCCGGATCGCCCGGAACACCGCGTACCCGATCGCCGCGAACACCAGGAACCCCAGCATCCGTTGCCAGATCTCGGGCGGCCCCGCGCGACGCTGGTTGAGCGTACGACCCGCCGCTCCCTCCCGGAGCCGGTCGAAGAATTCCCGCACGCGTTCGGGGTCGATGCCGAGCAGGTCGACCAGGAAGAAGATGGGCCGCGCGGCCTGCGACAGCACCCACGCGAAGAACGAGGCCACGGCGTTGGCCGCGGGGGTGAGCCAGACGCCGATGCGGTCGAACACGCCGCCCTCGACGCTCAGGATCACCGCGGCGGCCATCGCGCCCACCAACGCACCGGTCGCGATCAGCGCTCGACGGATCCAGGCCGCCCGGATGCGTTCGTCGAGCTCGCCGGCGCCGCCCGAGGTCCATACCGTGCTCGCGCGGCTGGCGAGCGCGGCCACGAAGAACAGCGGCACGAACAGCAGCAGCGGGGCTCGCCATTCGTCGGTTGCGCCGGCGGCGAGCAGCACCTCGAGCCCGAGCGCGAGCGCGAACCATCCGACCTCCGCGTGGATCGGCACACGCCAGTCCCGGAGCGCCAGCGTGACGAGCCGGAACGACACGAGCAGGCACACGAGGACCGAGAACACGATCCGGTTGAGGTCGCCGTGCCCGAGCCAGATCCCGCTCACCACGGCGAGCATCGCCGCCCCGAGCGCGACGTTGCGCGAGGCCCGGAACCGGCACGCGAGCAGCGCGCCCCCCACGTACGCCGCGACGAACGGCACCGCGAGCGACACTACGCCGATCTTCAGCCCGCGCGCCTCGGTGAGGACGAGCCACACCGGCAGGACGAGGACGCCGGCCTCGGCGAGCGCGGCCAACCCGCACGCGCGGAGCTCCCGGGCCTCCGGAGGCGTGGTGCCGACCCAGCCGGAGGCCATCACGCGGCCACCCCCGAGAGGTTCACGACGCCGCCCTGCGGAACGCCTCGAGCGGCGAGAGGTGGATCACGTCGCACCCGCGCCGGCGGAGCACCTCCATCTCATGCGATAGCGCCGGGCCGGGTCGCGGCGAGACCACGATGACGGTCGTTCGGCGGACCAGCCGCCGGCCGACCTCGCGCAGCACGGGCCCCAGATCGCTGGTCGGTTGGTTCGGCATGCGGGCGAGGGCCGCGAACAACGCCGCCTCGTTGCCGGCCGAGTCCGAGGTCGGCACTCGCAGCGGTCCGCGGCCGCGGCGCAGGTGCGTGTTCGCGACCAGACCCGTGCGCCAACCCGCGTGGATCGCCTGGCGGGCGAGGTACGACGTCCAGCCGATCGACTCCTCCGCGGTATCGGGGTCGACGGCGTGCCAGAACGGTTCACCGTTCGCGACGTCGAGGGCGAACAGGACCTCGGCCGAGCGCGTCGGCTCGTAGCGCTTCGTCTGGAGCTTGCCCGCGTGGGCGGAGAGGCGCCAGTGCACGTGGTGCATCGGGTCGCCGGGCTCGTAGTCGCGAACGCCCGCGAAGTGCTCCCGGTCCTCGAACAGCTGCGCGGATGGCGCCGGCGAACCGAACGGCAGCCGCCGCGCGATCCGGAGCGGGATCCCGACGCGGGGCTCGGGCATCACGAGCAGCGGCCGGTCCGCCGTCGCCTCGTGCCTGACCGGCGCGAGGTCGAACGGATCGGAGACCACGACGTCGACGCCTTCGAGCCAGTATTCGCCGCGCGTGGTGACCACGACGGGCAGGCGGAGCTCCACCTCGGTGCGCCCCGCGATCGAGAGGCGTCGTCGGTGGCCGCGGAGCGCGGTGGGGTCGGGGTCCGCATCGGGCAGGAGGCCGAAGGGATAGCGGACCAGCAGACGGACGATCGGGAGGGGAAGGCGCTTTTCGTTCGCGATCCGGACGCGCAGCGTGACGTCCTCGCCCACGAACGCCCTCGAGGGCTCGAACGCGACCTCGACGCTCACGCTGCGGAGCGCCGAACGCGCCCACAGCGTCGAGGCGATCGAGATCGCCGCGATCGCCGACGCCCACAGCAAGACGACCATCTCTCCCCAGGCCACCGCGAACACGCCGGCGATGCCCGCGACGTAGAGCGCGATCTGGCGCCGTTCCGCCGTGTCCGTCGGGGCTCCCTAGGTGTCGAGCTCGGTCGGCACGGGGACCGAACGGAGGATCTCGCGGAGGATCTCGTCGGCGTTCCGGTCGCGGATCCTCGCGTCGGTGGTCGGGACCAGCCGGTGGCCGAAGACGGGTTCGGCGAGCGCCTTCACGTCGTCCGGCAGCACGTAGTCGCGGCCGTCCAGCATCGCGAACGCGCGTGCCGCGTCGCCCATCTGCTCGACCGCGCGAGGGCTGGCACCCACCGACAGCTCGGGGTGGTCGCGCGTCGCGCGGGCGAGCGCGACCACGTAGGCGCGCACGGGCAGTTCGAGGCCGATCGAGGCGATCGCGTCGCGGAGCTCGCGCAGCGGGGGCCTTTCGGCGAGCGGCTCCCGCGGCAGGGTGCGTTCGGACGGCCGGGTCTGGAGGATGCGGAGCTCCTCGCGCTCGTCGGGGTACCCGAGCTTGACCCGGAGCAGGAAGCGATCGAGCTGCGCCTCGGGCAGCGGGAACGTGCCCTCGAGCTCGATCGGGTTCTGCGTCGCGAGGACGAAGAACGGCTCGGGGAGCGGGTGGGTCTCGCCGTCGACGGTCACCTGGCGCTCCTGCATCGCCTCCAGGAGGGCCGCCTGCGTCTTGGGGGTCGCGCGGTTGATCTCGTCGGCCAGGAGGACCTGCGTGAAGAGCGGTCCCGGGCGGAACTCGAAGTCGTTGGTCTTGAGGTTCAGGACCGAGGTGCCGGTGATGTCGCTCGGCATCAGGTCGGGCGTGAACTGCACCCGCTGGAACCGGAGGCCGAGCAGCGTCGAGAGCATCCGGACCAGCGTCGTCTTGCCGACCCCGGGGACGTCGTCGATCAGGACGTGGTTGCCGGTGAGGATGCCGACCATCACCAGCCCGAGCGGCTCGCGCACACCGAACAGCCGTTCGTCGACCCGGTCGGCGATCTGCTTGAAGAGAGCCCGCGCCCCCTCGGCCTCGGTCATCGGGGCAAGGATAGGCCCCGGTGAGGCGCCCGGGGTTGCGGTTTCCTGCCCAGCCGGACCCGAGCCCGTCTCGGCGAGCGACGCAGCACGTATCGGTTGGCGATGGAGAGAGGGGCTCCACGCCTGACCGCGCTCTCGCTCGCGGGCTTCCTCATCACGCTCGCGGGGTGCTCGACCGACGGAGGTGATCCGTCGAAGGCGACGTCGCTTTCGGCCGGGGGACCTCCGAGCGGCGACGCGACCGTCGAGGCCACGATCGAAGTCGGCGCGGATCCGATCGGCATCGCCGCCGGCGAGGGGTCGCTCTGGGTGGTCAACGCGGACATCAACGCGAAGCGAGGGTCGGTATCGAGGATCGATCCGGCGAGCGGCGAGGTCCTTGCGACCATCGGCGTCGGCGCGGTCCCGCTGGAGGTCGCTGTGGGGGAGGGGAGCGCCTGGGTCTCGAATTCCGGCGACGACACGGTCTCGCGCGTCGACCCCTCGTCGAACGAGGTCGTGGCGAGCATCGACGTCTGCGCGGCGCCGGAGGGCCTCGCGGTCGCCGACGGAACGGTCTGGGTCGTGTGCGAGGACGACGGCGTCGTCGCGCGCATCGATCCCACGACGGACGAGGTGGTCGACCAGGTCGAGGTCGGGCTCCAGCCGAGGTTCGTGACGTTCGCGTTCGACGACATCTGGGTCTCGAGCTACTTCGGCGGGGCGATCACGCGGATCGATCCGGCGAGCGGGAAGGTCGTCGCCGAGATCACGACCGAACAGGGGCCGCAGATCATGGAGGAGGCCGGCGGCCTCCTGTGGGTGTCGTGCACCGACGTGGACCACATCCAGGCGATCGATCCGGCGACCGACGAGGTCGTCGGCACGGTCGAGACGTCGGTGGCGCCGGACGGGCTGGCGTTCGACGGAACGGCTCTCTGGGTCGCGACCGAGATCGGTCCCGAGCTCACCGGCATCGACCCGAAGACGCAGGAGGTCGTGGCCAAGGCCACGGTCTCGGACCACGGGCTGATCAACGCGAACCAGGTGATGGCGTTCGAGGACGGTTCGCTGTGGCTGCCGATCGTCGACGGGACGGTGCTTCGGGTCGCGCCGCCGGCTACGTGACCGGGCCGAGCGCGACCCCGCAGTGGGTGCAATAGGCGATCCCGACGGAGACCGACTCGCCATCGCCCGTCGTCTCGACCTTCCTCACCGCCAGCGTCTCGTCGAGCCCGGCGAAGCAGTTCGGGCAGAGGGGGGCGTTCTCGCTGATGGCCTCGGTGGGTGAAGCGGTGACCTCGACGTACGCTCCGCCGTGCTCGCCGCCGCTCGACTCTGCGACGTCCGACCAACCTTCCGTGAGCTGCACCACGGTCTGGCGGACGCGATCGAGGTCGGCGCCGAGCTTCTGCAGGACCTGGGCGGCGACCCCCTCGCCCTCGCGGATCAGCCCGAGCAGGATGTGCTCGGTGCCGATGTAGTCGTGGCCGAGCTGCAGCGCCTCCCGGAGCGAGAGCTCGAGGACCTTCTTGGCGCGCGAGGTGAAGGGGATATGACCCCTCGGCGCGGCCTGGCCCCGGCCGACGATCTCCTCGACCTGCTGACGCACGGCCTCGAGGGAGATGTCGAGGCTCACGAGCGCCTTGCCGGCGACGCCGTCCCGCTCGCGCACCAGGCCGAGCAGGATGTGCTCGGTCCCGATGTAGTTGTGGTTGAGCATCCTCGCTTCCTCTTGGGCGAGGACGACGGAGCGACGGGCTCGGTCCGTGAAGCGCTCGAACACCTGGACTGCAGGATAGGCCTCGCCGACCGGAAGGGCGCTGGCGGGTCGCCCGCGGCTGTAATCCTGCTTACACTCGGGGAATACCGTGCCTGAGCGGCGCGTTGATTCCGCCGAGACGACTCTTCGAGGAGAATCCGACATGGCACAGCTCGACACCCAGATCCTGCCGCTCCTGCCCCTCACCTCGGGCGTGGTCCTGCCGGGCATGGTCGTGACCCTCACGATCGAGTCCGACGAGGCCCGCCGCGCACTCGCCGCCTCTGAGTCCTCGGACGGCGAGCTCCTGCTCGTGCCCCGGATCGGCTCGAGCTACGCGAAGATCGGCACCGTCGCCAAGGTGGAGGACGTGGGCCGGCTTCGCAGCGGCCTCGAGGCCCTCGTGATCCGCGGCGTGGTCCGCGCCGTCGTCGGGACCGGCGTCGCCGGGACGGGCGAGACAACGTGGGTGCAGTTCGAACCCCGTCCCGACCCCGAGATCCCCTCCGAGCGGTCCCTCGGACTCGCACGCGAGTACCGGGCGGTGGTGGAGAGCATCGTCGAAGCTCGCGGCGTCCCCGAGGTTGCCGACTTCCTCCGCGGCCTGTCCGACCCCGGTCAGGTCGCCGACACGGCCGGCTACTCGCCGGACCTGTCGATCGAGCGGAAGGTCGAGGTCCTCGAGACCCTCGACGTCGAGCAGCGGCTCGAGAAGGTCCTGGACTGGGCCAAGGAGATCCTGGCCGAGCTCGAGCTGAAGGACAAGATCCGCAGCGACGTCCGCGACGGCCTGGAGAAGAACCAGCGCGAGTACATCCTGCGCCAGCAGATGGACGCGATCCGCAAGGAGCTCGGCGACGAGTCGGGCGAGGGGATCGTGGAGGAGTACCGCAAGAAGATCGCCGACGCGAACATGCCCGAGGGCGCGCGCAAGGAGGCCGAGCGCGAGCTCGGCCGTCTCGAGGCGATGTCGGAGCAGTCGCCCGAGTACGGCTGGATCCGCACCTACCTCGACTGGATGACCGAGATCCCGTGGGACGTCCGCACGCAGGACAACCTCGAGATCGGCGCGGCGCGCGCGATCCTCGACGAGGACCACACCGGCCTGTCCGACGTGAAGGACCGGATCGTCGAGTACCTCGCGGTGCGCAAGCTGCGCCAGGAGCGCGGGCTGGGGCCCTCGTCCGGCCGGGGCTCGGGCGCGATCCTCACGCTCGTCGGGCCTCCGGGCGTCGGAAAGACGTCGCTCGGCGAGTCCGTCGCGCGGGCGCTCGGTCGCAAGTTCGTCCGGATCTCGCTGGGCGGTATCCACGACGAGGCCGAGATCCGCGGGCACCGGCGCACCTACGTGGGCGCGCTCCCGGGCCGCATCGTCCGTGCCCTCAAGGAGGCCGGCACGAAGAACCCGGTCATGATGCTCGACGAGGTCGACAAGGTCGGCGCCGACTGGCGCGGCGACCCGTCGAGCGCGCTGCTCGAGGTGCTCGACCCCGCGCAGAACCACACGTTCCGCGATCACTACCTCGAGGTCGACCTCGACCTGTCCGAGGTGCTGTTCATCTCGACCGCGAACGTGTCCGAGACGATCCCGGGCCCGCTGCTCGACCGGATGGAGGTCATCCGTCTCGACGGCTACACCGAGGACGAGAAGGTCGCGATCGCGCGCGACCACCTGCTCGCGCGGCAGGAGGAGCGCAACGGCCTGCGTTCGGACGAGGTCGAGATCACCGACGACGCGCTCCGGCAGGTCGTCGGCGACTACACCCGGGAGGCCGGCGTCCGGAACCTCGAACGTGAGCTCGGCAAGGTGCTCCGCAAGGTGGCGACGCGGATCGCGAGCGGACAGGCACAGGCCCCCGTTCGGGTCGCCGCGGCCGACATCCGCGAGCACCTCGGACGGCCGAGGTTCTTCTTCGAGGCCGCCGAGCGCACGAGCGTGCCCGGCGTCGCGACCGGGCTCGCGGTCACCGGCACCGGCGGCGACGTCCTGTTCATCGAGGCCACGCGTCTCGAGGGCGACGGGAAGGATCCGCTGATGCTCACGGGTCAGCTCGGCGACGTCATGAAGGAGTCGGGCCAGATCGCGCTGAGCTACGTGCGCTCGCACGCGCGCGAGCTCGGGATCGACGCGTCGAACCTCGGCGGCCGGTTCCACGTGCACGTGCCCGCCGGCGCCGTGCCCAAGGACGGCCCGAGCGCCGGCGTCACGATGGTGACGGCGATCGCCTCGTTGCTCTCGGACACGCCGGTGAAGAGCACGGTGGGGATGACCGGCGAGGTGACGCTTCAGGGTCGGGTGCTGCCGATCGGCGGCGTCAAGCAGAAGGTGCTCGCCGCGCATCGTGCCGGGCTCAAGGAGGTCATCCTGCCCAAGCGGAACGAGGGCGACCTGGACGACGTCCCCGAGCAGGTGCGGGAGGAGATCGCGTTCCATCCCGTCGAAACGATCGACGAGGTGCTCTCGATCGCGCTTGAGCGCGAGGACGCGGGAGCCGCGACGGCAGCCTAGCTGCCTAAGGAGGCCGGGTCGAGCCGACGACACGGTCGGTAAGGGTTGATGATGTTCCTGTCCGACGGCCCGATGGGCAGCGTCGAGCCGTCGACCGCGGGCCTGGGTGATCCGTAATCGTTCGTGAGGTCGCTACTATCCGCAGATGGCGGGCGCCGAGCGCACGATGCGGTTCGCGGAAGGGAGCGCGTTCCCCCCGATCGCCGAGTACGCGTTCCTGTCGGACCGGCAGGTCCAGGCGCTCGTGGCGCCGAGCGGCAACGTCGAGTGGCTCTGCCTCCCACGGCCCGACAGTCCCTCCGTGTTCGGGGCGATCCTCGATCGATCGGCGGGCCACTTCCGGCTCGGTCCGGCCGAGGTGACCGTGCCCGCCGGCCGCCGCTACGTCCCGGGGACGCTCGTCCTGGAGACGACGTGGCAGACGCGGACGGGGTGGCTCGTGATCCGGGACGCCCTCCTCGTCGGCCCCTGGTACGACGACACGCAGCGGGCGGTCGACTACCAACGGCCTCCCGGCGATCACGAGGCCGAACACGTCCTGCTGCGCACGGTCCGATGCGTGAACGGCCACGTCGAGCTCCTGATGGACTGCGAGCCCTCGCCCGACTACGCGCGGGCGGGCGCGAGCTGGGAGTACGAGACCGAGGGATACAGCCACGCGCTCGCGCGGATCGCGCCGGGCGGTCTGCCGCTCCGGCTCACCGGCGATCTGCGGATGGGCTTCGAGGGCAAGCGCGCACACGCGAACACCAGGATGCGCGACGGCGACGAGCGGTTCGTCGCCCTGTCGTGGTCCGACCACGAACCGCCGCGGTCCTACGAGGACGCCGCCGACCGGATGTGGCGGACGCAGGAGTACTGGCGCGAGTGGCTGAACCACGGCGAGTTCCCCGACCACCCCTGGCGGATCCACCTGCAGCGGAGTGCGCTCACGCTGAAGGGCCTCACCTACGCGCCCACCGGTGCGTTGATGGCGGCGGCCACCACCTCGCTGCCCGAGTCGCCGGGCGGCGAGCGGAACTGGGACTACCGGTACTCGTGGATCCGGGACTCGACGTTCGCGCTGTGGGGCCTGTACACGCTCGGGTTCGATTCGGAGGCGGACGGGTTCTTCGAGTTCGTGGCCGATCGGTGCCAGGACGGCAGCGACCTCCAGGTGATGTACGGGCTCGGCGGCGAACGCGACCTCACCGAATCCATCCTGCCGAACCTGACGGGGTACGAGGACGCGCAGCCCGTGCGGATCGGCAACGCGGCGTACGAGCAGGACCAGCACGACGTGTGGGGCGCGCTGCTCGATTCCGTCTACCTGAACGCGAAGTCCCGCGACCGAATGTCCGAACGCGTCTGGCCGATCGTCGTCGCGCAGGTCGAGAAGGCGATCGAGCACTGGCACGAGCCCGACCGCGGCATCTGGGAGGTCCGCGGCGAGCCGAGGCACTTCACCTCCTCGAAGATGTTCTGCTGGGTCGCGCTCGACCGAGGCGCGCGCCTCGCGGGCCGTCGTGGCGAGGACGCGCTCCAGGAGAAGTGGCGCGCCGTGGCGGACGAGATCCACGCCGACATCTGCGCGAACGGCGTCGACGAGCGCGGCGTGTTCACGCAGTACTACGGCACGAATGCGCTCGATGCCTCGCTGTTGCTCATGCCGCTCGTGCGATTCCTTCCCCAGGACGATGAACGCGTCCGCGCCACCGTCCTCGCGATCGCCGACGAGCTCACGATGGACGGACTCGTCCTGCGCTACCGGGTCGAGCAGACCGACGACGGGCTCTCGGGCGAGGAGGGGACGTTCACGATCTGCTCGTTCTGGTTGGTCTCGGCGCTCGTCGAGATCGGCGAGCTTCGGCGCGCGCGCGCCCTCTGCGAGAAGCTCCTGTCCTTCGCGAGTCCCCTCCAGCTCTACGCGGAGGAGATCGATGCCGTCACGGGGCGCCACCTCGGGAACTTCCCGCAGGCCTTCACGCACCTGGCGCTGATCAACGCGGTCGTGCACCTGATCCAGGCGGAGATGCAGATGCAGCGGGGGTTCTCGATGGCTCACCAGATCGTCACCTGATGCGCGCACTGGTCGCCGCACCAGGCCGGCCAGCAAACATCGAGCTGCGGGAGGTCGACGAACCCGACCGCGAGCCGAGCGAAGCCATCGTCGAGGTCCGCGCGTCGTCCCTCAATCGCGGCGAGTGCAGCGCGCTGCGGAGCGCGCCTGACGGTTGGCGCCCCGGATGGGACGTGGCGGGCGTGATCGCCGAGCCGTCGGCCGAACCGTCGGAGGCTTGGGTCGTCGAGGCCGGCACCCGCGTGATCGGATGGGCGAACGGTGGTGCGTGGGCCGAACGGGTCGCCGTGCGCGCGGACCACCTGGCCGAGCTGCCCGAGCACGTGCCATTCGAGGTCGCCTCGACGCTCCCGGTCGCCGGGCTCACGGCGATGGGCGCGCTGGCCTTCGTCGAGCCGCTCGAGGGCCGTCGCGTAGCCATCACCGGCGCGGCCGGCGGCGTCGGCCGCTTCGCGATCCAACTCGCACATGCGTTGCACGCCGACGTGACCGCGGTCGTCGGCAGCCCCGAGCGCGGCGAGGGTCTTCCCGAGCTCGGGGCGGACCACGTGGTGCTGGCGCTCGAGCCCGAGGGCGAGCCGTTCGACCTCATCCTGGAGTCGGCCGGGGGCTCGAGCCTGGCGGCGGCGCTCACCCGAGTGTCTCCGGACGGGACGGTGGTGTCGTTCGGGAACTCGTCGAACGAGCCGACGTCGTTCGACCCGCGGTTGTTCTACCGGCGAGGCCGGCCGACGATGCGCGGGTACTTCGTGACCCACGAGCTCCTCGCCGGCAGGATCGGGTCCCCCAGGTTCGATGAGCTCGTCGGCCTCGCGACGAGCGGTCGGCTTCGACCGGACGTCGACCTCATCGTGCCCTGGACCGAGGCCGCGTCGGCCGTGACCGCGCTCCTCGAACGGCGGGTGCGCGGCAAGGCCGTCCTCACCCTCGGGTCGTCGTGACCGCGGTGCCGCCGACCTCCGACGCGCTCGAGCTCGTCGGGTTGATGCGGCGCTTCGGTGAGGTCGTGGCGCTCGACGACGTGTCCTTCCGCGTCGCGGCCGGCGAGATGGTCGGGTTCGTCGGCCCGAACGGGGCCGGCAAGACGACGGCGATGCGGATCGCGCTCGGCGTGCTGCAGGCCGACGCCGGCCGGGTGCGCTGGCGCGGCGTTGACGTGGACACCGAGACGCGACGTCGGTTCGGCTACCTGCCCGAGGAGCGCGGCCTCTATCCGAAGATGCGCGTGCTCGATCAGCTCGTCTACCTGGCGCGCCTCCACGGGCTCGAACGCGAGGAGGCCCGCTCGCAGGCCGATCGGATGATCGAGCTGCTCGGCGTGGCCGACCGAGCCCGCGACCGGGCCGAGTCGCTCTCGCTCGGAAACCAGCAGCGCGTCCAGCTCGCGGCCGCGCTCGTGCACCGGCCGGAGGTGCTGGTGCTGGACGAGCCCTTCTCGGGCCTCGACCCGGTCGGCGTCGACGTCGTCTCGGAGATCCTTCGCCGCCAGGCCAACGACGGCGCACCCGTCGTGTTCTCCAGCCACCAGCTCGAGCTCGTCGAGCGGCTCTGCGAGTCCGTGGTGATGATCGACCGCGGCCGGATCGTGGCATCGGGGCGCATCGCGGACCTGCGCGCCCGCGACACCCGGCGCCTGGTCCGGGTCGAGGTGGCGGGGGCGCCGGAGCGATGGCTCGACCGCGTCCCGGGCGTCCGCGTGCTCGAACCGCTGGCGGAGGGCGCGATCGTCGAGCTCGACGGCGCGAGCGAGTCGGACGTGCTCGACGCGGCGCGGGCCGCGGGATCGGTCAGGCACTTCAGCGTCGTCCGGCCGAGCCTGTCCGAGATCTTCCGGCGCGAGGTCGCACGATGACCGTTCGACGGCGCATGTGGCCGATCGTTGCACGGCGCGAGTTCGTCGAGCGTGCGCGCGACCGAGGCTTCCAGGTTTCGACGGCGATCACGTTGCTGCTGCTGACCAGCGTCATCCTGATCTCGGCGGCCTCCAACCGCCCGACCAGCTTCGACCTGGCCGTCGTGGGGGAGGGGTCCGACGCCCTCGGGCGCGAGGTTCGTGCGGCCGCCCACGCACTGGGCATCGAGGTCAGTGTGCGAGAGCTCGCGGACGAGGCTCAGGCGCGCCGCGCCGTCGACGCCGGCGAGGCCGATGCCGCGCTCGTCGACACCGCCGAGATCGTCGTGCGCGCCGAGCCACCCGACCAGCTCGTCGGGCTGATCCAGGCGGTCTCGGTTCGGGAGCGCTCCCGGCGCGCGCTCATGACGGCGGGGCTCACCCCCGAGGAGGTCGACGCCGCGCTCCTGCAGGCACCGCTCCCCGTCGAAGCGCTCGAGCCTGTGGACACCCGCAGCAGCGAGACCGCGACCGTGGTGTTCGTCGGAGTGCTCCTGCTGTACGGGCAGCTGTTCGCGTACGGCTACTGGGTCGCGGCCGGCGTGGTCGAGGAGAAGTCCTCGCGGGTGGTAGAGGTACTGCTGGCGACGGTCCGCCCGTCGCACCTGCTGCGCGGCAAGATCCTCGGCATCGGGGTCCTGGGGCTCGGGCAGCTCCTGCTGATCGGGCTGGTGGGCCTGTTCGCCTCGGCCGCGGTGGGCTCGCTCGATTTCCCCTCCGGCGCGGTCGCGACGATCGGGCTCGTGCTGGTGTGGTTCGTCCTCGGTTTCTTCTTCTACGCGAGCCTGTTCGCGGTCGCGGGATCGATCGTCACGCGGCAGGAGGACCTCCAGACGACGATGACGCCGCTCACGATCCTGATCCTGGGCTCGTTCTTCATCGGGCTGAGCGCGACGAGCAACCCGGACTCGACGCTGGCGACCGTCGCGTCCCTCCTGCCGTTCTCCTCCCCGCTCGTGATGCCGACCAGGATCGCCCTGGGGGAGGCGGCCACGTGGGAGGTGGTGGCCTCGATCGCGATCTCGGTGGGCGCGACCGCGGCGGTGATCCCGATCGCGACGACGATCTACTCCCGCGCGCTGCTGCGGCCCGGTCGCGTTCGGATCCGCCAGGTGCTGCGACCCGACGGCGGCTGAGCGCGGCTCAGTCCTGGTCCCGTGGGACGATACAGAATTCGTTCCCCTCGGGGTCGGCCATCACGCGCCAGCGGTAGCCGTCGGGCATCTCCAGGATGTCCGAGACGGCCGAACCGCCGAGCGCGACGATCCTCGTGAACGCCTCGTCCAGGTCGTCGACCTCGAGGTCGACGTGGAGCCGGTTCTTGATCGACTTGGCCTCCGGCACCCGCTGGAACGCGACGGGCGGCGCGCCCCCGTCGGCCTTCAGCATCAGGTAGTCGTCGCCGAACCACCCCCGTTCCTCGACGCCGAGGAGCGCGCACCAGAACGGCGCGATCCGCGCGGGATCGACCGTGTCGATGACGAGCCAGTGGAACCGCCCGATCGCCTCGTCCGCCATGAGCCGAGCGTACGACGGCGAGCGAGCGCGACGCTTGCCCTTGCTTGCCCTGTGGGCTGGACGGCTCAGCCGGTCAACTCGGCCGTCATCTCGGCGAACACGCTCGAGTGGGCGTCGACGTCGGCCTCGGTGGTGGCGGGGGACATCAGGGCCATGTTGTGGAACGGCGTGAGCAGGATGCCGCGGTTGAGCGCGTACAGGTGTGTGAACCTCGCGAGTTCGTGGTCGTCGGCGGCCGCCGCGTCGCCCCCGGTCCGGGGCGGCGTCGGCGTGAACCAGTACTCGGCCCGGCATCCGATCCGTTGCACCTCCCACGGCAGGTCGTGCTCCCCGATCGCCGCCGAGACCCCGTCGGCCCACCGCTCGCCGAGCGCGATCATCCGCTCGAACGCCGACTCGGTCAGGACGTGTTCGAGCGTGGCCCGCATCGCGGCAAGCGAGAGCGCGTTGCCCGAGAGCGTCCCGCCGATCCCTCCGACGTCGGTCGTGGGGAGCGAGCGCATGAACGCGTCGGTGCGTTCGGCGACCTCGGCGCTCATCCCGTAGCAGGCCGCGGGCACCCCGCTCGCGAGCGGCTTGCCGACCGTGAGGAAGTCGGGGTCCAGCCCCCACGCCCGCGTCGCGCCGCCGGGCCCGGCGCAGATCGTGTGGGTCTCGTCGATCACCAGGTAGGTGCCGTGTTCGCTCGTCAGCGTCCGGAGCGCGTCGTGGAACCCCGGCTCGGGCAGGACGATCCCGATGTTCGTGAGCGCCGGCTCGGCGAGCACGCAGGCCACGTCCTCGTGTGCGAGCGCCGCCTCGAGCGCGTCCACGTCGTTGAACTCGACCACCCGCGTGGTCTCGGTGGGGTCGACGGGCGCGCCCACGTTCCCGAGGCGGGGACCGGGCACGTCGTCCTCGAGCGTCACGATCGTCTCGTCGACCGAGCCGTGGTAGCAGTAGTTGAAGACCAGGATCTTCGGGCGCCCGGTGATCGCTCGCGCCAGCCGGATCGTGAAGCGGTTCGCGTCGGTGGCGGTCAGGCAGAACTGCCAGAACGGCAGGCCGAACCGCCGCTGCATCTCGGCGCCCACCCACGCCGCGTCCTCGGTCGGCAGCATGAGGGTGATGCCCCTGGCCGCCTGCTCGGCGATCGCATC